>JAANXG010000028.1 GCA_018263405.1 Gammaproteobacteria bacterium
AAACAGCCAGCCGGAAGCAAGGCCGCAACTTGACGCCGACCCAGTTGCCGGCCAGCGCCGCGACGATCCAGACCCAACCATGCAGGCTGGTAGAGGCGACTCCCGAGAAAAACGCGCCGATGTTGCAGCCATACGCCAGACGGGCGCCATAACCCAGAATCAGGCCCCCGATAATCGACGCCACCAGCGCGCGCGGCGGTATACGGACACTCGGTTTCAATCGACCCGCCAACATAGCCGCCAACATCGCGCCGATGATAATGCCGATGTTCATGACGGAAGTCGTATCGAATAACACGGAGCCTGACAAGGCCCTTTGTTGAAACGCACCCGCCCAAAAGCTGCTGCTGGAGGGGTCCCACCCCAGCAATACAGCCGACTTGGCGCCCCACAGTGTCAACCCCCAGGTAATGGCCCAGGGATGACCGGCGATAAGTAGCGTGGCCCAGTTCAGGAAAACCAGCAAACCGGCGCCCAACAGCAGTGGCCAAGGGCCGCGCATCAAGTTTTGCATGGTAAAGCCATCCGGTGGCCACAAGGACCGGCTTGGGCTTCCCAAACGACGCAGCACCAGATACACCACGGCGAGAATCAGCAACTGAAAAAGCACCGCTGGACCATAGCCCCACACCCGGCCAAGTGAAACGGCGTCGATTTCCGGCAGCTCCTTCCACCACGCCAAATCCAGACTACCCCAGAAACCGCCGATACAAAAAAACACCAGTGTCAAAATCATGCGAAGGTCACCACCCGCCGCCGTGTACAACGTACCCGAACCACAGCCACCGCCGAGCTGCATGCCGATACCGAAGATAAACGCGCCCAGAAACATGGAGACACCCACCGGCGCCACTGCGCCGCTAACGCCATGACCGAACACTTCGCCGCCCGCCAGCACGGGCGCAAACAAGACCGACGCCAGTGCCAGCATGGCTAGCTGAGCGTTGATACCGGAGACATCCTTGTGTAGAAAAAAATTTCGATATGCTCCGGTAAAGCCCAGCGCCGCATGATACAGCGTCAAACCGAGTACAATACCGATACCGGACAGCACTGCCTTGCCGGGTCCCGCGATCAGGGCCTGGGCAACCAAAACAAAAACCACAGACGCAGCAACTACCCAGTATTTGTAGTATGGATTTGCCAACGCTATGGCCGTCGATTAATATCGATGCCGATTACTTTCCAGCTTCCGCGACGATCCGCGCCACAACTCCATCCAGATCCTCGCCCAGCTTATCCAGGGCATCGACTTCGTAAGCACCGAATATGTGGCTCGGCAGTCGATACGTCAATTTAGCCGTACCATCGTCCTGTTCAGTAAGATATAGCCGCAGAGGCGCTTCGATGCCGGCCGCGACACTGGCCTCCAGCATGCGTACCGCAAAGCGTGGGTGGAATATCATGATTACGCGATTCTTCGGGATCTCTTTATCCAATACCGCCTTGGCTCCGCAGTCGGCGCAAGCCCGGGCGACAATGCCCATCTTATTGGCCTGGATAGCGCCAAGGAGTTTTTCCTGATACTCGGCAATCGGCGTATCGGTGTCGATGATCCGCATACCCGCGTAGGGCGTCGGGTTCTCTGCACGAACCGAAAGCGACAAGACGAACAGGGCGGCAACTCCGGTAATGGCGTAGGCAATGCGCATAAGCAATTCTCCGTTAGTTCAGTGACGGTTCCGAAGTTAGTGGAACCAGCGGTGATAAATCAAATTTGCCGCGCACTACAGTAGAGGCAAATTACGCAAGTTCTCAAGCAGTTCGTGCAATGATAGCGATCGTGTGGGGGCAGGGTTGCCTTGCCTACTCGGTACGTATCGTATGGCCGTGATCCAGCGGGCCGTGTCCGGACCCGTAACCCGGGGCGCGCCGGATCGCTTCGTGAACGTAGTCGATGGCGCGCTCAACAGCGGCTCGCAATTCCTTGCCCTGGGCGATGCCGGTCGCCACCGCCGAGGCCAGGGTGCAACCCGTACCGTGTGTCTGGCCGGTATGGATTCTGGGGTGTTCGAACGTCTCTTTACCGGCCGGCGTGAAGAGCAGATCGATCACGGTATCCCCGTCCGTGTGACCGCCTTTAAGCAGCACGGCGCCCGCGCCCAGCCACAGGATTTTTTCGGCGGCCGCGTGTCGGTTTTTCTCACTGTCGATCAATATGCCCGTAATCGCCTCCGCCTCCGGCAGGTTGGGCGTGACGATAACGGATAAGGGCAGCAGGCGTTCTCGCAGCACCTCGACTGCCGCCTCGGAAAGCAGCCGGGCGCCGCCCTTGGCGAGCATCACCGGATCCGTCACCACCGGGATTTCGGGAACGGACTCGAGGACATCGCAAACCGTCTCGATGACAGGGCCATCGTGCAGCATGCCAAGCTTAACGGCATCGGCTCCGATGTCCGCCAGCACGACTTCCATTTGCTTGCGGACAAACGCCGGATCCCCGGCAATCACTTCATACACGTCCCGGGTATCCTGCGCGGTCAGCGCGGTAATTGCCGTCGCGGCGTACCCGCCCAGCGCCGTCACCGTCTTGATATCCGCCTGTATACCCGCGCCGCCTCCCGAATCCGAGCCCGCGACGATCAATACCCGCCCATTCACAACCGAAATAACCCGTTCACATTAACAGTCGGACAACAAACCGCACATCCCCCGTGAGCACAGCGCGCATGTCCGCGCGAATATCGACGGTGTCTCGGTAATTACATCGGCAGAGGCTTAGAACCGATTTTTACCTGCTCTTTTAAGAACTCTACGTTGGCTTGAACAGCCTCCAGTTTTCGTGCTGTCAGGTCGCGAATACTTAACACGCCTACAATGGCGTCATCGTCGATGACAAGCAAGTGCCGGATGTTATTTCCGCTCATCAAATCGATGGCATCGTCTATGCTCCGGTTCGGATCAACCACGATCACCTTCCTAACCATACTGTTTTCAAGCGCCGTGGTCAGAAATTCCGCGCCTTCCCGGTGTAGCCCGTTCAGTACGTCTCGCTCGGTAAATATACCGGCGACCCCGTCGTCACCGCAAACAACCACCGCTCCAATTTTGTTCTCGGCCATTCCGGAGATAGCCGTCATGACATCATCGGAAACATTGCATCTAATTACCCCGCCGGGGGCGGCCGCCGATTTCTGATTCAAGATCTCTGATATCAACATAGTACGGTTACCTCCACTTAAACCTTAAACAACCATTGCAGCTAATCGCCCCAACTTACCGCTGGGCAGCGTTGCCGACGATTACGACTATACCGCGATCCTGCAAGGGGCACAGTCCATAAAACCAAAATTCCTTACTATACACATACCAACCGAAGCTCATACCCACTCACCGGACCCCGGGTCCTTCAAACGAAAGAGAGTCCAGGCGCAACCCAATATAATTGGTTTTCCGGCGATGTCTCTTGCCCGTGATCCAACCACCCGAGTTTACTGGTTCCTGGAGTGGACGCCACGAGGAGAAACGCCTATTGTCGCGCCTTTTGGCAATTATCCGTGTTCCAACAAGCCGCGTGATGTCCTTCGAAGCGAATGAGATGACCCATGCCGAGTCCAGCGGACGAGCTTATGTGTTGCTCACTTTGACAACACTTTGCTGGGGCGCCAACGCGGTATTGGGCCGCATCGCCGTTGGTGAAATCTCACCCATGCTGCTGGTGTCGCTGCGGTGGCTGGGGGCTGTCTTGCTGATGCTGATCTTCGCCAACAGGAATGTGCGTCGGGACTGGAGAACGCTTCGCGATCACATTCCGTACGTAGCGGGCATGGGGGCACTGGGGTTTACCGCTTTCAATGCACTTTTTTACATCGCGGCCCATTCCACCACCGCGGTTAATATCGGCATTATTCAGGGGTCGATGCCCGTGTTCGTGCTGATCGGCGCGTTCATCGCCTACCGTACTCCGATCACTGGACTGCAATCGGCGGGTGTGGCCGTCGCCATGATCGGAGTTGCCATTGTGGGCACCGGCGGCAGCCTGGAGCGGATTGCCGCGTTGACCGTCAACCACGGCGATGTACTGATGATTATCGCGTGCACCCTATATGCCGGCTATGCCGTCGGCCTGCGCCGCAGGCCGGCGGTATCTTCCCTCGGATTGTTCACCGTGATTGCGGGGGCCGCTTTTCTTGCATCCATTCCTCTCGCCACGGCCGAAGTGCTAATGGGAAAATTCCAATGGCCGACACAAACGGGCTGGATCGTCGTGGCTCTGGTGACTCTCTTTCCCTCCTTCCTGGCACAGATCTTCTTTATGAAAGGCGTCGCCTTGATCGGACCGAGCCGGGCCGGTGTATTCATCAACCTGGTCCCTGTGTTCGCTTCCATCCTGGCGGTGGTTGTCCTCAGCGAAACCTTCGAGGGTTTTCATGCCCTGGCGTTGGGGCTGGTTCTGAGCGGCATCTGGCTCTCCGAGCGCGTCAGGCGAAGTTGACTACGTGGGAAAGGCAGGACAGGAAATGCCCGAAGGCGAAAGGTAAATAAACGCGGAAAACCAGCGTGGTGGATGAAGGGGTGTGGTGCAGCATCAGCGGATGATTAAATAACCAAAGCCCGTTTGCCAATCAGGCGATCCTCCGATACGAACCTTTCGGTGTGCTATGGTTGGCATTGACAATTGCAGTTGGAACCAGGAGCAAGGTGAATCATGCCGATGCGGGCGCAACTCGAGAGAAAGCTGAGAAAGTCACTCAACCCCGTACATCTCGAGGTCATCAATGAAAGTCACATGCACAACGTGCCCGAGGGCTCGGAATCGCACTTCAAGGTCGTCATCGTTGCCGAAGCCTTCGAAAACCAGTCGCGCGTAGCCCGCCACCGCCTGGTCAACGATTCCGTGGCCGCGGAGCTCCAGGCAGGCATCCACGCGTTTTCCATCAACGCCATGACCCCACCAGAATGGCTCGATAAGGGCGGCCGGGCCACCGAGTCACCCCCCTGCCTGGGTGGTTCCAAGGCTGAGCGGTTCTAGTGTACCCCGTCACTAGAGCTAGGAGCCTGTCGGACTTAGGATGAATCTACTGCGGCGGCGGGAGATCGGCCCACTTTCCCGATTTATTTCGTTAAATAGCTGGCTATTCGCCTCAATAAATCGAAAAATTGGTCTCGATTTCCCACCTACCTCGCTACGATCCCCTAAGTCCGACAGGCTCCTAGATACTTCCAGCCCGAATGACAGTTACGGGTCAACAATGATTATCTATCTCACGGGAGCAAAATGAACAACAACGAGGGGCCGGAAGTCCTGATCGCCGAGGAGGACATCCGCAAGCGGGTGGCGGCTTTCGCCGACCAGATATCCCGGGACTACGCCGGCAAAGGCAAACTGGTTCTGGTGGGTGTGCTGAAAGGCGCATTCATTCTGTTGGCGGACCTGTCCCGGCGGCTCACGATACCCCACCGGGTGGAATTCATCGCTGTATCGAGCTATGGGAAGTCAAGCGTCTCCACCGGAGCGGTTCGTTTAATCATGGACCTTCGCGAAGATATAGATAACAAGCACGTGCTAATCGTCGAAGACATCGTCGATACGGGTCATACCCTTCACTATCTCTTGTCGTTGCTAAAGGCCAGAAGTCCCGCCTCCCTGCGAACCTGCGCTCTGGTGCGCAAGAGCGAGCGAGCGCAGATAGACGTCAGTATCGACTATCTGGGCTTCGATGTACCGGACGTATGGGTGGTCGGCTACGGGCTGGACTATGCCGAACAATATCGCACCTTGCCTTATATCGGAATTTTGCACCCGCGGGAGGAGGCGAAACACACACCCACGCCGGGGGACGGCTGCTGAGCATTCGCGGATAGCTCCCGGGCGCATACCTTGTATGTAAAATTATTGAACGAACTGTTCGAAGCGGCGGTGGCCGCCGCTTCACCGGCTTCGTGCCTGCCCGCTTACTTGCCCGCGGCGCCCCCGGGTTACCCGGCTCGCAAAGGCCGCACCTTGGTGGTGGGGGCAGGAAAAGCGGCGGCCGGCATGGCTAAGGTGGTGGAAGAACAGTGGGACGGACCCGTAAGCGGCCTCGTCGTGACGCGATACGGCCATGGTATGCCGCTTAAAACCATTGAGCTCGTCGAAGCCGGTCACCCGCTGCCCGATGCCGCGGGCCAGCGCGCCGCGGCGCGGATGCTGGAACAGGTAACCGAACTGAGCGCCGGGGACCGGGTGATTGGCCTGTTTTCCGGCGGCGGTTCCGCGTTGCTCGCTTTGCCCGCGCCCGGCGTGTCGCTCGATCACAAGCAAACGGTCACCCGGGCCCTATTGCGCCGTGGCGCCAATATCCGGGAAATCAACAATGTGCGTAAACACTTATCGGCAATCAAAGGCGGGCGCCTGGCAGCGGCTTGCGCTCCGGCAAGCGTTGTAACGCTAATGATTTCCGACGTGCCCGGAGACGACCCATCCAGCATCGCGTCGGGACCCACGGTGCCGGATCCCACCACCCGCGCCGAAGCACTAGCCGTGCTTCGAAAGTACGGGATCACCCAGCCCCGGGCCGTCATCGATAGCCTGCAAAATACAGACAACGAAACCCCCAAACCGGGGGATCCATGCTTTGACAATACCAGACACGAGATTGCCGCTTGCACGCAGGATGCATTGGAGGCCGCGGCCGAACTTGCCATACAGCGGGGATATGCCGTATTGATTCTCGGCGACCTGGAGGGTGAAGCCCGGGATGTGGCACTCGTCCAAGCCGGTATTGTCCGGCAGATCCTCCGCTTCGGGCAACCGGAGTCCGCACCTTGCGTCGTCCTTTCCGGAGGAGAA
This sequence comes from Gammaproteobacteria bacterium, assembly GCA_018263405.1. Classification (GTDB taxonomy): domain Bacteria; phylum Pseudomonadota; class Gammaproteobacteria; order Arenicellales; family JAANXG01; genus JAANXG01. Next base: position 6,773 of record JAANXG010000028.1, read on the forward strand.
ACCACCGTCACGGTACGCGGCGGGGGGCGCGGGGGGCGCAATGCGGAGTTCGCTTTGGCTCTCGCCATCGCGCTCGAAGGGCTGCCCGGCGTTTATGCCCTGGCGGCGGACACCGACGGCATCGACGGGACCGAGGACAACGCCGGCTGCATCGTCCATCCCGATACGCTGAAGAAGGCGGCGGACAAGGGCGTCGATGCCGAAACCTCCCTCGTCGACAATGACGCTTACAGTGTGTTTCAGGCCTCGGACGGTTTAATTAAAACCGGTCCAACCCGCACCAACGTCAACGATTTTCGCGCCATACTCGTGACCGGTTAGTGCTTTCCTGTATTGTTTTCAGCAACTCATTGCGGGCACGTCCCGGATATCGCGATCAGACCTTCTTCCCCGCCAGGTAAACCGCGCGGATGTTTCGATCATCGCCAAGCATAAACAGGGCGAACAGTTTCTCGTCGATGCGTTTGGCTTTGGACATGCGCCTGGTCATAAGCGGCGTGGCATTCGGATCGACCACAAGGAAATCCGCTTCCTTGCCCTGCTCAAAGTTACCGATCCTGTCGTCCATATATAAGGAACGTGCGCCGCCGAGAGTGCCCAAATAAAAAGCCCGCGAAGGTGTGAGCGTCTGGTCCTGAAGCTGAAGTACTTTGTAGCCCTCGCCCAGGGTTCTGAGAATACTGAACGTAGTTCCTCCGCCCACGTCCGTACCGATGCCGGTCCGGATACCATGGGTGTCGGCGGCTTGTAGATCGAACAGACCGCTGCCCAGAAACAGGTTGGAAGTGGGGCAAAACGCGGCGGCCGCGCCCGACTCCCCCATGCGCACCCGGTCCCGTTCGTCCAGATGGATACAATGGGCGTACACGGATCGCTCCCGCAGTAAACCGTACCGATCATAGACATCCAGGTAGCTGCGGTGGTTTGGAAACAGGGTTTCCACCCAGGCGACCTCGTCGGTGTTTTCCGCCAGATGGCTTTGCACGAACACATCCGGGTGTTCCCGCGCCAGCCGGCCCGCCCGCGCCAGTTGCCGGTCGGTGGAAGTCGCCGCGAAGCGGGGAGTGATGGCATAACACAGACGGCCCGCCCCGTGCCATTTCTCGATCAGCGCTTTGCTGTCTTCGTATCCCGACTCCGCGGTATCCCGCAGATCCTGCGGGCAGTTGCGATCCATCAGCACCTTGCCGGCGATCAAGCGCATACCCCGTGACCGCGCGGCCTCGAACACGGCGTCCACCGAGCGCGGGTGAACGCTCGCGAACACCAGCGCACTGGTGGTGCCATTGCGCAGCAGCTCGTCGAGAAAAAACGCTGCGGCTTCGCGCGCCACCGCCTCGTCACCAAACCGTGCTTCGGCGGGAAACGTATAGTCCTGCAACCAGTCGAGCAACTGCGCGCCGTAGGACGCAATGACATCGACCTGGGGGTAATGAACATGGGTATCGACGAAGCCGGGCATGATGAGCATACCGGAGTAATCCGTGACTTCCCCGTCCGAAGGCAGGCGTTTGACCAGCTCCTCCGCGGGACCCACCTCCTGCACCATCCCCGCGGCGACCATCAATATGCCGTCCGCAATATACTCGATGGCGTGGTCATCGCCTCGTCCCGGATCGTGCAGCGCATGCACGATCGAGCCGCGATACGCGTTGAACGCCGGTGGATTCAAATGCGCACACCCGTATCCCACATGGATCGGAAAATCGACACTCAAAATCTCTGTGGCCATTGACAGGCCCGGGCGAATAGCTCCATGAGCGGGCTTTTTTTCATCAGGTAGGTGGTTTATCCTGCCTCGTCTTGGGGGACCGCCAAGGCTCATAGGGCTCGCGCAAAAAAAACTTCACAGAATTCGCGCCCGAATTTGGGTTGGATTTGGACGATCCGATGGAGCAAAACCGTAGTACTAGGAGCCTGTCGGACTTAGGATGAATCTACTGCGGCGGCGGGAGATCGGCCCACTTTCCCGATTTATTTCGTTAAATAGCTGGCTATTCGCCTCAATAAATCGAAAAATTGGTCTCGATTTCCCA
>JAANXG010000029.1 GCA_018263405.1 Gammaproteobacteria bacterium
ACACCTTTCGCATCTAAAAACGCCACGGAATCAGTAACTAAAATATCGAAATCTACGGCGTCCAGGTCGAGAGCGCTGTCCCGAAGCCGGCGCGCAACGAGCCGGTGATTTTCCACCGCCGTGACGGAAGACGCACCGCGAGACAGCGCTTCAAAACCGAGAATGCCGCTTCCGGCAAATAAGTCCAGCACCCGCACGCCATCCAGATAGGGGGTCAACCAGTTGAACAGGGTCTCACGCACTCGATCCGGCGTCGGCCTGACTCCGGCGATATCCGGAAATGCAATCCGGCGGCCCCGCCACCGGCCTCCGATGATCCGAACCCGGCCGGATCGGTTCCTAGACCGCATGTTGCGCCAAGGGTACTTAGTTATCTACCGGACCCACTTCGATCCGTACCCATTGCCTAGGGTCGACACGCCGTCGGAATGCCTCATGGACTTCGTCCAGCGTCACCGCCGACACTTGCTCGGAGAAGGTGTCAAGATAATCGATGGGCAGCCCGTAGAACCCAATGCCCAAGATATTGTTGGCGATCTTTTTATTACTATCTATTCGCAACGGGAATCCACCCGTTATGTTGTTTTTGGCCGATTGCAGCTGTTTGTCCGTCGGACCTTGCCCGATAAACTTTCGGACCGTCTCGAGCGTAATCTTTTCCGCTTCCTCCGCCTGGTCGTTTTTCGTCTGCAGGCCGACGATATAGGGGCCGCGGCGCCGCATCGGCACGAAGTAACTGTATACGCTGTATGCCAGCCCACGTTCTTCACGAATCTGTTCGGATAAGAGCGAAATCAAGCCGCTACCGCCGAGAATATGGTTGCCGACGTAAAGCGGGAAATAATCCGGGTCGTCGCGCACGATCCCAGGCTGCCCCAGCAAAAGATGGCTTTGACTCGAGGGAAAGTCTTCATTCACGTCGACGCCGCCCTCTCGAACTTCAACTGTCGGCAGCGGCCGGAGCGGTGTCCCTGCGGGCAGCGAAGCGACGATCCGTTCGGCAATATCTCCTGCTTGCCCTCGGTTTAAATCACCGACTATCGCGATGACGGCATTGGTAGCGGTGTAATAGCGATTATGGAACGCTATCAGATCCGACCGGGTTATCGTTTTGAGGCTGCGTGCGTTGCCCACCGGCATATGCCCGTAGGGGTGTGAGCCAAACAAGTTTAAGTAAAACAACCGTTTAGCGACGGATCGTGGAGATTGCCTAGCCTGTTTAATACGTACGAGCGCTCGCTTGCGTTCACGCTCCAGCGCCGTAACCGGAAAATCCGGCTCCCCGATAATCGCGGAGAACGTTTCCACTGCCGGATCCATGAGCCCGACATCGGACAAAACGCGCAGCCCCAAAACAGCCATATCACGCGCACTCTGAGCGCTGAATTCGGCGCCCACGGATGCAAAACTCTCGGCAACGGCTTCCTCGTCCACTCCCCCGGCGCCATCGTCCATCAGGGTATTCGTAAGCGAGCCCAGTCCGTATTTATCCTCAGGGTCACGGGCGGCCGCGGCATCGAATCCCACGGCGAATTGCACCATCGGAATCTGATGGGTTTCGACGAAATACACGCGGGCGCCGTTGGTGGTTTCCCAATGTTGGATATCCGACATCGCCAAAGCGCTGTGACTCGTCGAGCATAACAAGATCGTAGCGATCAATCGTTTCATTGCTGCGCCTCCGCCAATCCGGTCGGCTGCAGGATCGCTTCCGTCATATTGCGCACCACCAAATATTCGTTCGCCACCGCCTGGACTTGATCCGCAGTAACCCGGCGCAAGCGTTCATTGAATTCTTGGCCGGTTTTCCAGCCATGACCATTAGTTTCAAACAAACCGAGGCGCATACCCTGGTAAAAAATAGAATCCGTTTCGAATACCTTGCTTGCCACAAGCTGCGCTTTAACGCGATCGAGCTCCCCTTCCGTAACCGGTTTGATTTTAATTTGATCGATCGTCCGCATCAGGGCGGTGCGAAGTTCCGCGACAGTCCGGCCGTCTGCCGGGTTGCCGTCCACGACAAACAAAGTATCCAGTCGCGCTACCGGATCGTAGCCCGCCCCCACCGACGCGGCCACCCGCTGTTCACGAATGAGCTGGCGGTTCAGGCGCGCAGTCTTCCCACCACCCAACAGATAAGCCAGAACCTCCAGGGCATAGGGTTCCCAGGGTTTTGCCTCCCCGCCTCCGAGGTCGGGTACATGAAATCCAAGCAAAAAATACGCAACCTTCGCCGGCGCTTCGACCGTGACCGACCTTTTTCCCCGCTGCACGGGTTCCGCCGGGTCCGGATAGGGGTGCACTTCCTGTGACGGAATTGAACCGAAATGCCGCTCCGCCAGTTCGAACACGTCCTCGGCGACGACATCGCCCACCACGACGAGGACGGCGTTGTTAGGCGCGTAGAATCGCCGATACCAGTCTTGCAGATCCTCAATCGTCAACGCATACAGATCTTCCGGCCATCCGATTACGGGATTGCCATAGCGGGATCTTTTGAAAGCTTCTGATCTGAATTTTTCGTAGGTCAAGGCTTCCGGCTTGTCCTCGGTTCGTAGGCGCCTCTCCTCCAGTACTACTTGCACTTCCTTTTTGAACTCCTCCGAATCCAGCTTGAGGTATTGCATTCTTTCCGCCTCCAGTTCGAATGCAATCGGCAGCTTTGACTTCTCCAGCTGCTGAAAATAAGCCGTATAGTCACGACCGGTAAAAGCGTTTTCCCGCCCCCCGTTGTTGGCGATGATTCGGGAAAATTCGTTGGGTTTCAGATTTTCGGTACCTTTGAACATCATATGTTCCAGTACGTGGGAGATCCCAGTGAGCCCGTCCGGTTCATAGCTGCTTCCCACCTTGTACCAGATCTGGGAAACCACGACGGGTGCCCGGTGGTCGGGTTTAACCAGCACTTTGAGTCCGTTATCCAGAACGGCCTCACTGGGTTTAGTATCCAGTTCCACGGTTTGGGTCGACGCCACGACATGGCCGGGGATCGTCAACAGTAAAAGCCAAACCGGCAATCTCGCTCGAATCATGAATGGTCTCCAGTATATGTTCCAACCGGCAATCATAAGCAAGTTACACGCACCATGATAGGATAACGATACAAACTCACCACTCGTGTATTGAACTACCATTGGTAGACAAACAGAACAAACCTTCGTTGCGCGAACGCTTGACCAAACCCCGCAATTTTCTCATCAAAGGCCTGTCGGATTTGTTTTCGGGATCCGATATCGACGAACAAGAGCTAGACGATATAGAGGATCGTTTGATTCTCGCCGATGTCGGGGTCGCCGCCACGGACAGGTTGGTAGAGCGGTTGCGCAAAGCCTCTCGGCAGCACGGCAGTCCAGTGCGACTTGTCGACGTGCTGCGGGACGAAATGCAGTGCATTCTCGAGCCCTGCGCGACGCCGCTCACGCTCGAACCGCGACCTTACGTCATGGTGGTGGTCGGGGTAAACGGTGTCGGTAAAACCACGACCATCGCGAAAATGGCGCGTCACTGGCAACAACAAGAGTATAAAATCGTGCTCGCCGCCGCCGATACGTTTCGCGCCGCCGCCATCGAGCAGCTTCAGGAATGGGGCGACAGATTATCCCTCCCCGTTGTAGCGCATCGACAAGGGGGCGACCCGGCGGCGGTGGTCCATGACGCTCATCAATCCGCCAAGGCCAGAAACGCCGACATATTGTTGATCGATACGGCGGGGCGGCAGCATACCCAGGGTGAGTTGATGACCCAGCTTCAAAAAACGATGCGCGTGCTTAAAAAACTGGATACCGAGTCGCCCCACGAAGTCCTCCAGGTGCTGGATGCCAGTACCGGTCAGAACGCGCTGGCACAGCTCCGAGCTTTCAATCGGACGGTAGGCGTCGACAGTGCCTGTCTCACCAAACTGGATGGCACCGCCAAAGGCGGAATGCTATTCGCCCTCGCTGAGGAATTTGGACTGCCGGTGCGTTTTCTGGGTACAGGGGAAGGCATGGATGATCTACGGCCCCTCGATGTCGGCCAATTCATCGGCGCGATACTGCCGAACGGAGCGGTTAATTAAAACTCCCGATGATCGCTTTCAATGATGTAACGAAGCGATATCCCGGTGGGCACGAAGCACTGAAACATGTCAGCTTCAAACTACCCGCCGGAGAAATGGCGTTTTTAACAGGCCATTCGGGTGCCGGCAAGAGCACTCTTTTGAAGCTGATCGTGGTTATCGAGAGGGCGACCCAAGGCCAGGTCGTCGTTAATGAGCAGAATCTGACGCGTTTGCCTCGAAGGAAATTACCGCGGTTTCGTCGCCAGATCGGCGTTGTCTTTCAGGATCACAAACTGCTGCCGGAGCAGACTGTTTTTGAAAACGTCGCCCTGCCGCTGGTTGTGTCGGGATATAGCCCAAAAGATACTCCACGCCGGGTGCGGGCGGCACTCGATAAAGTCGGACTTCTAGGTAAAGAGGCGATGTTTCCACTGATGTTGTCCGGCGGTGAACAACAGCGGGTCGGTATTGCACGGGCGGTCGTTACCCGCCCGTCCATTTTGCTCGCCGACGAACCCACCGGGAATGTCGACGCGGCCATGTCCGATGACATCATGGACCTCTTCCGGTTGTTTAACCAGGTAGGTACCACCGTTCTCGTAGCCACCCACGAACTACGACACATCGAGCGACTCGGAAAGCCGGTGTTGTGCCTGGATGATGGGTATTTGGTGGACCGCCCGGCGGACCAGTGGATTGATTAACTACCTCAAAAACAATTTCCGGGTGTTCGTGAGGAGCACCGCGCAACTCACCCGCCCGGCGGGTGGCGCGATCATGACCGTTGTCGCTATCGGAATCACATTGGCTCTACCGGCACTCCTGTACGTGGTGACCGACAATATCGACCAGCTCGGCCGCAACTGGGAGACCCGCGCCCAGGTCAACCTGTTCCTGGTCAAGAACGTTGAAAACCCCGCGGCGCTACAAGCGCGGCTCCAGTCTTTAAAGGAGATCGATCGCATAGACGCCGTTTCTCCGGACCAGGGTCTGAGCGACTTCAAAAAATACTCGGGATTCGCGCGTGCGTCCGATTTGCTGGACGCTAATCCGCTCCCGTGGACGCTGGTGGTTCATTTCACCCGGGAACACAGCAATATTGAGGCCGTACAGCGTTTTATCGACCGTGCCGCACAGCTACCGGAAGTAGACAATGTGCGCTCCGATGTGCTTTGGTTGAAGCGGCTTACGGCGGTGGTGGAAATCGGTCATCGTTTGGTATGGGTCCTGGCGATTTTGCTGGGTCTGGCCGTGGTCGTCATCATCAGCAACACCGTTCGTTTGGCCATATTGAGCCGCACCCACGAGATCGAGGTTATCAAATTGATCGGGGGCACGGATCGTTTCATCCGCCGTCCGTTTCTTTATCAGGGATTCGTACAGGGGGCGCTGGGCGCCGTGACGGCAGTCCTGCTGACAACGATTTGCATCGAGGCCCTGCGGGAGCCCATTACGGGACTGGTCGGCGAGTACGGCAGCGGTTACCGGCTCGTCGGGCTCAGCTGGACCAACGCAGGGGTGTTGTTCGCTCTGGGGAGTGGGCTGGGCTGGGTCGCGTCCCGCTGGTCGGTAGGCCGGCACCTGAAGGACATTGAACCGTAAGTTCTCAGGAAATCCGTGCAAGAATGTGGGGGTAGGGTTGTCTTTCAGGGCTGTCGAAAGCACGGAGGCTTTCGCCAGAGCGTACAGGGAGGTATCTACAGCGTCCCTGAAAGACAACCCTACCCCCACATGATCGCCGACATTGCACGGACTTTTTGAGAAATTACCGAATAGGCTCGTTAACACTCTGAAATTATTGGAAACTTTCCGTCCAATTAGCACTCAGACTCCATGAGTGCTAGACTTGGCAATATTACGCTACAGGAGACACGATTTATGAGTTCATTGCCGATCAGCGTTGAAGGTCCCTCAGCGGGGGGGCTTTCGGGTTATTTGCAGGCGGTCAATGCTGCTCCCGTGCTCAGCGCGGAGCAAGAGCATCGATTGGCCGTTCGTTACCAAGACGAGAACGACCTGGAGGCGGCCCGTCAGTTGGTGGTGTCGCACCTTCGGCACGTCGTGAAGGTGGCGCGCGGATTTACCGGCTATGGACTGCCCCTGACCGACCTGATCCAGGAGGGCAACATCGGCCTGATGAAGGCAGTGAAGAACTTCGACCCCTATCGCGGTGTGCGCCTCGTATCGTTCGCGGTGCACTGGATCCGGGCCGAAATTTTCGACTACGTTCTCAGAAACTGGCGGATTGTCAAGGTCGCCACGACCAAAGCACAACGCAAACTGTTCTTCAACCTGCGTAAGGCCAAAAGCCGCTTGACGTGGCTGAACGACGAAGAAGTCGACACCATAGCCGAGGATCTTGACGTGCCGGCGAAAACGGTCCGGGAAATGGAGTCCCGCATGAGCGGTCATGATATCGCTTTCGACGGACCGGACTCCGACAACGAGCATGACATTGTAAACCCGGCGGGTTATCTACCGGACATGCGCTACAACCCAGAATTGGTTGCAGGCAAGGCCGACAGCGCCGCGGAGCAAAGCGAGCGTATACGCGAGGCGATCGAAGCGCTTGACGAGCGCAGCCGAGACATTGTGCAGCGGCGCTGGTTGAACGAGGACGACAAACCCACCCTGCACGAACTGGCGGCGGAGTACAACGTGTCCGCGGAACGGATCCGGCAGATCGAAAAACGCGCCATGGAAAAAATGCGGGACCGGCTCGCCGCCTGATTCCATTCACAATAATACCCGTTCGAACAAAAGCCCCGATACCGGGGCCTCGGCACGCCCGAGCCGGCCGTTATGCTGACCTCGGGCGGCTCGCCTGTCTGTACTACTTCACCAACCCGGTTTTCTGCACGGATAATATATGTGAGGATCCGTTTTGCCGCGAAGAGTCAAACCATAAGCCCGACCCCTTGCAATGTAATGAACAATATCGAATTCGTTCAGCGGGTACCGATCGGCCGGTAGCACTGCGTTGAGCTCCTGATAATCGCGCGGATAGCGGCCCTTTTCGTCAAGAAACCGCTCCAGCACCTGTACGACATGCCGCATGGCACCGCGGCCGCCGCCCTCTTGGGTATAGACACCGCCCTCACTCGGGGTACCGTCCCGCAGTTGCGCGATCAGGTGCACCAAATGCCGGCTTTTTTCACCATCCGACTGGTGTTGCTCAAGCAGATCCTGCAGTAATCGCTCGGCCTCCGACCATCGCTCCGCAACGACGTGTCGCTCCACACGCATCAGTGGCAGATGGTAGGTCAATTCCTCGAAGGCCGCGTGAAAGATGTCGCCGCCACGTTCGGCGTCGGCCAATGCTTCGTGGAATGCGGTTTCGGCCTGCGCCAGGTCTCCCTCGCCCTTGGCCCAACGCCCCGCGGAGAGCGCGTTCGCGCCGGGCTGCAATTCGCTTACGCCGTTGTGGCCTTGTGTCTCTGACCGATTCCCGGCTTGGACCAATGCTCCCGGCTCCAGACCCAGGCATATCAACACGACGCACAGACCGGCCACGCACTGTTGTCCCGTTCGCGTCACCGATAAGCGCATAACCTGAACCGGGCGGGGGTCTTAAACGTGTTGATTCGGCTCATTACGTTGAAAAGCCACGAGGTGATCGGCTTTTAGTCGAATGTTCACGCGGTCCCCCACGGCATGGTCGACATGGCTCGGAAACAAAGACAATACTCGCGTGCCGTCGTAGAGATCCAGGGTGTAGAGAATTTCCGCGCCTTTGAACGCCTTGCGCGCCACGATCGCCTCCAGATCGCCCTCCCCCCCCGGGACCACGTCGTCCGGCCGCAGCAGCACCTCGATCGGACTGCCCAATGACCACGAATAAGCCCGGTTGCCGCGCACGGTGCCAAGATTGGTCTCAACCGAATCCGGGGTTACCAATGATCCCGGCAGGAAAACACCGTCACCGATAAAGTCCGCCACAAACCGTGTAGCCGGCTCATGATACAGATTATAGGGCGTGTCCCATTGAACCAAAGCGCCGTCGGTCATTACCCCAACCCGATCGCAAAGCGCGAACGCGTCGTGCTGGTCGTGAGTCACCAGTATTCCCGTCGTGCCGTAGTCTTTGAGAATATCGCGTACTTCTTGGCTGAGCTTTTCGCGCGTATCCCGATCCAGGCTTGAGAACGGTTCATCCATAAGCAATAACTTCGGCGTGGGTGCCAACGCCCTCGCCAGAGCGACCCGCTGTTGTTGCCCGCCGGAAAGCTCGTGCGGATATCGCTTACCCGTATCGCTCAAACCGACCCGTTCGAGCATTTGCTCCCCAATCTCGGCGGCCCGAGGTATGCCACGCAACCCGAAACGGACGTTTTCACCGACGGTGAGGTGTGGAAACAAAGTATGATCCTGGAAGACCATGCCTACCTGCCGACGCTCCGGCGCGAGTTCATAACCAACACGGGATACCGACTTCCCGTCGATCCGTATCGCCCCCGCGTCAATCGGGTGAAACCCGGCAACCGCCTGAAGCACCGTGGTTTTTCCGCAGCCGCTCGGCCCCAGCAGACAGGCGATAAAGCCCTCCGTAACAGCGAATGACAGATTTTCCACAACACGCTGGCGGCCGTAGCTGCAACAAATATTTTCGACTTCCAGTAAATGGGTCATGGACATACGCAGCGGACACGACAATTCACCAAGACACTCGAACGCGCTGGTTGGCTCACTGCGCTGCTACTAGAAACTCTAACAGCGCTTTTTGCGCGTGCAGGCGATTTTCTGCTTGGTCCCAAACTACGCTTTGTTCCCCTTCCAGAACATCCTCGCTGACTTCATAGCCGCGATAGGCAGGCAGGCAATGCATGAACAAGGCATCGGGGGCAGCAAGATCCATAATTCTCCGATCAACGCCGTACCCTTTAAATGCCCGGATGCGCCTTTCCTTTTCGGCTTCCTGCCCCATACTGGCCCATGTATCGGTGGCAATCAAATCGGCCTCGTGCGCGACCGCGGCAGGGTCCTTATGCCAGGATACCCAGCCCCCCGCACGCTTCATGATGCGGGCGTCGGGCTTGAACTCCTCGGGCGTAGCGATATTCAACCGGAACCCGAAGGACCAAGCGGCATTGATCCACGAGTTGCACATATTATTGCCGTCTCCGATCCACGCGACATGCCGTCCTCGAATCGGCCCACGGTGCTCGACATAGGTTTGCATGTCGGCCAATAGCTGGCACGGATGATACTCGTCCGTGAGTCCATTAATTACCGGCACGCGGCTGTAAGTGGCAAACGTTTCCACCATTTGGTGACTGACCGTGCGTATTACGACGGCGTCGACGATTCGGGACATGACCCGGGCCGTGTCTTCGACAAGCTCCCCGCGGCCGAGCTGCGTGGTGCCGGGCGACAGGTAGACCGCCTTGCCACCGAAGTGGGTCATGGCGGCTTCAAAAGACAGGCGGGTGCGCGTCGACGATTTATCGAAAATCATCGCCAATGTACAATTGCGCAGAGGTTCGTACCGGTGGCCCTGGCGGTACTCCGACTTGAGCATGATCGACCGTTCGATCAGCGCTTCCAGTTCCGCCGGTTCGAAGTCCCGTAATGTCAAAAAATGCCGCGTATTCACGTGCCAGCAAACCGCTCGATGGTTTTGACAAGCGAGTCGACCAACTCGTCCGAGTCTTGGTCCCGGTAAATCAGAGCCGGCAGTAAGCGAATGACATCGCCGGCCGTTACGTTGACGAGGATGCGTTCTTCGAGTGCGAGGTTCATAATCTCTTTGCACGGATTACTCGTTTCGATTCCCACCATGAGACCCATTCCGCGAATGGCCGTGATTCCCGGATGATCACCCAGTCGGCGATCGAGCTCCTCGAGAATGCGCGCGCCCTGCCGCCGGGCATTGTCGAGGGCCGAAGTCCTTTCCAGGATATCGATCACCGACAACGCGACGCGGCATGCGAATGGATTACCGCCGAAAGTAGACCCGTGGGTGCCGGGTTTTAGCACGCCGGCGGCGGCGCCGGCGGCCAGACAAGCTCCAATGGGGATACCGTTGCCCAGTGCCTTGGCCAAGGTCAATACGTCCGGTTGCACGCCGTGGTGCTGGCAGGCGAACCATTGACCGGTGCGACCCATTCCGGTTTGAATCTCATCCATCATCAGCAGCCATTGACGCTCCCGGCAGATTTGCCGCAGTTCCGGCAAATAATCGGGCGACGGGATTCGAATTCCCCCTTCACCCTGAATGGGTTCCACCAACACCGCCACCACACCGGGGTCGTGCTTCGCCACATGTCTGACAGTCTCAAGGTCGTTAAAAGGTACGCGCCGAAATCCCGGCACCAAAGGCTCGAATCCAGCCTGGGCTTTCCGACTTCCAGTGGCGGTGAGAGTAGCCATGGTGCGCCCGTGGAACGCTCCCTCGGTGACAATAATGGACGGGTTCTCGACGCCGTTTTCGTGTCCGTAGTGGCGGGCCAGCTTGATCGCGGTTTCGTTCGCTTCCGCTCCGGAATTGGAGAAAAACGCTTGCTCCATACCGGCGATCCGGCACAGGCGTTCGCCGAGCTGCTCCTGTACCGGGATGCGATAAAGATTCGACGTATGGATCAGCAACCGGGCCTGCTCGGCAATCGCTTCGGCTACTTCCGGATGAGCATGGCCCAGTACCGCGACGGCGATACCGCCCAACGCGTCCAGATACGATATGCCGTTGGCGTCCCACAATCTTACGCCCTCGCCCTTTACGAACGAGATCGGAAGACGGCTGTAGGTCGGCATCAGGTAATCGTTGTCAGTACCCATAAAAAGAAAAAACGCCCATTTTGGGCGTCAGTTCCAATCCAGACAGCTGCCCGGATTCGTCGGAACAGGGCGCCCCTCGGCGCCCCGTCCGCCTGGTTATCCTGCAAACACCAAGCCGTAGTGCGCCGATGATCCCGCGATCATAAACCACAGCATCGGAAAGGAGAGCATGGTATTGGTACGCGACGCCAGAGCCGCGACGCGCGCGCCCCGGGCTTTTTCTTCGTCGCTGGCCGCAACCATACCGAGCACTTTCTTTTGGTTCGGCCAGATCAAGACCCAGACGTTGAATAACATAATGGTGCCGAGCCAGGCCCCGACGCCAATCGGCCCGGCCGATCCCTGCAGGCCGAATGCCCGGGAAAACCCGTTCATCTCCGCCGTACCGTGGCCCATGATCAGGTAGATGGCACCGGTGATCCAGGTTGCGGCAGCTGCCCAGCGAAACCATAGCAACGCTCGTGGGGCAATATGCTTGGTGATCCCGGGCGCCGTGCCATCCGCTTTCGCCCGGGCCAGGCCGGGTGCTTGAACGAAATTAAAATAATACAGCAAGCCGATCCAGGTGATCCCGGACAGGACATGCAACCATCGGTCGATAGCGTACTCCATAGATTACCCCCCTTATGCGAGCGCTTGCACGATAAAATGAAGAATTATCGTTAACACCACGCCGGCGATGATGGTGCCGGAAATGGAATCTAAAGGATTCATGATTCAATACCCCTGTGAATTTGTTCGAGTGAACGAGTAGCCTATGACACAGCTCCGGATAATTCAAGGCTGGATGCAGCTTGACCTGCGGAGTTAGAGCAATGAAGATTACGCGCCCCTAAAACGCGCTTATGGCCACATGATCGAAAAAGTCGTACTGGCGTATTCCGGCGGGCTGGATACCTCGGTCATCCTGAAGTGGCTTCAGGAAACCTACGGCTGTGAGGTAGTCACTTTCACGGCGGATATCGGGCAGGGCGAAGAAGTAGAACCCGCCAGAAAAAAGGCCCGGGACCTGGGGATCCAGGAGATTTACGTCGAGGACCTCAAGGAGGAATTCACCCGCGACTTCGTCTTCCCGATGTTTCGTGCCAACGCCGTCTACGAAGGGGAGTACCTGTTGGGGACGTCCATCGCTCGTCCATTGATCGCCAAACGACTGGTGGAAATCGCGAACAAAACCGGCGCGAACGCCATCGCCCACGGCGCAACCGGCAAGGGCAACGACCAGGTGCGCTTTGAACTTGGCGCGTACGCATTGAACCCGGAAATCAAAGTGATCGCCCCCTGGCGCGAATGGGACCTGAATTCGCGACAAAAACTGATGAATTATGCCCGGGCGCACCGCATCCCCGTGGAAGCCAAGGCCGACGGCAAGTCGCAGTACTCGATGGATACCAACCTACTGCACATCTCCTACGAAGGGAGGGAATTGGAGGATCCGTGGACCGAGCCCCCGTCCGGCATGTGGCGCTGGACTACAGACCCGGAACGCGCACCGGCACAGGCCGAATATATTCGAATCGGATTCAAAAAAGGCGATCCGGTCTCCGTCAACGGCGAGTCGCTGAGCGGCGCCGAACTGCTTGCCGTATTGAATGCGACGGGAGCCCGGCACGGCATCGGCAGACTCGATATCGTGGAAAACCGCTATGTCGGCATGAAATCCCGAGGCTGCTACGAAACCCCCGGAGGCACGTTGTTACTCAAGGCCCATCGCGGCATTGAATCGATCACGCTGGACCGCGAAGTCGCTCATCTCAAGGACGAACTCATGCCGCGCTATGCCTCCTTGATTTACAATGGGTATTGGTGGAGTCCCGAGCGGATGACGCTTCAGGGGTTGATTGATGAAACACAAAGCACGGTTAACGGAGACGTACGCCTTAAACTGTACAAAGGTGGTGTCAGCATCACGGGTCGGCGCTCGACATCCGACTCGCTGTTTGACGAGTCCGTTGCAACATTCGAGGACGACGCCGGCGCATATAACCAAGCCGACGCGGAGGGCTTTATCAAACTTAACGCGCTGCGTATGCGAATTGCCGGATTAAAGAAGTAGAAAGTGGCTTAATGAATAGAGGTGCCCTTAGTACCCTTGGGCATAAATACACACACGTTCAGAGCGTCTCCAAAGTGCCAATGCAAGGCGCGCTGCGCAGGGAATGGCGAGCCCTTTTCAAGAAGCGCAACGCCGCAGTGGCGCTTTGGAGGCGCT
>JAANXG010000003.1 GCA_018263405.1 Gammaproteobacteria bacterium
AGCGCCTCCAAAGCGCCACTGCGGCGTTGCGCTTCTTGAAAAGGGCTCGCCATTCCCTGCGAAGCGCGCCTTGCATTGGCACTTTGGAGACGCTCTGAACGTGTGTGTATTTATGCCCAAGGGTACTTAGTCGGACCAACGCTGATGCACCCGGCCATCGGCTGTTCAAACCGAGCCGTTGAATACTTCACGGCAATGGCCGGGCAAACACCGCTGCGAGATCACGCCATGGGAAACTATCAAGCCATTTACGAACGTTCCATCAAAGACCCCGAAGGGTTTTGGGCCGACGTCGCCGAGGACATCCGCTGGTTCAAGAAATGGGACAAAGTTCTCGACGAATCGAACAAACCTTTCTATCGCTGGTTTACCGGCGGTGAACTCAACACATGCTACAACGCGGTAGACCTGCATGTTGAAAATGGACGCGGCGACCAAGCGGCACTGATCTACGACAGCCCCGTCACCGACACCAAGCGCATCATCACTTACTTCGAACTGAAAGACGAAGTCGCCCGTTTTGCCGGTGTCCTCCGCGAGCACGGCGTCGAAAAGGGGGATCGGGTGATCATCTACATGCCGATGGTGCCCGAAGCGGCAATCGCCATGCTCGCCTGTGCCCGGCTGGGAGCCATTCATTCAGTGGTGTTCGGCGGGTTCGCTTCCCACGAACTCGCCACCCGCATCGACGACGCGAAACCCAAAGTCCTGGTCTCTGCTTCCTGCGGTATCGAACCGGGCCGGGTAGTGGAATACAAACCGCTGCTGGACGGTGCTATCGACAAAGCCGGACACAAGCCGGACCGCTGCATCATCCTTCAGCGGCCGCAGGGGAAGGCAACGCTGGGAAACCGCGACATCGACTGGCGGCCGGCCGTCGAAAAGGCCGATCCCGCCGAATGCGTCGCGGTAGCCGCCACCGACCCCCTCTACATTCTTTACACCTCGGGAACCACCGGCCAACCCAAGGGGGTAGTGCGCGACAATGGCGGGCACGCGGTTGCATTGAAATGGACCATGAAGAATATTTACAGCACCGATGCCGGCGAAGTCTACTGGGCGGCGTCGGACGTCGGTTGGGTTGTGGGCCATTCGTATATTGTATACGCGCCCCTGCTCAAGGGCTGTACGACTGTCATGTTCGAAGGGAAGCCCGTGGGGACACCCGATGCCGGGGTCTTCTGGCGCGTCATCTCGGAGCACAAGGTTTCGGTCATGTTTACCGCCCCCACCGCGTTCCGGGCCATCAAGAAGGAGGATCCTCGAGGGATACACATAAAAAAGTATGACCTCTCCAAATTCCGGATGCTGTTTCTGGCCGGGGAGCGCTGCGACCCCGACACCCTGAACTGGGCGGAGGAGGCGCTTCAAGTACCGGTGATCGACCATTGGTGGCAGACCGAGACCGGCTGGGCCATCGCCGCCAACTGCATGGGTATCGAACGCTTCGAGGTGAAACCCGGTTCTCCGACTAAATCCGTGCCGGGCTACGATGTACGAATACTGGGCGAAGGCGGGAAAGAAACCGCACCAAACACCATGGGCGCGATTACGGTCAAGTTACCGTTGCCGCTGGGGACATTCCCAACGCTTTGGAACAACGACGAGCGCTATCTCGAGTCCTATATGGAACGTTTCAAGGGCTACTACCTGACCGGAGATGCGGGTTACAAGGACGAAAACGATTACTTGTGGATCATGAGCCGCATCGACGATGTCATCAACATTGCGGGACACCGCTTGTCCACTGGTGCCATAGAAGAGGTGCTGGCCTCGCATCCGGACGTGGCGGAATGCGCGGTACTGGGCGCGGCGGATGACATGAAAGGCCAGCTTCCGTTGGGCCTGGTCGTGCTGAAAGCCGGCGTGGAACAGGGCGAATCGGAAATTATCCAGGAGCTGATCGCATTGGTGCGCGAGCGGATCGGACCGGTGGCCGCTTTCAAACAAGCCGCCGTCGTCCAGCGCTTGCCGAAAACACGCTCCGGTAAGGTGCTGCGCGGCACCATGCGCAAGATCGCTGACGGCGAGGAGTATTCAGCACCAGCGACCATCGACGATCCGGCCATTCTCGATGAAATCTCCGATTCACTGAAAGGGCTGGGTTACCCGAAAAGTTGAAATCATTGAATTACGGTGACTGAATTACGGTCACCGTAATTCTTAAACGCCTGGATACCGGTCTGGGCGCGGCCCAGGATCAGCGCGTGTATGTCGTGCGTCCCCTCGTACGTATTCACCGTCTCGAGATTCATGACGTGACGGATCACGTGATATTCGTCGGCGATACCGTTGGCGCCATGCATGTCGCGTGCAGTGCGGGCAATATCCAACGCCTTGCCGCAGTTGTTGCGTTTCAGCAATGAGATCGACTCGGGTGCACCCTGCCCGGCGTCAACCAGTCTACCGAGCCTCAGCACGGCGTTGAGCCCCAGCGTAATTTCGGTCTGCATATCCGCCAGTTTCTTTTGAATGAGTTGGTTGGCGGCCAGCGGGCGCCCGAATTGTTTGCGGTCCATTACGTATTGGCGGGCGGCATGCCAGCAGAACTCGGCGGAGCCCATCACGCCCCAGGCGATTCCGTAGCGGGCGCGGTTGAGGCAACCGAAAGGTCCCTTGAGTCCCGAAACGTTCGGCAAAAGGTTGGATTCCGGGACGAACACGTCTTTCATGCCGATCTCGCCGGTTACCGAGGTCCGCAGGGAAAATTTGCCCTCGATCCGGTTCGTCGTCAGGCCTTCCATGTCCTTGTCGAGGATAAAGCCGCGGATTGTGTCGTCCCGCGTCTTGGCCCATATCACGAACACGTCGGCAAGGGGGGCGTTCGTGATCCACGTCTTGCTGCCGTTCAAAACATAGCCGCCATTACCGGCGATAGCCCGGGTTTTCATGCCACCGGGATCGGAACCGTGGTCAGGTTCCGTCAGACCGAAACAGCCGATCCACTCCGCACTCGCCAGCTTTGGCAGATAGCGCCGGCGCTGTTCTTCAGATCCATAAGCATGGATCGGATGCATCACCAAGCTCGACTGCACGCTCATGGCGGACCGGTAACCCGAATCCACGCGCTCGACTTCTCTGGCTATCAAGCCGTAGCCAACATAACCTGCGTCGGCCCCGCCGTAGCGTTCGGGGATAGTGGGGCCGAGGAACCCGAGTTCCGCCATTTCATTCATGATCTCCCGATCAAAATGCTCGTGGCGATTGGCCTCGAGCACACGCGGCATCAAACTGGACTGACAATATTCTCGTGCACTGTCGCTGATCAGCCGTTCTTCGTCGTTGAGGTCATGTTGGAACAATAGGGGATCGTCCCATTGGAACCTCGACTCGGTGGATGCTTTCGTTTCAGGACGGTCCGATTCGGAAGTTGAGGACATCAATTACCTCCAGTAGTGCAACTTGACCGGTGGCAGTTTGTCTTACGGTGAACCGGCAGCATACCAGTCATCCGCCGCACGGACCTCCAATTTTAATCGAAACACGCATCAAAACAATCTGAATGCCATCTGCGATATTATCCATCGCCAGATCGAAATTTTAAGCGAAATATGAACCATCAAGGCCAAAATTCCCAAACACCGCGCGAACGGACCACGGTTTCGCAAAGACATCGCCGCTATCCGTGGCTCTTACTGACCGCGCTGTTGATCTTGACGGGTATCGCGGCGGCTGCTCCGGCTTTAGTGTCCACGACATGGGTCCGGGAGGCAGCGCTTGGCTGGTTCAATCGTTCCATCCCCGGGGAAATAACGGTCGGGGATATGTCCCTTTCCTGGCTCGGCGGTCAGTCCATCCGTGCGCTGGTAATCAACGATGCCAAAGGGCAGGCAGTCCTGACTCTGGAGGAGTTTACAACGGACCTCAGCCTGCTGGAAGCCATGCAAAACCGTTTGTCTCTAGGCCAAACGGTGGTACACGGACTAGACGCCGATTTGAAATTTGACGCGGACGGCAACAACAACCTAACCGCGGCATTGGGCGGGACCGCGGACAAGGCCCCGGATGAGGGCAATGGCCTGGTTGTGCCGGTTACAGGCAATATGGCACTGATCCGTGCCCGCATCGCGATCACAGCCCCCGATATCGAGCCGATCGTACTCGACAACCTGTCGGGAGCCTTGGAGATGACCGGCACGGAGACGCCGATCAAACTGAGTTTCGGTGGGCAAAGTCGACAGGGCAGCCTCCAGGGGAGCATCACGCTTAACGCGCAAGTCAGCGATCTGTTTGCCGGCGGTACACTGAACCCGGGTTCGGCAAAAATAAACGTTGACGCCAATATCAAGGATTTACCGGTCGACGCGATGGACCAATGGCTGGGACTTGGGGGTGCCTTGAGTACAGCCCTGGGGGGTCACGCGACTGTGTATGTAAACGCCAGCGGCGATGCAGGCCGGCAAAATATTTCCGTCGAAGCCCGTGCCCCCAACGGCAATCTGCAACTCGAGGGATTCGTCACCGACGGACGGTTCGGTTTGTTAAAACCAGCTGCGGCTCAATTACAGTTAACCCCCGCCCTGGTCGAAGCGCTCCACCGCGTGGCACCGCAAGATTCGAGCCTACGGCTGGCAACTTCCGTACCGCTTCATCTTACGATTGAACAACTCGACATACCGTTCGACTCGGCCATCCTGCCAAACATTTCAATACAGGCCGAGCTGGATGCGCGCAGACCGATTCAGTTTGTCGGCATCGAAGAGCTCGGCGAACTGACTATCACTGATCTGAGCATGGTCGTTGATAGCTCAAGCTTAGGCAAAGAAATACGAGTCACGTTGAATGGCAAACCGGTAACGCGAGACAAATCGGGTCAACTGGTGTTCGACGCCTACATCGAACGTATGTTCGATGATACGGGCAATCTGCAATTAGATAAGCTGAAGGTCCGAGCGGAATCTTCAATCACCGGGATCCCCACAAGCCTGGTTGACACCGCATTGGGCCAGAACGGCTTGTTGATCACAGCTGTTGGGCGCGCGTTCGATATAAACCTGGAGGCCGACACGGATACAGATGGACACGTCAATATTTCAGTCAACCTCGACTCAATGCGATTACAAACCGGTCCGCTTCGTTTCTCCGTCAACGACTATATTGTTCTGTCTCGACCCGCTCGGATCCGCTTTGCCGTGGCGCCGGATTTGTGGCGCCGTCTCGTCGGTGAGAACGCCAATTACCAACTCGCACAAGCTCCCGAAGTGACGCTCGATTTGAACGCCTTTCGAATTCCAGTGCCGGCGGGCAAAACCCTGTCATTTCAACCCGGGCAAACGCAGTTGCATGCTACGTTGTCTACAACAAACCTGGTCATTCACGAAGCTCCGGACAATCCTCCGACCCGGGTCGAGGATTTGAAGTTGGAACTCCGCGGGGACGCGCTCGACAAGTTCGAACTCGATGGTACGGCTCGGCTCGTTCAAACTGGTGGCACACTCGAATGGATGGACGCTTCGCCGCTGCGAGTCACCCTCGAGGCGCGATCCGGACTCAACCCCGACGTGTCGTTTAAAGAGGTTGCCAGTTCTATCGAACTCGACAGCGTCGGCTTGCAAGCCGAACTGGACACGACCCTTGACGAGGGTTTAACACAACTCACGCTGGCCGGCCCGGCGGCGATCCGCGCCGTCATTACACCCGCCCTGTTTGCCGCCGGCCAGGACGATGATGACCCGCGGGCCACACTCCGGGAACCCGTGAACGTACAAGCTTCGCTGGATCGCCTAGTCGCGCCCCTTGCCCCGTTCAGCTACACCGGTCTCAGCGCCGGCGGTAATGTCCGTGCCGATAGCCTGTTTATCGAATCCACCGGTAATGCTTCCACCGCGATCGACAATACCCGGATTGCGTTCGAATTCGAAGGTAAAAACCGGGGACGGGCCAAGCTCGACGTCAACGCCCGAGTGCGACCGGAGCGGAAGGAGCCGGGGAATCTGTCCGTCGACATGACTGCCGATAACCTGCTGAACGCCGAGGGGGCATTCGGCGGCGATACCCTGTCGCTGGAGTTGGACGGCCGACTGCAACAACTACCTACAGCGCTCCTTGACCGTTTGCTGAATACGGATGGACTGGTGACGGCCACTTTGGGCGCCGTCGCGGATATTGAACTGAGTGTGCGCCTTGAGAATACGCAGGGCCCCGTCTCGCTCACACTGAACGCCGCAAACACCCACGCCGATATCAAGGCCCGGATCGGGAACGGTGGATTGACGTTAACCGAGCCGCTCGTGGCCCGGATCGAACCAACACCGGAGTTCGGTCAAAAAGTACTGGCCAAAATTAATCCCATCTTCGAAACGACACAGCGCGCGGAACAGCCCGTTCGATTCGAAGTGCCCGCTGACGGCATGCTGATTCCCATTGCCGATTATAACTTTGCGAAAATTGCCATACCGGCAATGACGATCGATTTCGGAAAGTTCATCCTCAAGAGCGGGTGGTTACTCCGCGGCGTCATCGGTCTTGGGCAGCGGTTCGGCAAATTGAAGTCCGTACAGCGGGACGAGTGGGTGGCCTGGTTCACTCCGGCGGTATTGGAGGTTAAGAACGGACGGATTCTGTATAAGCGGAGACTCGATCTATTGCTCGATCAAAAACTGCATCTCGCCACATGGGGCGGCGCGGATGTCAGCCGGGATCGATCGGCGCTGACCCTGGCGTTTATGCCGGACACCATGGAGCGCGTGTTCGGCATTTCGGTAGCGGAAAACGATGCACTCCATATACCCATAGAAGGTCCGCTCAGCAGCCCCCGTATGGACTTCAAGAAGATCGCCGCGGATCTCGGCAGGTTAAGGGCCAAGGAAGAAGTGGCCGGCGAAAACCCGCTGGCAGGTACGCTTCTCGGTGCGGTGGGCGGCAAAATCACCGGCGGTGGCGGTCTAGTTCCTCCGGCGTCCGTGGATCCTCTGCCCTGGACTGACAGCCTGGAGGCACAGGACACCGCCGACAGAGAACAGAAGCGAACAACCGGACAGTCAGAATCGGAACGGGCCCCGAGTACCGAAGAACAGGTCATTAAGGGACTTATCGATATTTTCGGTAATACGAAAAAGGAGTAATTAAGGGCTCGCGCGCGGCGCCTTAAGATCGGAAGAGCACCATGGTGCGTTTTCCACGATGAACAGCACTATCCATTTCTTTTATGGAAATTATGTTGCCGCGTGAGCGATTATTGGATTTAATCCCGATGTTGAAACACCGACCGCCAGCCGGAGACTATGGATATGAAACGCGAGATAGTTTTATCGGTAATCGCCGATGACCACCCGGGAATTGTACAGACACTGGCGGAGACCATCACCGCCCGCGGGGGGAATTGGCTGGAGAGCAGCATGTCGCACCTGGGGGGAAAGTTCGCGGGAATCGTTCTGCTGGAGGTGTCCGAGTCCAGGGAAAAGGAACTGGAAGGCGCCTTGCGTTCCCTGGACCAAGGCGAACTGCACATCACGTTCGAGCGGACCGCACCTTGCCGGCCCCAACTCTTTCACTATGTCATGGTTAACATCGTCGCAAATGACCGGCCGGGAATCGTCGAGGAAATCTCCGAGTTGCTCGCCCGACACGACGTCAATATCGAATCGCTGACGACTTCCATCGCGGACACCCCTTTATCGAGCGGACATCTGTTCAAAGCCCGATTCCAGGCCAACCTCTCCGAGGACGTGAGTTACGACGAGTTACAACGGGTGCTTGAATCCGCTTCGGACGACTTGATCGTAGAACTCGACGAACATCCGTGGCCCGACACTACGCACTGAAACAATGCAATATCATCAATGCTACAAACAATCAAATTACACTACACCTCTCGGTCATTCCGGTTTGCGTCCCAGCGGTAGCATGATCAGAGGTTCAAACTGAATCCCCGGGCATTGCTTTACTTCGCCATCTTTGAAATCGCCGACGAGGACAGTGTTACGGCCCGCTATGATCGGTTTCGATTGTGAAACCCGGGTAGCGTGGCAACGAGTCTCGAATTTCAAACCAGGGAATACGCTCGGAACAATGGACATGAAACTGTGGCCTGAACTGGTTCGGGTCGTCAAGCGTGCCGAGAAACAAATGCAATTCCTCCGGGAAACGTCCTGACTCATAAGCCAAAGGCGTGCCACAGTGGGGGCAAAAACTGCGGCGTACCCCGGGTGAAGACTCGTAAAACGACCGCTCTCCATGTGTCATGCCAAAGGAGTCGCTTGAGACACCGATGAATGTCGCCACCGCGGATCCCGTATTCCGTCGGCAGCTTTGACAATGGCAATGGCCAACCCAGATCGGGGGTTGATCGACCACGTACCGAAGCTCTCCGCATAGACAACGTCCCGAATATAATATAACTGCCATTGGGTATACTCTTTAGCCGGTGTACAGGCCGGGTTGGTTTCGGGTATTCGATCCTAATCGGTACTGCACTGTATTGCTTTGACTACATCGTTTCAACTCCCTCGGTTCCGCGCCCGGCCCGGCGACAAACCCATCCCCGGGTTCCCATCCGAGCGGGGCACCTTCGAATATCACGATTTAACTGGTAATGTATAGGAAGTAATTTCTCAAAAAGTCCGTGCAATGTCGGCGATCATGTGGGGGTAGGGTTGTCTTTCAGGGACGCTGTAAGAAGTGGCATAGGGAAGTGCCGTTTACGGAGCTAAGGATGCAATACCTCCCTGTA
>JAANXG010000030.1 GCA_018263405.1 Gammaproteobacteria bacterium
GTGAGCCTTGTCGGTAAACCTAACGTGGGAAAATCCACCCTGACCAACAAATTAGTGGGCCGCAAAATCAGCATCACCTCGCGCCGGCCTCAGACAACGCGCCACCGGATTCTTGGAATTCGTACGGAAGCCGATACGCAAGTGATCCTGGTGGATACGCCCGGACTGCATCAAAGCGGTAATAGATTAATCAACCGGCGAATCAACAGGACGGCCCGCGGCAGCCTTGTCGGCGTCGACATCGTGGTGCTTATGCTCAACGCCGCCGGTTGGCGCGACGAAGATGCCTTGCCGCTCGAATTGGCGGTCGATCGGAAAGTGCCGGTACTACTGGTCATCAATAAAGTCGATCGGTTGAAGGATAAATCGAAGTTACTGCCTATAATTGACGAAACGAGGAAGCGATTCGAATTTGACGAAATCATTCCCATTTCCGCGCTCAGCGGATACAACGTCAACCGGCTTTACGACGCGGTACGGGCTCGTTTGCCCGTGGCGCCCCAGTGCTTTCCCGGCGATCAGGTGACGGACAAAGGTGTGCGATTCATGGTGTCCGAGTTGGTCCGCGAGCAGTTATTCCGGCAATTGGGAGAAGAACTGCCCTATGTCACCGCGGTGAAAATCGAAAATTACGCCGAGCGCGACGATCGAATACGGGTACAGGCGAATATTTGGGTTGAGAAAGACAGCCATAAAGGCATCGTTATCGGTAAAAACGGTCAGCGCCTGCAATCCATTGGTACCAATGCGAGGCGGCAAATCGAGCACTTCGTCGACAAAAAAGTATTTCTGGAAGTCCGGGTCAAGGTCCGCAAGGGTTGGAGGGACGACAGCGTAGCGCTGGAGGGGCTCGGCTATTCGGAGATCTGAATCGATGCGGGTCCGGCAAGAACCCGGTTTTGTCATACATACGCGTCCCTATAGTGAAACCAGTCTGTTCGTGGAGATTTTATCCCGTCATTTTGGCCGCATCACCACCATTGCCAAAGGCGCCAGGCGGCAAAAATCCAAGTTCCGCGGCACATTACTTCCGTTTCGGGAATTATCGGTGGGCTGGAGCGGCAGGGGAGAGGTTCCCACGTTGACGCTGGCGGAGCCCGCCGGGGTATGGAGCGATATGAGGGGGCAGAGCGTGCGGTGTGGGTTCTACGTCAACGAACTTGTGATGAAACTGCTGCATCGCTACGATGCACACCCGCATTTATTCGATTGTTATGCGGACACCATGGTTCAATTGCGGCGGGGCGGCGTCTGCGAACACACGCTCAGGCTGTTTGAAAAACGACTGCTGAAGGAACTTGGTTATGCGATGAATCTTGAATGCGAGGTAGGTTGTCGGCGCGAAATCAACGCAGGGCAAAGCTACCGGTATATCCCGAACCTGGGTGCGGTCGCGGTCGATAACAAACAAAAAGGTGGGGTAACAATTTCGGGCGCCGCGCTGCGTGCGTTGCGAAATGAATCCTTCAACGGTGACCGAGAATTAAAAGAGTGCAAAAAATTGATGCGAGCCATGATTGCACATCAGCTGGACAACCGCCCATTGCATTCACGAAAACTGTTTAGATAAATAGATGGCCTGTCCCCGCATCATCGCCGACATTGTTCGGATTTTTTGAGGAATTACTATATGCAACTAGGTGTTAATGTCGATCATGTCGCGACCCTGCGCCAGGCCAGGGGGACATCCTATCCGGATCCCGTGGAAGCGGCGCGAATTGCCGTGGCCGGCGGCGCCGATCAGATTACCGTTCACCTTCGTGAGGACCGCCGCCACATTCAGGATGTGGACGTGCGGCGAATACGAGAAGAACTGAACGTTCCGCTGAACCTCGAGATGGCCGCGACACCATGGATGCGGCGGTTTGCGGAGGAGATCCAGCCGCAGGAGTGCTGCATTGTTCCGGAAAAACGCGAGGAACTGACGACGGAAGGTGGGCTCAATGCAGCCGCCGACGTGCCGAAGCTCGGCGAACTGTGCCGGGCACTTGTTCCACGGGGGATTGCGGTGTCGCTGTTTATCGACCCCGAGCCGGAACAAATCGATGCCGGCATGCAAATCGGCGCGCCTATCGTTGAGCTGCATACGGGGCGCTATGCGGAAGCGGACGATCCCGCCATGGCTGAACGGGAACTGGAGGCAATCCGCCAGGCGGTAAATCGGGCCCGTCACGGCGGCCTGCAGGTCAATGCCGGACATGGTTTGAATTATGAAAATGTGCAGCCTGTGGCGGCGTTGCCGGGCATTACTTGCCTGAATATCGGACATGCCATCATCGCGAGGTCGGTGACCGATGGCATGGCGGTGGCGGTGAGCGAGATGAAACGGCTTATGCAATGCCGGCCGGCATAGCGATTATGCTGCACGGTATCCTGCTACAATACGCATATACCTCCCCAGTACTAGAAGGTTCACGATTATGCTGTCATTGAGTCCCGTAATTATTAATTTTGTGTATGCCATATTAGGTGGTGCACTGACTTTGGTGTTTATGTGGATCGGTTACAAGCTGTTCGATATAACGACAAAATTAAGCATTCCGGACGAGCTGGCCAAGGGCAATCGAGCGGTCGGATCAATGATCATGGGAATATTTATCGGTGTCGGGATCGCCATGGGTCTCGTGGTGGGGATGAGTTTGAATTGAAGGGAATACACATATCCGCGCTCGTCGCCGTGGTCGTGATGATCGCCGTGGCGTCTTGGCTTTACCGCTCGGTGCCGGTGGACGAAATAGCCCCTACGGAAAAATATGACGCTCATTTCAGAAAATATAACAAGCGTTATTTCAGTGTACTGTTTGACTGGCGCTGGTTCAAAGCTCAGTCAATGGCGGAATCGGGTCTGCGGCGTAATGTGCTGAGTAATCGTGGCGCTATCGGCCTCATGCAAATCATGCCCGATACCTTCAACGAAATCGTCGAACCTTATCCACACCTTTTCAATATCGCTGATCCCAAGTGGAATGTCGGCGCGGGTATCGCGTTCAACCGATCTTTATACGATCGCTGGAATAGCTGGGTACCGCCGGAGCAGAGCCTTAAGTTTACATTTTCGAGCTACAACGCGGGCCTTCGACGCATGCTCAGGGTCAAAAAACGCGCCGCGGCCGAAGGCCTCGACTCGGACCTCTGGAGCTCGGTAGCACCCTTCGCGCCGGATCAGACGCGTCACTACGTGAAGCGCATTCATGGACTGATGGGACGTAAAACTAAGTAAAACGGGTGTTTTCAGGTTTGCTCGTTTCCCAACGTGGGTCGAATTCCCAGCCGCCGGGGGTGCCAATCGCTTCCGGCACGGTTTGGAAGGATTCCTTCTCCGTGACGCCCGCCCAGGACCGCCTGC
Organism: Gammaproteobacteria bacterium; assembly: GCA_018263405.1. Classification (GTDB taxonomy): domain Bacteria; phylum Pseudomonadota; class Gammaproteobacteria; order Arenicellales; family JAANXG01; genus JAANXG01. The sequence goes on from JAANXG010000030.1 coordinate 3,347, forward strand.
GCTGCCTATAAACGGTGAATAGAATAAGCGCTATCAGTACCGCGCTGTTGAATATGATTAAGCCCGTGGGCCCGATCAATTCCATGGCCACCGCCGACAAGCCGGAACCTGCCACGGCCCCCAGAGCATAGGATAGTACCAGTGCACCACTGGCCTGAACGCGTTGCTCCGGCTCGAGATAATCGTTCGTATAGGCGATGCCCAGAGGGTAGAAGGTAGCGGTGAGTCCGCCAAACAGCACGGTGGCGATTATGAGCGGAAGGCCGTAGCCCGGCCAGTCGTACTGTCCCGCCACGGTGTATGTATGCAACAAAAAAAGTAGCCCGAGGGCGGCCAGCAAGACAATGAGCGCCGCGGCGATAATGACGTTGCGCCGGTCACACAGATCGGAAACCCAGCCGACCGGCAGCTGAAACAGCAAACCGCTCAAGACAAATGCAGCCATCAACTGTGATAACTGCGCGGTGTTCAGGCCCAGTGTCTGGCCGAATACCGGTCCGACGGCCAGTAGTGCGCCCATACATAGTCCGCCGGCGGCACAGCCCGCGACACCGGACGGCGAAATCTCATACAAACGCGCCAGTCCGAATCCGCTGGTGGATAAGGGTTCCGGATGAGTGGCGCGGGTGAGGGCAATCGGAATGATGCCTAATGCGAACAGCATGGCCGCGATCATGAAAAGGTCCGTGCCCGCCGGATGGCCGGTGTTGATCATCAACTGACCGCCCCCCATGCCCAGAAACGCCACCGTCGCATGCAGTGACAGAATCGTGCCCCTTGTCTCGGAGGAAACGCGTTCGTTCAGCCAACTCTCCGTGCACATGTATAAGCCGGCCACCGCGAAACCCAATATTGCCCGCAATCCAATCCAGAACAGGGGAGAGATAAGGAAAGGATGGATCAGCACGACGACCGCGGACAACGCGCCGAAAGCACTAAAGGCGCGGATATGTCCGACTCGATTGATAAGTGGTGCGCAGAACAGCGCGGCGACAATGCTCCCGGTATAAAATCCCGACATCATCAGACCGGTGAACGTTGCCGGAAACCCTTCCAGCGTTGAACGCAGGGCGATAAACGTATTAAACGTACCAGTGGCCAATAGCAAGATGCCAAACGAGAGCATGAGCGTACCGACCTGACGTAATACTTGGATCATACAATTACCGAGACCTGACTCCTATTCCGGCGATTGATACTTTGCCCCTCGCGGTGACGACTACTGGTTATTACGAGGAGTGCGACGACGAATCCATCCAGTCTTTCAAACCCGCCATCAATTAATAGAGGTGCCCTTAAGTTATTAGGGCCGGGCGACCCGCGGGTACGACTTCGGTCACGATCATATCGTATCAATTGGCTCCCCGGGACGGACTCGAACCGCCGACAGGGTGGTTAACAGCCACCTGCTCTACCGACTGAGCTACCGGGGAAGGAATGCGAGTGGATGCTAATGAACCGGGGTTCACGGGTCAAGACCGGCGTCAATTAGGGTGACGTCAATTAGGGTGACAGTTAACTTAATTCAGCCAATCGAGCATTTGCTGAGAGCGAATTAAGTTAACTGTCACCCTAATTGGAACCCGGGCGATCAACCGCAATCGATCGGATCTCCGTTGGGTTGACGGTCCGAAATCCTGGGACGGCCGGTGTAATACAGAACCAGCACTCGGGCGTGCTCGGGTCCCCGGAAGTCACACAGGCTGAACGTACCGTTTTTAGCACTGCCGTCTCCGTGATAAATCACCCGCCACCACTGATTGAAGCGCAATTGCATGCCTTTCGGGAGCGTCGAGCGCACGTGAAGCAACGGTTCTTCCGGATCGCGTTTTTTGTCCTCGTCCAAGTTCACGTATACGATCCATCCAATACTCCAATCGGCTCGTGAACCGGAGCTCCGGGTGCAATGGCGGCCGTCGTTCGACCGGCACAGTACGATATCCTGGTTGCGCTTGATGGCCTCGAGCCGGGCCAGGTGCATATCCGCCAACAGCAGGTTGATGCGGGTGCCGATTCGGTTGTTGTAGACCGTGGTCATAAAAGCGGGCGCGGCGCTCGCCAGTAATGTGCTCGCGACCGTCAGCGTCACGAGCATTTCGATCATCGAATATCCCGATTCGTGCTGGCGCCTCCGGCGCCCCCGCGGCGAATGCATGAGTCGACCTCCCTGTCATCGCGTGATACGCGTCGTCCTGGAGCGTCAGGATGCCGCAACCGTGACGCCGGGCCATCCCCCATTCGGGCGAAATACGCGGTCCATTTTTTATGTTCGGGCGCCGGTTGTCGGCGCTTTTTTCGTTTATGGGGGTGCGTCGTTCGGAGATCAGGGCTCGTATCCATGGAGCGCTCGCCACCGAACACCATGGGTAAAATTTTCGATACCCTGGCCCGGTAATAACTGTCGTATTAACCTGAGTCCAAACCTGATTTGAATTCGGCTGTCACATTCAATGACAGGAAAATTTAATCTCGAGTTGCAGTTATAAGCCGTGATCTTCAGTATCGGTACAATTGGCTATTCCTATGTCTGTTAAGGGGGGTTGCATGAAGTGTCGCGCGCTGTGGCTGTCGATCGGCTGGCTGATGGTGGCGGTCGTGGTTTATGTCAGCTTGACGCCGTCTCCACCTCCGACACCGGCGTTCGATGGCGCCGACAAAGTGCTGCATGGGTTGGCCTACGTGGTGCTGATGGGTTGGTTCGGGCAATTGTATGCGTCGGGTGGAGGGCGAGTGTTGGTTGCGGTGGCTTTGGTGGGGATGGGCGTCGGCCTGGAAATGCTACAGGGATTCGGGGGAATCAGGACGGCGTCGTGGACCGATGGGGTCGCTGATGCCGCGGGGGTGATCGGTGGATGCCTCGCATTGAGAACCCGGTTGAATGCAGGTCTGTTTTGGCTGGATTCGCGGTTGAGACGCCTTATCGGTGCATGAGGTTCTTAACGCCGATTGCGGTTTCCAGCCGGTCCAGGGCCTGATCGAGGGTGTCGAGATCGGTTGCGTAGGACAGGCGCAGGTGGCCGGGCAGGCCGAAGGCGGATCCGGGCACCAGGGCGACTTCCACCGTGTCCAATAGGTGCGAGCCGAGCTCGATGTCATTGGTGACGCCGTCGATGGCTTCGATTACCGGCGCAAAATCCGGGAAACTGTAAAATGTGCCATCGGAGGGCAGGGCGGTGACGCCCCGGAGCCGGTTCAACCTGTCCACAACGTGTTCGGCACGCTTTTGAAACTCCGCGACCATCTCCGCCACGCAGGCCTGGTCGCCGGACAACGCCGCCGCGGACGCGGCCTGGGCGATGGAAGTGGGGTTGGAGGTGCTCTGGGATTGCACTTTTTTCATGGCGCCGATCAATGCCTTTGGGCCGGCGGCGTAGCCGATGCGCCAGCCGGTCATGGCGTAGACCTTCGATACGCCATTGACGACGATGATGCGGTCATAAAGATCGGGCGCGACATTGACGAGGTTCACGAACCTGGGTTGCGTCCATTGGATGTGTTCGTAGATATCGTCGCTGGCGACGAATACCTGGGGATGCCGGCGCAGCACTTCCGCCAGTTCTTCGAACTCCCCCCGGGAATACATCACGCCCGTGGGGTTGCTGGGGCTGTTCATCACCAGCAAGCGCGTATTGCCGGTGATGGCATTCTCGAGTTGTTGCGGGGTGATTTTGAAATGCTGCTCCGCGCCGGCTGCGAGAATGACCGGCTCGCCGCCGGCCAGCGTCACCATATCGGGATACGACACCCAATACGGGGCCGGTATAATGACTTCCGAGCCTTCCTCGACCAGTGAAAGGAACAGGTTGAACAGGCTGTGCTTGGCGCCCGCCGAGACCAGGATCTGGTCCGGCGCATAATCAAGGTCGTTCTCGCGCCGGAATTTCTCCACCACGGCTTTTTTGATTTCCGGCGTGCCGTCCACCGCGGTGTATTTGGTCTGGCCCCGGCGAATGGCCTCGATAGCCGCTTCCTTGATGTGATCCGGCGTGTCGAAATCCGGTTCGCCGGTCCCCAGTCCGATGACGTCCTTGCCTTGTTCGCGCAATTCGCGGGCCCGGCTCGCTACCGCCAAAGTGGGGGAGGGTTGAATGGCGTTGACGCGTTGCGTTAGTGGTATGGTTGTCATTCGGGGGATCGTGATTGGTGATTAGTGATTGGTGATTAGTGTCTGATGAATGTTCGTAGGACTCGGGACTCGGGGTTCGGGGTTCGTTTCGAATCACGATCCCCGAATCACGAATCACGAACCCCGAGTCTATCTCATTACCGAAACTTGAGCATCCATGAAGCAATTTGAACTGGTCAGCGAGTTCGAGCCCGCCGGCGATCAGCCCAAGGCGATCGCTGCGCTGATCCAGGGGTTGTACGACGGCGAAGCTTTTCAAACCCTGTTGGGGGCAACCGGCTCGGGTAAGACCTTTACGGTTGCCAACGTCATCCAAACGGTGCAGCGGCCGACGCTGATCATGGCGCCGAACAAGACCCTCGCCGCCCAGCTTTATGCGGAGATGCGCGATTTTTTCCCCGATAACGCGGTGGAGTATTTCGTCTCGTACTACGACTACTATCAGCCCGAGGCGTACGTGCCCAGTTCGGATACGTATATCGAGAAGGATGCCTCCATCAACGAGCAGATCGATCAGATGCGCCTGTCCGCGACCAAGGCGCTGCTGGAACGTAAGGACGTCATCATCGTGGCGACGGTCTCGGCGATCTACGGCCTCGGCGATCCGAGCGCCNACCACGGCATGATCCTGCACCTGAAAGAGGGTGCGCTCGCCGACCAGCGGGATATATTGAAACGCTTGTCGGAACTCCAGTACACGCGCAACGATTTCGAACTCAAGCGGGGGACATTCCGCGTACACGGCGATGTGATCGACATCTTCCCCGCCGAGGCCGAGGACTTCGCGATCCGCGTAGAATTGTTCGGCCAAGAGGTCGACAAGATCTCGCGCTTCGATCCCTTGACCGGGGAAGCGAAGGAGAAACTGCGCCGGACCACCATCTACCCCAAGACCCACTACGTTACGCCCCGGGAAACGCTGCTCAACACGCTCGACCGGATCAAGGACGAGCTTACGCTGCGCCTGGCCGAGCTGCGCCGCGAGCAGCGGTTGGTGGAAGCGCAGCGCCTGGAGCAGCGCACGCTCTACGATCTGGAGATGATGCAGGAAGTGGGTTACTGCAACGGCATCGAGAATTATTCGCGCTACCTCTCCGGGCGCGAGCCGGGCCAGCCGCCGCCGACGCTGATGGACTACCTGCCGGGCAACGCGCTGAAGATCCTGGATGAAAGCCACGTCACGGTGCCGCAGCTGGGCGCCATGTATAAGGGCGACCGGTCCCGCAAAGAGACGCTGGTTGAATATGGTTTCCGGCTGCCGTCGGCGCTGGACAACCGGCCGCTCGAATTCGGGGAATTCGAACAGCTCATGTCGCAGGCAATCTTCGTCTCGGCTACACCGGGGCCCTACGAACAGCGGCGCGCCCCGGAGACGATCGACCAGGTCGTGCGGCCCACCGGCCTGGTGGACCCGGAAGTCGAAGTCCGGGCGGTCGGCACCCAGGTGGACGATTTGCTGTCGGAGATCCGCCGGCGCAAGGGGGTCGGCGAACGGGTTTTGGTGACCACCCTGACCAAGCGCATGGCCGAGGACTTGACCGACTATTTCACTGACCACGGCGTGCGGGTTCGATATCTGCATTCGGACATCGATACCGTGGAGCGCGTCGAGATTATCCGCGACCTGCGCGCCGGGGAATTCGACGTGCTGGTGGGCATCAATCTACTGCGCGAGGGGCTGGACCTGCCGGAAGTATCGTTGGTGGCCATCCTGGACGCCGATAAGGTGGGTTTTTTGAGGTCGACGCGTTCGCTTATACAGACCATCGGGCGTGCCGCGCGCAACCTGCACGGCAAGGCGATCATGTACGCTGGAACGACGACCGACGCCATGCGGGCCGCGATCGAGGAGACCGAACGACGGCGTGGAAAACAGCACGCCCACAACGAAGCCCACGGCATCACCCCCAAGGGAGTGGAAAAAGCGGTGCGGGACATCATAGAAGGGGTCATGGAACGGAGCCCCCGTGGCATGCGCCGGTTGAATCGGACCATCAAGGAACTCGCCGAAACCAAGGCCAAGTACGGCGACCTGGGGCCCAAGGCCCTGGGTAAGACCCTCAAGCAATTGGAAAAACAGATGCACGAACACGCTCGTGACCTCGAGTTCGAGGAAGCCGCCCGCCTGCGCGACGAGATCCATCTGCTCAAGGCTGATATAGTTCCGCGATGACTACAGAACCGCAATCTGTAAAAGCCCAGCTCGTAACGGTGCTCCAACAGGCGCCGGTTCGGGTGTTGGCGGCCTACCTCTTTGGCAGTCACGCCCGGGCTGATGCCACCAAGGGGAGCGACGTGGACGTGGCCGTTTTGCTACCCGAGAAAGAGCGCAGCGCATTGGTCGGGGTGCTGTCGAGGGTATCGCGCCGCATGATCGATACGGAATGAGTACACGATGAGTAACGTTGCGTTAGTTACCGGGATTACAGGCCAGGACGGATCGTATCTCGCGGAATTTCTGCTGGAGAAGGGCTACGTGGTGCATGGCATCAAGCGCCGGGCCTCGCTGTTCAATACCGGGCGTGTGGATCATCTTTATCAGGATCCCCACGAGCGGCACCGGAATTTCGTTCTCCACTACGGAGACTTGACCGATGCCTCGAACCTGATCCGAATTATGCAGACTGTCCGGCCGGACGAGGTCTATAATCTCGGGGCCCAATCCCATGTAGCGGTGAGCTTCGAGTCGCCGGAGTACACGGCGGACGTGGATGCATTGGGGTCGCTGCGTTTGCTGGAAGCGATCCGTTTACTGGGGCTCGAAAAAACGCGTTACTACCAAGCTTCCACGTCGGAACTGTACGGAAAGGTTCGGGAAACGCCGCAGACGGAGACCACGCCGTTTTATCCGCGCTCACCCTATGGAGTGGCCAAGTTGTACGCCTATTGGATCACTGTCAATTACCGAGAGGCTTACGGGATGTATACATGCAATGGCATCCTGTTTAATCACGAGTCGCCAAGGCGCGGAGAGACGTTCGTGACCCGTAAGATCACCCGGGGCCTGGCCAATATCGCCCAGGGCTTGGATGAGATGCTCTATATCGGGAACATGAACGCACTGCGCGACTGGGGCCACACGCGAGATTATGTTCGCATGCAATGGCTGATGCTGCAGCAGGACGAACCGGAAGATTTTGTCATTGCCACGGGCAGGCAGTGCTCAGTGCGGGATTTTATACGACTGAGCGCTTTGGAACTGGGTATCGAACTGAAATTCGCAGGCGAGGGGAAGGAAGAACGCGGCATAGTGGACTCTGTGTCCGG
>JAANXG010000031.1 GCA_018263405.1 Gammaproteobacteria bacterium
CCGTGCAAGAATGTGGGGGTAGGGTTGTCTTTCAGGGCTGTCGAAAGCACGGAGGCTTTCGCCAGAGCGTACAGGGAGGTATCTACAGCGTCCCTGAAAGACAACCCTACCCCCACATGATCGCCGATATTGCACGGACTTTTTGAGAAATTACCGCAATTAGACATCATATTTTGACCTGCCCATCTCAACAGACGTGGATCATGCTGAGATGGTAACCCCTAAACATGCTGCTATCCGGGAAAAAGTTTTTGAAAACTTACCGCTTAATACCGCTAAGCAATCGAATTTATTCGGTAACGTAACCGGACAGTAGTGATTTACTCGGAGTTTCCCCGGGCAATCGGCATGATCTCCGTAAACCATTGAATGGCGTCGAACTCCTCGGTGTCCTTGGCGGCCTGTCCCGAATCGGGATGACTCACCGCGAGCAAGTGGGCGATACCGAATTGCCGGGCCGCGCGCAGCACCGGCAGGTTATCGTCGATGAATAAGGTTCGATCCGGCTCGAAGACATGGTTCGCCTGCAAGTCGTGCCAGAACGACTGGTCTTCCTTGGCGGCACCATAATCATGGGAGCTGACCACGCCATCCACGTATCGATCCAGCCCCGTTCGATGCAGCTTGATCCCGACGGTTTCCGGATGGGCGTTGGTGACGATCAACGCGCGCTTATCGGTTGCGGCCAGCGCTTCCAGAAACGCCACCGCCGTGTCCCGGTATCGAATCCCTTCGGCAAGCTCCCGCTTGAGCGCCACGACGTCCAGCCCCAGCGCGCTGGACCACTCATCGATGCAGTACCAGCCGAGTTGGCCGGACAGGGCGTGCATTCGCGTCCGGATGTGCGCGAGCGCCTCGTCGTGCGACAGTTCGTTCGCATCGGCGTAGCGGCCGGGCAGGTGCTCCAACCAGAACTCCGTGTCGAACCGAAGATCCAGCAGGGTGCCGTCCATATCGAGCAGCACGTGATCGATTTGTTCCCAGTTCAACATCTTCGATATCGACAAGTATAATACGGCGCTCGCCGCTTACGCTGCATTACTCACAATAACCCTACGCGCCCTTCCGGTTTGCCATGTCCAATCTGGAGCTTGAAAACCTGGTTGAACCCGTCTGCGACATCACGCACGAAGCAGGCCGGTCGATCATGGAGATCTATCGAAAACTCGGTGCGGTGCGGACCAAATCCGATGGTTCCCCGGTCACGGAGGCGGACCGCAAAGCCCACCGGTTGATCGCCGAACGTCTGCGGGCGTTGACGCCCAATACGCCGATTTTATCCGAAGAATCGGCCCAGGCGCCCTACGCCGAACGGCAATACTGGAGCGAGTTCTGGCTGGTGGATCCGCTCGACGGCACCAGGGAGTTCATCGACCAACGCGGAGAATTTACCGTCAACATCGCCCTGGTGCGAAACGGTGATCCGGTACTGGGTGTGGTGGGCATCCCGGCCAAGGACTTGATTTACCGGGGTCACGACGGCGGCGGGGCCTACCGGCAGCGGGACGATGCCGCCCCCGAGCGCATCCATGTAGCCCACTATCGATCCGGCTCCCCGGTGGTGGTGGCCAGCCGTTCCCATTCCAATACGCACACGGCCGCGTTCATCGAACAGGTGAAAAAGGCCTGCGGCGGGTGCGCGCTGAAAAGCCTGGGCAGCGCCTTGAAGATCTGCCTGGTGGCCGAGGGCGAAGCGGATGTGTATCCGCGGCTCGGGCCCACCAGCGAGTGGGACATCGCCGCGGCCCACTGCCTACTCCGCGCGGCCGGCGGACGCCTGACCACGGCGCGCGGTGCCCCCATCCGCTACAACAAGGAAAACGTTCTCAATCCCTGGTTCGTCGCCGCCGGCGAGAGCGACTTCGACTGGATCAGCCTGACCCGCGGGCTGGCGGACACAAGCGTGGATTGAATCGATAGAGTACTAGTGTACCCCGTGTCATGCCGGCCCAGGTAATCGCACTCGGCCAGCATAGTATGATTGGGGCCGCCCCGCCTCAAAGTTCCGTAGACAAAGACAAGATGCCTGCTCATTGGTGTCTCCCCCCGCGGCGCCGGTGGGCCCGCCATTTCCACTTGAGGTTGACTAGGGCGTGGCGCGCCCAGCGAAAATCCACGGCGAGAAGAATCAGGCCAAGCGGTATCATCCAGAAACCGATAACGGGTAAAAAGCCGAATATGCCGCTGACGATCAGCAGGATCCCGGCGCCGATCCGGACGAGTCTCGGCCCCTTTTTGACGGAATCGAACCTCGATTCGAAGTATGATTTCATGGCAATAAAACGCTACCGGTGACCGGCGAGTATACGACACCCTTCAATGAGCACTATGACAATCAAATTCACGAAAATGCACGCCTTGGGGAACGACTTTATGGTGGTTGACGCCGTGCGGCAACTCATCGCGTTGACACCGGACCAAGCACGCCATCTGGCTGACCGGCGCCGGGGCGTCGGCTGCGACCAGATCCTGGTCGTGGAGCCGGCGGACGAGCCGGAGTTCGACTTCCGCTACCGCATCTACAACGCCGACGGCGGCGAAGTTGAGCAATGCGGCAACGGCGCCCGCTGTTTCGCCCGCTTCGTGCGGGATCAGGGCTTGACCGACAAGACCGCAATCAGCGTTGTAACCAATGGCGGCCCGATGCATCTAAACTTCGAATCGGAGGAATCGGTCAACGTCGACATGGGCATCCCTGAATTCGAGCCCGACAAGATTCCGTTCGAGGCGCCGGCCCGGGCACCGACGTATGTGCTCGCGCTGAACGGCACGACGGTTCGGATCGGCGCGCTGGCCATCGGCAACCCCCACGCCGTGCAGGAAACCGACGACGTGGCCCGCGCGCCGGTGGCGGAGCAGGGGCCGCTGATCGAATCCCACCCGCGGTTTCCCCGCCGTGTGAACGCCGGTTTCATGCAGATCGTCGACCGCGGCCGGATCGAGTTGAGGGTGTACGAGCGCGGCGTCGGTGAGACGCCGGCCTGCGGCTCCGGGGCCTGCGCGGCCACCGTGGCGGGCATCCAGCTTGGAAAATTGGACAACCGGGTACAGGTGCGGGTACAAGGCGGGTTATTATTCGTCACCTGGCAGGGCGAAGGCCACCCGGTGTGGATGGCCGGCCCCGCGAATACCGTGTTCGAAGGGCGAATCACACTGGAATAACGATCGATGGAAGACCCGAGACAAGAATCCGAAGAGATCGAAGAGCAAGAGCGGGTAGCGCGATTTATGCGGGCCAACCCCGACTTTTTCGCACACCGCGCCGACCTGTTGAGCGCCATGAACATTCCGCACGCCCGCGCGCAAGGCACGTCATCGTTAATCGAGCGTCAGGTCCAGGTGCTGCGCGACAAGCACCGGCACGAGCGCGAGCGGCTCGAGGCTCTGGTGAAAACCGCGCGCGACAACGAGCGTGTGGGCAACCGGCTGCACGAGATTGCCCTGGAATTGATGATTGCCACGCAGCTCGACACCGTATTCGACTCTATTCCGCCGCTCGTTCGCGAGTTGTTCCGCGTCGATTCGGCCGTGATCCGCGTCGAACACGAGCAACTCGCCGGGACGCGCAAGGAATGGGTGCATCCCAACGACCCGGCATACATTGAACTGCGTGCCCGCGTGGCCCACGGTCGCAGCGCCGCCGACAATGGTCTGCCGGTCTCCATCAAGGAAAGCCTGTTTGGCGGCGATGCCCCCCGCATGCACTCGGCCATGTTGCTGCCGGTCGGCGGCAAGCGGCCCATCGGCGTGCTGGTCCTGGCGAGCGTCGAGAAGAACCGTTTCGAACCGGACCAGGGCACCTTCTATCTCGACCGCTTGGGCGAGCTGATGGGCGCGGTGTTGCGCCGGCTGTTCAGCTGAGGGATGGCGCCCCGCAGCGATGCAAGCCGCGGCCCGGACCCAGCTCGACAAGTTCTTTGAATACCTGAAGTTCGAGCGGCGTCTGTCGCCGCATACCGAAAAAGCCTACCGCCATGATCTCGCGCGCCTGCAGTCGTTCTGCGAGCGCCGCGGCATCGACCACTGGACCAGCATCGACCCGCGCCTGGCCCGTACCTTCCCGGCGGAATTGCACCAGAAGGGGCTGTCCGCTCGCAGCATCCAGCGCATTCTGTCCGCGGCCCGCTCGCTGTACCGCTTCCTGATCCGCGAACGGCAAGCCCGGGCCAACCCCTTTCTCGGCATCCCAGCGCCGAAGGGCGAAAAGCGCCTACCCAGAACCCTCACCGCCGAACAGGCCACGCTGCTGGTATCGGTCCGGGGGGGCAACAACCCGCTCGCCATCCGCGACCGCGCCATCATGGAGCTGTTCTACTCTTCCGGCCTGCGCCTGGCGGAACTCACCGCCCTGGACGCGAGCGAGGTCGATTCGAAAGGCAACGCCCTGCGCGTCACCGGTAAGGGCGGCAAAACCCGCGACGTGCCGGTCGGCCGCTATGCGGTTGAAGCCATCAACGGCTGGCTAAAAGTGCGCGGCCGGCTGGCCGCCGATGGCGAGCCCGCCCTGTTCGTCAGCAGGACCGGCGGACGCATCAGCCACCGCTCGGTGCAACAGCGCATCACCATGTGGGCCAAGCGCCAGGGAGTGGCGCAGCACGTCCACCCCCACATGCTGCGCCACAGCTTCGCCAGCCACCTGCTCGAGTCCAGCGGCGAACTGCGCGCCGTTCAGGAGCTGCTCGGCCACGCCAACCTGAGTACCACCCAGATCTACACGCACCTGGACTTCCAGCACTTGGCCAAGGTGTACGACGCCGCGCACCCCAAGGCGAGGAAAAAATAGCCCGAGAGCAAGAACAGTTGGCGGCCCATTGAAGCATCTCATTGTCTGCGCGGACGGCACCTGGAACACCCCGGACCAGGAAGACAACGGCATCCTCGCGCCCACCAACGTGGTCCGGTTCCGCAACTGCTTGAGCGACAACGCGCGCATTGCTGCACGAGGCAACAGAAGAAGGGTGATCGAGCAGCGTGTCTATTACCATCCGGGCGTCGGCACCGAAGGCGGATGGCTGAGACGCACCGCCGGCGGCGCCTGGGGACACGGCCTCAGCCGGAACATCCAAAGCGCCTATCACTGGCTGGGCAGGCACTATCAACCCGGCGATCGCATTTTTCTGATTGGCTTGAGCCGGGGGGCTTACACAGTCAGAAGCCTCGGTGGGTGGCTCCACAAGTGCGGTTTGCTGGATCTGACCGGAATCGAATCCGCCGAAGGTTGGCGGCGCATCGAGGCGGCCTATCGACGCGGATACCGGGAAAAACAGGCACGCGGCGAATGGGCCGAAGACTGGACCTTCCATCACGACAAGGATCCGCCCATCCGGTTCATGGGCGTGTGGGATACGATCGGCGCCTTGGGCATCCCGGACGACTTGGCCTTACTGAACCTGTTCGACAAACCGGAAAACTGGCGCTTCCACGACACCACGCTCGGTGACAACATCGGAATCGCGCGGCATGCCGTGGCGCTGGATGAAATGCGCGCCAGCTTCACGCCGACAGTGTGGACCGCCCACGCCAAGTCCACCGACCTCAAACAGGTATGGTTCCCCGGCACGCATGGCGATGTAGGCGGCGGCTATGCGGAGATCGGGCTATCCGACGGCGCGTTGAAATGGATGATCGATGAAGCACGTCGGGCCGGGCTGGCTTTCAGTAGAGATCTCGTCAAGCAGATCGAGCCGGATCCCCATGACGTGCTGCACAACTCCCTGAAGGGGATCTTCAAGGCGCACCGGTCGCGGCCCCGCGCAGTGCCCAACGTCAGCAACGCGAATCATCCGGTCCACGCTTCGGCTCGAAAACGGCATCGAACGCCTTCCATCGAACAAGGCCTCTATCGTTCCACACGGGTGTTGAGGGTCAAGCGCGCCGACACGGTCAATGTCTACGCCCGCGATCATTGGAACTACACCGGCTTGTATCTGCTGCCCGGCGAGTACGAGTTCCAGGCGAGCGGCGAGTGGCTGGACGGCAGCGTCACCAGCGGCCCGGGCGGTACCGCGGATGGAGAGTTCCAGCTCGGCGAGCTCGCGCACCTGGCCGGTTCCGCCGTGGGATGGCTGGAGCGGGGTTGGAAACGCGCGTTGGGCCAAAAGCGGGCCGATTTTTGGCTCAGCCGCCGCCACGAACAGTGGCCATGGTTTGCACTGATCGGCGTGGTCGCGAACAGCAGCTACGCCCCGCAAAACGACGGCACGCCGGTCCCGCACCAGACCTTTTTGATCGGCCGGGAAAACACGCTCGCGATCGGGGAGGCGGGTTACCTCTACGCCTACGCCAACGACGCCTGGAAGTTCCATGACAGCAACCGCGGCAGCGTCCGCCTGCAAATCAAGCGCCTCAGCGCCACCACTTGAACAACGAATGTAGCGGCGGGTATGTCCCGGCCGCATAAGAACGACGCGGCCACGCACATCGGACCTTGCGCCCCGGTGATACACTTCCCGTGTTTGATCGTGGGACTCATAACAATGCATGAAATTGATTATAAGAAGCGGCGTATCGCCGGACCGTCGCTAGCGGCCGTTTGCGCGGTTGCCTCGCAGGTGCTTCCCCGCAGTGCCCGGGAGGCCCATCTCGGCCGCGGAGGCACGGTGGGGTCGTGCGAATGAGCCAGGTTCACCGGGTCGATGTGTTCTTTTATGGGTCTTACATGAATCGGTCCGTGCTGGCCAAAGCGAGGATCGATGAACGGCCTTGCGAGCCGGTGCGCTTGCCGGGCTACCTGCTGGCGATCGAGCCGTGGGCGAATCTGGTTCCCGATACCGCGTCGCAGGCGTTTGGCATATTGACGCAGGTCAGCCACGCCGAGCTCAATCGTTTGTATACAACGCCGAGCCGGCGCAAGAAAAAGAAGCGGGTCAGCAAGAAGCGCGGCAGGTATTCCCCGGAGGCCGTGTTGGTGTTCGACAATGCCAATGTTTTGATGCCGGCGCTTTGTTACGTCTCCCATGACATGACATTCGCCGTGCCCGATCCCGGCTATGTGGACCGGATACTCGAACCGGCAAGGGAATACGGTTTCCCGGTTGACTACCTGGAGCATATCGAGTCGTTCAAGTGACCGACGGTGCGGGGACGCTTGACTTCGAAGAACTTGACTACGGTGCCACCCCCCTGGGGGAATTGATTCTGCGCCGCCGGCGCGATCCCCGCTTGCCGGCCCGGGATGTCTACGAGGTCAAGCTCGGCGACGAGTTCTTGATGTCCAGTGCGTTCACCGAGGGGGAAGTGGCGTTGGCGGATCGGGGGCTGGCCGAGCTGAAAGGCCGTGAACTGGATGTGGTGGTCGGAGGATTGGGGCTGGGCTATACCGCCAATGCGGTGCTGCGCCATGCTTCCGTCCGTTCCGTGATCGTCATCGAGGCCTTGGCGAGGGTGATCGATTGGCACCGCCGCGCACTGGTGCCTCTCGGCGAGGCATTGACCCGCGACCCGCGCTGCCGGCTGGTCCAGGGCGATTTCTTTACAAGGGTCGGCTCAGAGTCGGGTTTCGACGAGCAATCTCCCGGCCGGCGGTTCGATGCCGTGCTGGTCGACATCGATCATTCCCCGCGCCGGTGGCTGAACGCCGGTCATCGCTCGTTTTACGAACCCGCCGGCTTGCGCCACGTGGCCGGTCACCTGCATCCCGGCGGGGTCTTCGCCCTGTGGTCGAATGACCTGCCAGATGGGACCTTCGAGCAGGCCCTGGACGCGGTGTTCGCGGCGCGGGACTCGCATGTGGTGACGTTCGATAATCCCTATACCGGCGGGAAGTCGGCGTGTACCGTGTATGTGGTCCGGAGCGGGGCATGACGGCGGCGCGATGGATTGACACCGGCTGGATACGGCCGTGATTGTGCGTTAAACCAGTTTCTTTATAATAAGAGCGATAACGACATCAACCAATTAAGGAGGCAAAGGACCATGAAATCCCCAACCGCTATCGAGCTGCTGGGCGCCCTATCCCTGACAGCGGGTATGTTGTCCCTGGGCGCGGGGTCGGCGCTGGCCGAGGAGACCATCACTCTGGGCGCGGCGGTATCGCAGACCGGCAAATATTCCACCAACGGCAAGCACACGACCAACGGCTACAACCTCGCCGTCAAGCGCGTCAACGATACGGGCGGCATCGAAGTCGGCGGCAAAACCTACGTGCTGGACATTGTTTATTACGACGACGAATCCACCCCCGCGCGCGGCGCGCAGCTCGCCGAGCGGTTGATCGGCCAGGACAACGTGCAGTTTATGCTCGGCCCCTATTCATCGGGATTGACCAAGGCTATCGCGCCGGTCACCGAGAAGCACGGCATCCCGATGGTTGAGGCCAACGGCGCGTCGCGCTCGCTGTTCGCGCAAGGCTATGAATACCTGTTCGCCGTCCTATCCACCTCCGAGCAGTATCTCGCCAGCGCCGTGGCCCTCGCCGCGGAGATGGCCGGGAAGAACGGGCGCGATCCGTCCGAGCTGAAAATCTCCGGGGCATTCGAAAACGATCCGTTCAGCCAGGACATCCGCGCGGGGGTGATGGAGGATGCCGAAGGCTACGGCATGGAAATGGCCATCGACGAGAAGCTGCCCCCGGAACTCAACGATATGTCCGCCACCCTGACCAAGGTGAAGGCGGTGCAGCCGGATCTGCTGGTGATCTCCGGGCACGCCAAGGGCGCCGCCCTGGGCATCCGCCAGATTTCGGATATGAAGGTGCATGTGCCGATGCTCGCGATGACCCACTGTGATTCCGCCGATATCATCGGCAAGTTCGGCTCGGACGCCGAGTACACCCTGTGCGCGGCGCAGTGGGCGCCGTCGCTGAGCTACTCGGACGAGTGGTTCGGCAGCGCCTCGGATTTCGCCGCCGATTTTGAAGCGGAATACGACTACGCGCCGCCGTACCAGGCCGCGGAGTCGGCCGCCGCGGTGCTGGTGTACGCGGACGCCATCGAGCGGGCCGGCAGCCTGGACCGCGACGCGGTGCGCGACGCCATCGCCGCCACCGACATGCAGACCTTCTACGGCAACGTGAAGTTCGACGATACCGGCAAGAACGTCGCCAAGCCCATGGTGCTGTTCCAGGTGCAGGACGGCGAATACCGCGTAGTGGCCCCGACCCGGTGGGCGAGCGCGGAGCCACGCCATCCGATTCCGCCCTGGTCGGAGCGGGAGTAGCGCTTAACGCGCACCTGAGCGGACAACCGTTGGACTCCTGAGGAAGGCGGAAATGCAGATTTTGCAAGAGCGAAAATCTGCCAGAAAACCAAGGTAAAACTTGTCGTGGATTCAATGATTGAATTGCTTCCTCGCTTTGCTTCTCGCCATGACGGCAGAGTAAGACTGAGTTAGATCTCGGAATCCGCGAGTGGACAACCTCGAACTGCTGATCCAGGTTCCGCAGCTCTCGCTGCAGCTCCTGATCGACGGTATCCTGATCGGCGCCTTGTTCGCCCTGGCGGCCTACGGCATGGCTCTGGTGTGGGGCGTAATGAACATCATTAATATCGTGCAGGGCGAGTTCGTGATCCTGGGCGGCTATACCGCGCTGTTCGCCGCCCAGGCCGGCCTGACGCCGCTGGCGGGCATTCCCGCCGCGGCGTTGGTGCTGTTCGTCATCGGCTACGCGCTGTACAAGGTGGTCATCTTCCGGATCGTCGAGCGCGACCTGTTCATTTCCCTGCTGGCGACCTTCGGCCTTTCCATTCTGCTCCAGCAGTTGATGAACGAGTCGTTCGGCGCCGACGTGCGCATCCTGGAAGCCGGGCTCGGTTCCTGGTACTTATTCGGCAATCTGGTCACCGTACCGCAAATCAAGGTGCTGGCATTCGCGCTGACGCTGGTCATCGCGGTGTTGCTGGTGTTCTTCATGCGCCGCTCGCGGATGGGTCAGGCGATCCGGGCCACAGCTCAGAACGCGCGCGCGGCGCGCATCCTGGGCGTCAAGGTCGACCATGTTTACGCCACCACCTACGCCATCAACGCGGCCGTCTGTGGGGCGGCGGGCGCGCTGGTGGTGATGAGCCTGACCATTCATCCCTATCAGGGCCTGATCTACACCGTGCGCTCATTCACCATCGTGGTGATCGCCGGCCTCGGCAACCTCCCCGGCGTGATTGCCACGGCGTTCGGGCTTGGCGCGGCGGAGCAGTTCGCTGGGTTTATCCTCGGCGCCGAGTACCAGATGGCGTTCGTCTTTATTCTGCTGGTGGTCATCCTGGTGGGGCGCAGCCTGTTGCTGCAGCGCCGGCGCAAGACTTTGAAGTGACGATGTCCCGGCAGGCCGTGCTTTATGTGGTTATCGCCGCGGCGGGGGTTGCAGCGCCGCTGCTTGGGGCCGGCTACCACGCCCAGCTTGCCCTGTTGTGGATCATGATCGTTCTCGCTCTGAGCTGGGACGTCATGGGCGGGCAGATGGGTTACAACTCCTTCGGCAACATCACCTTTTTCGGTGTCGGCATGTACACCACCATCGTGACCCAGGTGGGGCTGTTTTACGACGTCGGCGCTTACACCCAGGCCCAGGGAGCGGCGGGGTTCGACCTGACCCTGGTTCAGTATTACCTCGGCCTGGGCGCCGGCCTGTTGTTGGCGGGCATGATCGCGGCCATGGTCGCGGCCATGGTCGGTTCCGGTCTGTTGGGGTTGCGCGGCCACTACTTCGCCATCGGCACGCTGGGGCTCGGCATCGCCTTCGCGGAGCTCTTCGCCGGCTGGGACTGGGTCGGCGCGGGCTCGGGCATCGTGACGCCGTTGTATCCGGGCGAGGGCCTGGTGTCCCGGTCGGTGTTGTTCTACTACCTGGCCTTCGTGCTGGGAATCGCCTGCTTTTTTACCCTGAAGCGGGTATACGCCACGCGCTTCGGTCTGGCCATCAATGCCATCCGCGACGACGAGGACAAGGCCGAGGCGATGGGCCTGCACGCCACTCGCTACAAGACCGTGGCCTGGAGCATTTCGGCGTTTTTCACCGGCATCGCGGGCGGCATCGTGGGCAACATCGTCGGGTTCATCGACCCGCGTGACGTGGCCTTCACCGGCGCGACCTACGGCGTGTGGATGATCGCGATGGCCATCCTCGGCGGCAAGGGCACGCTGTGGGGCCCGGTGATCGGCGCGGTGATCTTCCACATCACCCAGGAGCTGTTCTGGACTTACCTGCTCGGCTGGCAGCGGGTGGCGCTGGGCTTGTTGATCGTCGTGATTGTGGTGTTTTTTCCCTCCGGCATCCTCGGCTGGCTGCGCGAGCGCTATCCCGAGCGCTTTGGCATCAAGGTGGAAACCGTGGGCGCATCGAACGGGGGGGGTTGATGGCGCTGCTCGACGTGAGGCGGGTCGGCAAGGCCTTCGGCGGCGTGCACGCCAACAGCGATATCTCCATGACCGTGGAACCGGGCGCGATCGTCGGCCTCATCGGCCCGAACGGTTCGGGCAAGACGACCTTGTTCAACTCCATCGTCGGTCACCATCCCATCGACGGCGGCGAGATCTATTTCGACGGCCGGCCGATCTCCAAACTAAGGACTTCGGCCATCGCCCGGCGCGGCCTGCTGCGCACTTTCCAGCAGACGCGCATCTACGCCCGGATGAACTGCACGAGGAACATGCTGGTCAGCGAACCGCACCGCGGCGAGGGCGTGCTGGATATGTTCCGGAAACACGAGGCCGAGCGCCATGAACACGCCGAGCAATTACTGGAGTTCGCCGGGCTGTACGACAAGCGTTTGTTGTATGCCGGCGACCTGTCCTTCGGTCAACAGAAGCTGTTGGAGTTCGCGATGGCCTTGATGAACGAACCGACCATGCTGCTGCTGGACGAGCCGACCGCCGGCATCAACCCCACACTGATCAACGGGCTGATCGACCGGCTGCAACGCGCCAACGAGGAGCGCGGCGTGACGCTGTTGGTCATCGAGCACAATATGCGGGTGATCATGAACCTGGCCGAGCGCATTTACTGCCTGTCCCATGGCCGTCTGTTGGCGAAGGGGCCGCCCCGGGAGATCCGCGACAATCGGAATGTGATCGACGCGTATCTCGGGGGGCAATGACGATGACGACGTCCGACTCCGGCAGTGTGGATACGGTATTGAGCGTCGACGCGATCGCGAACGAAGCCGCGGCGCTCATCGAGAACCGACCAGGCGTCGAGGCGCTGGATAAGCTGGTGGCGGGCGAAACGGCCGTCCGTATCGATAATCTGCGCGCCGGCTACGGACGCCTGGAAATCCTCCACGATTTTAATCTGCGCGCCGGCAAGGGCCAGGCATTGTGCCTCATCGGCCCGAACGGGGCGGGCAAGTCCACGGTACTGCATGCCCTCTACGGGTTCACGCGCATTTACCGTGGCACGATCCACGCATCGGACACCGACATCACCGGCTTGAGCGCCAACCGGAAGCTCAAGCGCGTCGGGATTGCCTATGTGCTGCAGGACAATTCCGTGTTTCCGGACATGAGCGTGGAAGAGAACCTATTCATGGGCGGCTACCTGCTGAACAGCCGCGACCAAGCCAAGGCCGCCGCCGACCACGTGCTGGAACGTTACCCGCGGCTGAAAGAGCGGCGGCGTCACAAGGCCGGTGTCCTGTCCGGTGGCGAGCGCCGCATCCTGGAGATCTCCCGCGCCCTCATCATGGACCCCGGGATACTGTTGATCGACGAACCCTCCATCGGCCTGGAGCCGCGCTACATCGACATGGTCTTCGAGCTGCTCGACGACCTCAAGAAAATCGAGGGCAAGACCATCGTCATGGTCGAACAGAACGCCAGGAAGGGGCTGCGGTTCGCCGACATCGGCTACGTCCTCGTCTCCGGGCAACTCGTGATGGCCGGCAGCGGCGACCAGGTCTTGAACGACCCCTCTGTCGGCCGCTTGTTCTTAGGGGGTTAAGGGCTCGCGCAAAATGCGGGAACGATCTATGCTTCTTGAGGAGTGTCTGCCTACTACCGAAGTCAGCCGTCGAACCTCCGCGAAGCGGTCAACGTCCGTTGACGCTGATCCGTCCCGGCCCCGTAAAAACCAGGGCGACGGCGGTGAACAGGTACATTCCCTGCAATTCCAGCTGCCAGCCGCCGACGTTGTTCAATTGGAATAATTCATTGAGATGGGCCAGCCAAAATGCGAACAGCATGTTGACGGCGATCAGCGCCGCCCCAAGACGGGCATACCATCCGACAATCAACGCCAGCGGCCCGATTACCTCGCCCAAGTAGACCCCGTAGGCCACAACCGCCGGCAGCCCGACCGGCACCAACATGCCCTCTATCCCTCCGACGCCGGCCGTGATCTTGGGGATGCCGTGCAAGAGGATCAGCACGCCGAGGGTTAGCCGCATGATCAGTTTGCCGAAGTCTTCTGTCTGTTGCGCGCTCATAAGTTGCCTCCTAAAGGTTTGAAGATGTGAGCCCCTTTTGGGGACTTTTTGGCTCATCACCTCCCCCTGGGGACGATGTCGGATCCGTGCAAGCCGCGGCAAGAATAACACCATCGATGCGGTAAGTGCTCAATTACCCCACATGATCGCCGGCACTGCACGGACTTTTTAGGAGTTACTCGCCGCGCCGATGCTTATTGTTACCGGACTTGCGCCGCGCGCTGCTGGCGTTCGGTTCCCGGAAATGCCGTGGACCCCGCCTTCAGAACAGGTGCCGATTCAGCAGCATGTGGACCGCAATGCCGGCGGCGTACCCCACGGCGATGGCCCAGGTCCACTTTAAATGCGTCATGAAAGTGTAGATGCCGCGGGCCTGTCCCATGACGGCGACGCCCGCCACCGAGCCGATGGACAAGAGCGATCCCCCGACGCCGGCCGTTAGCGTGACCAGCAACCATTGTCCGGAGTTCATCGCCGGGTCCATGGTCAGCACGGCGAACATGACCGGGATGTTGTCGAGCAGGGCGGATACCAAGCCGACGAGGATGTTGGCGTACGTCGTGCCGAGATCCACGTAGAAAATTTCCGAGACCGTGGCAAGATATCCCAGCGCTCCGAGGCCGCCCACGCATAGAATAATGCCATAGAAGAACATTAAGGTATCCCACTCGGCACGTTCCAGGGATTTGAAGATGTTGTACCGCATGGCGCGGCTATAGTCGTAGCCCCCCTGGTCGTAACTTTCCATCGACAGTGCGGTATCCCCCAGGTCCTCGTCGCCGGGACGGGGCAGTAGTTTGTCCCGCTGTTTCAGGTAGTAACCGAACAGTTTCAAAAGACCCAGGCCCGTCATCATGCCGATCACCGGCGGCAGGTGCAGCACATTGTGGAACGATACCGCCATGGCAATGGTCGCGATGAACAGTCCCACCACAAACCACGCGCCGTGTGCGAGCGAGGCTTCCTCCTGCAGCGGATCGGGTTGTTGCCTGGGGATCTTCAGCGACATGATGAACGCCGGGATGATCCAGTTGACGGTGGAAGGAACGATCAGCGAGAAGAACTGCAGAAAATCAAGCTTGCCCTCTTGCCAGACCATCAATGTCGTGATGTCGCCGAACGGACTGAATGCCCCGCCTGCGTTCGCCGCGACAACGATATTAATGCACCCCAGGGCGACAAAACCGTGGTACTTGCCCCCGACCGCCATGATCACCGTGGCCATCAGCAGTGCCGTGGTCAGGTTGTCGGCAACCGGTGAAATAACAAAAGCCAGTAATCCGGTGATCCAGTAAATCACCAGCAGTGAAAAACCCCGGTTGACGAGCCAGGCACGGAGCGTGTCGAACACGCCGCGTTCCTCCATGGCATTGATATAAGTCATCGCAGCCAGCAAGAACAGGAAAAGCTCCCCATACTCGAGCAGGTTGTGGCGAACAATGGCCGAAGCGGCTTCGGTTTGTCCTGCCGCGGTGTAGGCCACGGACACCAACAGCCAGATAATGCCCGCCACGACCATGACTGGCTTGGACTTGCGCAGATGAATGGTTTCCTCGCTGATAACGAGTGCATAAGCGGCGACAAAAAATACAATGCTGACAATGCCCGTCCAATGCGCCGTGAAATCCAGGGTGCTGTCCGTGGCCGCCGCCAAGGCCGGGAAAGGGATGAGGGTCAGGATCAATGCGGAGAGCTTTGGAGTCACGGTTTTCATGTCAAAAGCGTATCCTTTTTGTGAATTTCGCGCGTCTCGCGGTGCCAAGGTAGCATAGCCCACCTCGCGGGTGTTTTGAACACTTCAAATACCCAACACGATTGCGTATGGTTTACTAGTGCCATTCCCGGTGAGATAGGCCTTGCGGCTCACCGCTTTCCGGGCCGCTGAACGTTACAATATCAGTGACGGGGTACACTAGACCCTAGCGAGGAGAGTGAATCGCGTTGTATAACAAGTTAAGCGTTTGGGTGGGCGTTGTTCTGTTTCCGGCCGCTCAGGCCGTGCACGCATCCGAAGGAGAAATCGCTCCGCAGCATCTCACCGGCCAGTGGATGGCGTGGCTGTGCATCCTGTTTTTTATCCTCGCGTATCTTCTCGTCGCCGGCGAAGACCGGCTCAGCCTGAGAAAATCCAAGCCGATGCTGGTGGCTTCAGGGCTGATTTGGATATTGGTGGCCGTCAGCTACAACAAGATCGGCGATAGCCATACCGCCCAGGTGCTGTTCCGCAACGCCCTCGAGTTCTATGTCGAGCTGTTTCTGTTCCTTCTCGCGTCCACGACTTATCTGAATGCCATGAGTGAACGCAATGTCTTCGGCACACTCAGGCAGAAGGTCATGTCCGGGGGCGCTTCCTTGCGCGCGGTGTATTGGGTCACCGGATTGCTGACCTTTGTGTTCTCGATCTTCCTGGCCAATTTCGCGGTGGCAATGGTCCTGGTCAGCGTTCTTTTGGTGCTGGGCAAGGACAATAGAAATTTCATCGTTTGCGGGTGCATCAACCTGGTCGTTGCCGCCAATGCCGGCGGGTGTTTCTCGCCGTTTGGCGACGTGACGACCCTGATGGTCTGGCAGGAAGATCTCCTGGGGATTGCGGCGTTTCTGAAACTGTTTTTGCCTTCCCTGGTGAATTGGCTGGTCCCGGCGTTGATTTTGAGTTTTGGATTCGACTCCCGGGCCACCAGCCCCGAGGGTGAGAAAATGTCGATGCCGCAAGGCGCTTGGATTATTACCGGCTTGTTTGTCTTTACTCTGTTAAGCACAGCCGTCGTTAAAGCTGTTTTTGGACTGCCTCCGGTCATTGGGATGATGACGGGCCTGGGTCTGTTGAAGTTGTATGGTTATCGCCTTAAACGCCGGGGCATTACCCATACGTCCACGCAAACTACGCCCGGCAAGGAAGTCACTTTCGATATTTTTCGGGCGTTGGAGCGCTCCGAGTGGGATACGTTGATGTTTATGTACGGCATTCTCGTGTCAATCAGCGGCCTGGCGGCGCTGGGATACCTGGAGATAGTCTCGACGGCGTTTTACGGCGAGATGGGTCCGACGACGGCCAACATTGTGCTGGGCATCCTGTCGGCACTGATCGACAACGCAGCGGTCATGTACGGCGTGATATTGATGCACCCCGAAATGAGCCAGTGGCACTGGCTGCTGATCACGCTGACGGCGGGCGTGGGTGGTTCCCTGTTGCTGATCGGTTCGGCCGCCGGTGTCGTGGTCATGGGTTTTTCCGAGGGTCAGTATACGTTTGTATCGCACCTTCGCTGGATCTGGGCGGTCGCGCTGGGTTACGCCGCGAGTATTGGGGTGCATTATTTCATCAACCATTAGCCACCGGTTCCAGCAAACCGCCCTGTCGGCGATCATGTGGGGGCAGGGTTGTCTTTCAGGGCTGTCGAAAGCACGGAGGCTTTCGCCAGAGCGTACAAGGATGTATTCACAGCGTCCCTGAAAGACAACCCTGCCCCCACATTCTTGCACGGGGTTTAAGAACTTACCGGTCGTTGTATAACTTAAGCGGATCCGCAGCGATCATGTATAATCGGCAGCCCTGCGAAAGCGGCAAGATTTACGGAAATCTTGATTAGCTGATTAGCAAGCCATTCAAATCTAACCTTTAGCATTCAAACACTTACCCCGGTATCCCGATGCTGAATCCCCGACCGGTCTGTATTCTCGGATTGCTAGTGTGCGTGGGCCTTTTGGCGTACGCCTTCTACATGGAGCATGTGTTGCTGATCGAGCCTTGCCCTCTGTGCTGGCTGCAACGGTTCGTATTCGCCGGGTTCGCCGTTGTTTTTCTGATTTGCGCCATACAAAACCCGGGCGGATGGGGGCGATATGTTTACGTCTTGGTGTTCGGGGTTCTGACGGCATTGGGGGCGGGTTTGGCCAGCCGTCACCTTTGGTTGCAAAGCTTGCCTCCGGAAGCCCAGCCTGAGTGCGGTGTCGGCGTGGGCTATATGATGGACATCAAGCCGCTCGTGGACGTCATTGCCTGGGCGGCGCGCGGAACCGGAGAGTGTGCACAGATACAATGGACATACTTGGGTATATCCATCCCGGGTTGGACGTTGATGGCGTTTGTACTATTGGGCGCCACGGTAATTGTTTCCTTGATACGCAATCCCCGTCTCCGACGACGCGATATTTTCCGATAGAGGTGCCCTACACTTCGTACAACCCTCTCGCGTGCACCTCAAAATGGGTCATCCCGCGGCCGGCGACGTCTCGTTCACGAGGGTGGATGAACGTGTTTCGCTCCGGAGAACAAACTGTAATTTCTCAAAAAGTCCGTGCAATGTCGGCGATCATGTGGGGGTAGGGTTGTCTTTCAGGGACGCTGTAAGAAGTGGCATAGGGAAGTGCCGTTTACGGAGCTAAGGATGCAA
>JAANXG010000032.1 GCA_018263405.1 Gammaproteobacteria bacterium
TCTTTCAGGGACGCTGTAGATACCTCCCTGTACGCTCTGGCGAAAGCCTCCGTGCTTTCGACAGCCCTGAAAGACAACCCTACCCCCACATTCTTGCACGGGGTTATTGAGAAATTACTCATTTCTCCGGTAGACGCCTGAAATTCAAGCATTTCGCTGTTTGTGAATGTCAGATATAGTCATATTATCGGCCACGGTGGAACTGCCGCGGCGGTGTAGCGGCCGCATACGTGGTATCATCCCCGGTTAAACAACTATAACAACACAACCGGCCGCGCAACCGTTTTGGTTTTTGTGGCCCTTAAGACGCGGCCTCCGGGCCGCGCTCTTGTATGTGCAGGTTGTGTAGAGAAGATACCGTTGTCTTTACGGAATAGGACAGGTTGCGTGTCTTACAAGCGATGCGATTGGGGAGGCGTGAATAGTTACGCATCTATCGCGGATGGATGTCTTTATAATAACGCGAGTCACTACACTCGCCCGGCGTTATGAAACAGAAATACTCAATTTTTAGCATTGTTCGCAACGCGATCGGCTATCACGAAGGTTGGCAGGAAGCTTGGCGTAGCCCGGATCCCAAGGCACACTACGACATGATCATCGTCGGTGCCGGTGGGCATGGCCTCGGCACGGCGTACTATTTGGCCAAGGAATGTGGCGTGCGCAACGTCGCGGTTCTAGAGAAGGACTGGCTTGGGGGTGGAAACACGGGCCGCAATACGACGATTTGCCGCTCCAATTACCTGTGGGACGAATCCGCCGCGCTTTACGATCACTCGGTCGATCTTTGGCACGGACTGAGCCGGGAGCTCAACTTTAACGTCATGTACTCGCCGAGGGGGCTGATTCACCTCGCCCACAGCGTCCACGATATCCAGGAAATCGGCCGGCGTGGAAACTCGAACTACCTGAACGGTATTGATGCCGAATACTTGACTCCCGAGCAGGTCAAGCAATGGGTGCCCTTTATCAACCTCAACACGCGTTATCCGGTGATGGGCGGCCTTTTGCAGCGCCGGGCCGGCACGGCCCGCCACGATGCCGTGGCATGGGGTTATGCGCGCGGCGCGGACGCCCTGGGCGTCGACATTATTCAGAACTGCGAGGTAACCGGGTTCCGGATCGAGGAGAACGTGGTCAAGGGCGTGGAAACTTCGCGAGGATTTATCGGTGCCAACAAGGTTGGTTGCGTGGTTGCTGGCCACTGCAGTGTGTTGGCGGAGAAAGCGGGCTTTCGTTTGCCCATCGAATCGTTCTCGTTGCAGGCGCTGGTTTCCGAATCGATCAAGCCCAAGATCGACTGCGTGGTCATGTCCAACGGTATCCATGCTTATATCAGCCAGTCGGATAAGGGCGAACTTGTGATCGGCGCTGGGTCGGATCCCTACAATTCTTATTCCCAACGCGGAGGATTCGACTTGATCGAAGAGACCGTGGGTGCCGTGGTGGAACTCTACCCGATATTTTCGCGCATGCGCATGCTCCGCCAGTGGGGCGGTGTCGTGGATGTCACTGTGGACCGTTCGCCGATACTCTCCAAGACGCCGGTCAAGAACCTGTATTTTAACTGCGGCTGGGGCACCGGTGGATTCAAGGCGACGCCGGGTTCCGCCCATGTATTTGCCCATTCCCTCGCCGGCGAAGACATGCATCCGGTGGCGGCGCCGTTTTCCATCGATCGATTTAATACCGGGGCGCTGGTGGATGAAGGGGCCGCCGCCGCCGTCGCGCATTGAGGCCGAGTGTACCCCGTCACTGATATTGCAACATTCAGAGCGTGCCTGAGCCGCCGGTGGAAGGCGCGATCCGCAGTGAATGGCCCGGTCCTTTACCAGGAGTGCAACGCCCCAATGGTGGCTCAGGCACGCTCCCTTCGGGCGGCCCGGAAAGCGGTCATCCGCGGCGTTATGTCTCAGGAGAAGGGCACGCCATTCCCGGCGAGACAGGCCTTGCGGCTCACCGCTTTCCGGGCCGCTGAACGTTACAATATCAGTGACGGGGTACACTAAAACTTATCTCAAAATGAGAGATTTTTCGTGTGGGTTAGGCCCGAGCGATCCGAAAACGACGACTGCTCGGGCAAGATCCGTTTTGAGGTAGGTTCTGGAAACATGCCCGAGGTGAAATAGACGATGTTGATAGTCACGTGTCCCTGGTGCGGCCAGCGCGAAGTAACCGAGTTCGGTTACGGAGGCGAGGCGCATATCGCGCGGCCTGAAAATCCCGAGCAATTGTCCGATGAAGAATGGGGGGATTATGTTTTTTTTCGCAAGAACCCCCGTGGGGTGCATTATGAGCGGTGGGTACATACCCACGGCTGCCGGCGTTGGTTTAACGCTGTGCGCCACACGGTGACCGATGAGTTCTTCGGCAGTTATAAACCCGGCGAAGCACCGCCGACCGTACCGGTATCCAAGGGCTGAGGGAATACACCCGTGACCCAGATCAATCGCTTGAGCGAAGGCGGCCGGATCGATCGCGGTAAGCCGCTGCAATTTATCTTCAATGGACGGCCGTATACCGGTTTCCAGGGTGACACACTGGCATCGGCTTTGCTGGCGAACAACGAGCATCTGGTCGGGCGCAGCTTGAAATATCACCGTCCACGGGGCGTCTTCTCCGCCGGTGCCGAAGAACCCAACGCCCTGGTGCAGTTGGAGGAAGGTCCCCGTACGGAACCGAATATGCGCGCCACTCAGATCGAGCTGTACCGAAGCCTGCGCGCCGCGAGCCAGAACTGCTGGCCGAACGTGCGCTTCGATATTGGTGCCGTCAATTCCTGGTTGTCGCGCCTGCTTCCCGCCGGCTTCTACAACAAGACCTTTATGTGGCCACCGTCTTTGTGGATGACGTATGAAAAGTACATTCGCAAGGTCACCGGGTTGGGCGAATCCCCGGTTGACCGGGATCCGGATCGCTATGAACACCGCCACGTTCACTGTGATGTCCTGATCGTAGGCGGCGGGCCGGCAGGGATTGCGGCGGCGCTGGCGGCAGGGCGCAGCGGGGCTCGCGTGATCTTCGTTGACGAACAACCCGAATTCGGCGGCTGCCTTCTTTCGGACAATCAACGTATCGACGACAACCCGGCGATGGAGTGGGTTCGCCGGTCGATGGAGGAACTGGAGAACCTGGAAGAAGCCACCGTTCTGCCGAGAACCACGGCAACCGGTTATTTTGACTATAACTACCTAACCGCACTCGAACGGGTAACGGACCATTTGCCACCGGGCCGGGGTGACCACTTGCCGCGGCAGCGGTTGTGGCGGATTCGGGCGCAACGGGTGGTTTTGGCCGCTGGATCGATCGAACGGCCGCTGGTCTTTGCGGATAACGACCGGCCCGGTGTCATGCTGGCAGGTGCCGTCCGTAGCTACATCAATCGCTATGCAGTACTCCCGGGGGAAGATATCGTTGTACTGACCAATAATGACAGCGCTTATCAGACTTCTCTGGACGCACACTTGCATGGCGCCCGCGTCGAGGTCGTCGATATTCGACCGCGCCCCGAAGGTCAATTGGTGGAAAAGGTACGCCAGGCGGGTATCCCGCTTCATACTGGTTCGGCCATCACCGGCGTGCACTACCGTAAGGGGGTCGAAGGCGTGGACGTCATGAGGCTGAACGACGAAGGCAGCGCCGTACGCGGGTCCAGCAACCGCATCGATTGTTCCGTGATTGCCGTATCCGGGGGGTTTACACCGACGGTGCACCTGTTCGGCCAATCGCGGGGCAAACTGCTATACAACGACGACATCGGTGCATTCGTCCCTGGTGACTGCCACGCCACGAACCCTAATCGTTCCGCGGGAGCCTGTCGGGGGAGCTTTGATCTTGGCGACTGCTTGAACCAGGGATTCGAAGCCGGTGCCGCCGCGGCGGGTGAAGCAGGTTTCAGGACCAGTGGCCCGGTGGCGCTCAAGACAGAGCGCATGGAGCAGGGTGCGTTTCGGGCCCTGTGGACGATTCCCTGTGACCATCCCGTTGGCAAGGGCAAGAAGAAGCATTTCCACGAGCTTCAGAACGATGCCACCGTGGGTGACATCATGCTCGCCGTGCGCGAAGGCTACAAAAATGTGGAACACCTGAAACGCTATACCACCACCGGGATGGGTACTGATCAGGGCAAGACCTCCAACTTAAATGCCCTCGGCGTATTGTCAGAACTGCGCGCCACCGCGGTGGATAGAATCGGTACGACGACGTTTCGGCCTCCGTACACGCCGTTGACCTTTGGTGCCATCGCCGGGCAGCACAGCCGAGAATTGTTTCTGCAAAAACGTAAAACGCCTATGCATCCCTGGCATGAGCGGAATGGCGCGATTTATGAGGACGTTGGCGACTGGAAACGTCCCCGTTACTTTCCCCGTGCCGGCGAGGATATGCACGTGGCCGTACAACGCGAATGCAAGATGGCGCGCAAAGGCATCGGTATTTTGGACGCCACAACCCTCGGTAAGATCGACATCCAGGGACCGGACGCCAGCAAACTTCTTAATATGGTGTATACGAATGCATGGAGCAAACTCCCGGTCGGGCGATGCCGATATGGTGTGATGTTAAATGAACACGGCATGATATTCGACGACGGTGTTTCAAGCCGCGTGGGCGAGAACCATTTCCACATGACTACGACCACCGGCGGTGCGGCCCGGGTGCTGAGTTGGCTCGAAGAATGGCTCCAGACCGAGTGGCCGGGCATGCGGGTTTATTGTACAAGCACCACGGAGCAATGGGCGGTTGCATCGATAAACGGACCGAACTCACGGGATTTACTGTCGGAATTGACCGAACTGCCGTTGGATTCGGAAAACTTTCCTTTTATGACATGGCAGGATGCCGAGGTTGCGGGTGTGCCGGCGCGCATTTTTCGCATCAGCTTCACGGGCGAACTGGCTTTCGAAATCAATGTTCCCGCCTGCTACGGCTTGTACGTCTGGGAAACGTTGATGGAACACGGCGAAAAGTACGACATATGTCCGTATGGAACCGAATCCATGCATGTTCTTCGGGCCGAGAAGGGCTTTATTATCGCCGGACAGGATACGGACGGTTCGGTGACGCCGTATGATCTGGATATGAACTGGATCGTGTCCAAGAAAAAGGACTTCTTCGGCCGACGTTCGCTGGACCGCAGCGATACATCCAAACCGGGCCGTAAGCAGTTGGTGGGACTGCTGACCGAGGATCCGAACGAAGTCCTGCCGGAAGGCGCCCACGTGGTGGCGGAGTTGAAGGATACCCCCCCCATGCCGACACTCGGCCACGTTTCTTCGGGTTATATGAGCCCGAACCTGGGGCGGTCCATAGCCATGGCGGTGATCTACGATGGCAAAAACCGAAAGGACGAAAAAGTCAACGTACGGCTTATGAACGGCCGGACCGTGAAATGCAGGGTGACCGATTATGTATTTTACGATAAAAAAGGAGTGCGCGCTCGTGCCTGATTTCCCCAATTTCAATCCCGTAAAGTGCAGCCCGCTCGCCGGCCTGTCGGCCCCACGCGGCGGCATTGCACTGCAGGAGCGGCCGTTTGGCGGCAAGGTTAATTTGCGCGGCAACGCGGACGACCAGGCGTTTGTCGATGCGGTGAACGGCGTCGTAAACTGTTCGCCTCCGACGGTCCCGAATACGGTGGCGACGAGTGCCGACTATACGGTGTTTTGGCTTGGGCCGGACGAATGGCGGATCCACTGTACCGAAGACGTCCGATATGCGCTTATAACCAGGCTCCAGGGCGCCCTTGCCGGCCAGCACGCCGCGGTGGTGGATGTGTCCGATTATTATGTTGTCATGCGCCTCACAGGCGATAAGTCCGTGGAAGTGCTCAATAAGGGTACACCGCTGGACCTGCATCCGCGCGCGTTTCCGGTGGGACGTTGCGCTCAGACCCGCTTCGGCCACGCGACAGTCCTGTTGCGCAAATTGGAAGACAATGTCTTGGATTTACAGGTACGGTGGAGCTTCGCGGAGTACGTGTGGTTATACATCGTCGACGGAACCCGCGAATACGGCGACTAATCAGCGGAGCGTGGGTTCGCCGCCGTATAATTAGAACCTATCTCTGATTCTAGGAGCCTGTCGGACTTAGGGGATCGTAGCGAGGTAGGTGGGAAATCGAGACCAATTTTTCGATTTATTGAGGCGAATAGCCAGCTATTTAACGAAATAAATCGGGAAAGTGGGCCGATCTCCCGCCGCCGCAGTAGATTCATCCTAAGTCCGACAGGCTCCTAGACAGGGATCCTCTGGTAGAAATCCCCGCTATTGATCATCTGTATAGAACCTCGTCGGGCAGATTGATATTCTTGTACAAATGCCCAACCTGTTCAGCGTAACCATTGTAGAGTTTTGTTGGCACTTTTTCTCCAGTATGAATGATTTCCTCCCGGGCCTGACTCCAGCGCGGGTGCGGGATGCCGGGATTGACGTTCGCCCAAAATCCATACTCCGTGCCCTGGAGTTCCTCCCAAAAGCTCACAGGGCGCTCTGCCGAGAACGTGAAGCGCACGATGGATTTGATGGACTTGAATCCGTATTTCCACGGTACCGCCAAGCGTAGGGGTGCGCCATGCTGTTTGAGTGCCGTGTGTCCGTAAGTGCCGACGGCAATGAAAGCCAGTTCATTGGTGGCTTCCGCCAGCGTTAAACCCTCGACATAAGGCCAGGGATTCCAAGGTTGTGTCTGACCCCGTGCAACGTCTTTGTCCATGAAGGCCTCCATGCGCAGGAACTTGGCGCCGCTTAACGGTTTGGCAAATTTGATCAGTTCGGCCAGCGGAAAACCGGTCCAGGGTATGGTCATGGACCACGCCTCGACACAGCGCAAACGGTAAAGCCGCTCTTCGAGGGGCATACGCCGGATCAACTCCTCGACATCAATCGTAATCTTATTCTCGACCATGCCGTCGATCTTGATTTGCCAGGGTGACAATTCAAGCGCCTGCGCTTCCTCCCAAATCTCTTTATGCGAGCCGAATTCATAAAAATTGTTAAATGTCGCGTTGACCGCCTCCGGCGTCAGGGCACGATCGAGTTGGTAAGCCCCGTTTCGTTCAGCAGGTAATTGATCGTTCCACGGTACATCGGGAATGACGATCGACTCCTCATTGCCCTGCGTACCCGATTTGAGGAGTCTGCCCAGTAGCGTGGCACGTGCGCCCCCGGTATCCAAGCCCAGCACGGCCGCGCCAACGCCGAAGGTTTTGATGATGCGGCGGCGGGCTCGCCACGCGGATTCGGGCGTGGCGCTGGATTCAGGCGGTTCCCAGGCGCGATGGCGTTTGATCCACATGACGGTTACCTCAATTGGGTTGACGGTACCGCCACGACAACAGAAGCCGGAGCAGCAACGCAGTGATCGAGACAGTGGTGAATACGCTCACCGCGGGCATCAACAGCACGGGTAGAAGCACGTGGGTCCATATTGCCGGATGAACATAGCGTTGAATCAGCGCCTGGGTCAGATTAAGGCTTTCGGCGGCGTAGCCATACCACAGGGTGCCTAATTCCACACTCGCCGGGCCGGTCGTCAATACCAGTACTGCCCCGAGTGCCGAGCCAAGGGCCAAAGCAGCAAGTAAAACACGCGCAAACGCCATTACATATCTCCACGATGTACCTTGGAAAGATACAGATTTTACTATCGTGTTACTTGTCTGACCTGAACCGTTGGCTCCGGGTTCCATCCCGAAACGCCGAATTGTGGTCCCGGCTTCGGCTCAACTTTGTCGGTAACCGGCACGCACCGTGCTTGCTGCCTGCCGATGTTGCACGTAGCTTGCCCCAATCAGCGCTGGGGATCTATTTGCAACTGCGCCGTCGATGGCGCAACCTCAACGCATCAAAACAATGAGACAACTGCAATGGCGTTCCCATCCTACTATCCCTACGTCATCGTCGGGGCCGGCATCCACGGCCTGAGCACTGCCTATCATCTTGCCGTCCAACTCAAGGCGCGGGGCCGGGGCACCGGCGGCGATGTCCTCGTAATTGACAAGACTTCCATCGGGGCGGGTGCCTCCGGGATTGCTTGCGGCGTAGTGCGCAACAACTATTTCCAGCCGGCCATGCGCGAGTTGATGGCCCAGTGCGTCGAAGTCTGGGAGAGCGATCCGGAGGCCTACAGCTACCACCCGGTGGGTTATATGCAGATTTCCCCCGAGTCCATGCACGAAGACGTCGCCTCTATCGCCGAACAACAGAAAGAGATCGGGTACGAATCGGTATTTATCGAAGGCGAAAAAGATTCAATGGATTACATGAAGAGTCTGTTTCACGATTGGCGGGCGCAAGGCATTACATCCGTGCTGCACGAAAAGAAAGGAGGTTACGCGAACAACACCAGTTCCCTTTACGGTTTGGCCAATAAGGCCGAAGCCGAAGGGGTGCGCATTATGACGGGTGTTACAGTCACCGGCTTTGAAAGCGCGCAAGACGGTGACGCCGTCTCTGCCGTGAAGACAAACCGTGGCGATATTGGTTGCGATCAGGTCGTGATTGCGGCCGGTCCCTGGGCCAAGCAGTTCTGGGATATGCTCGAGCTACCGAAAACCGTCGATATCCAGGGCAAGGACGGTGAGTTGCACAAGGATATTCCGATGTGGGTTTACTGGTCTCTTCAGGAAGGCACGCTCGGCGTCGATCCCGCGTTTCAAGTGACTAATGCCGGGGAGATGCCCCCGGTCATTCACGTCGATTCCGACGCCCCGCTTTACTCGACGGTAGACGGTTCGCTGATCACCGATCGGATGTGGGGCATATACTACAAGCCCGATTTTCATTTCGGCGGCGTACAGGGCGGCGCGGCGCCGTTCAAAGTGGAAACCGATCCGGAAGAGGTTGCCGTCGACCCATATGGCACCGAATCTCCGGAGTTCGTGGTGGGCACGGACTTCGCCCATATGTGGTGTTCGGCCTTGGCTCATTGCCAGGCGCGCTTCGAGGGTCGGATCGATAGGTATAAAAACGAACCTTCGGGCGGTATCGGTGCGTTTACTCCCGATAGTTTCCCGGTTTTTGATACGTTCCGCGAAAACTGCTTTTTCGTCGCCGATTCCAACCACGGTTACAAGATGATCGGTGTCGGTAAGCTGGTAGCCCAGGAGTTGTGCGGCGAAAGAAATACGCTGCTGGAACCTTTCAGATTTTCCCGCTATGCGCAAGGTCGATTGCATCCGATATCCCACAGCCCTTTCCCATGGAGCTAATCCTGCCAACGCAGATCCTGATCTATCCACGAATCGTAACACCCACGATCGTCGATTGGGTAAAGTGTTCAATCCTATATTCAGAGCCATGACGCGTCGTATTCGGCGTTGGCTTGGCGATGCCGCTATAATTGCGCGCTTTTAAGGTGCCTCGTAATGGTTACCGCAATTTTGCTGGGAGAATCTCCAATTCGCCTATGGGGCCTGACCGGGCGTGAGCGGCTTTGCAGGCAGCTCCTCTCGCTGGGTAGTGGTAGTTTGGCCTTGGTAACGGAGCGAAACGCACTGCCAACCACTGGACGTGTATTGTTGCTGCGCGCGGATTATGTCTATGAATTGCGTGCGCTGAAGGGGTTGCT
Source organism: Gammaproteobacteria bacterium (assembly GCA_018263405.1). Classification (GTDB taxonomy): domain Bacteria; phylum Pseudomonadota; class Gammaproteobacteria; order Arenicellales; family JAANXG01; genus JAANXG01. The sequence goes on from JAANXG010000032.1 coordinate 9,569, forward strand.
CAACCTGGATGGTATTTTGCTACAGGACGGTGTATCCGTTGCCGGTAATCTTGATGCGGAGCTTGTGGCAGAGGGTCTCACTGCTCTCGAAAAACAGGAAAATCGCGGTCTTCCGACGCACGGCATCGATACGTTGCAGGCTTTCGAGCGCGATCTGCGGAAATCCGAGGCCCCGATGGTGGCGCCCCTCGCCACCGAGAGCCAACGCGCCCTCGAAGACCGGCTTTACGGAGTTTCCTACAAAGGGATAACCGATTTTGTCACGAAGTGGTGGTGGCCGCGTCCCGCTAAATCCGGCGTGCGCTGGTGCACCCGCTTCAGGATATCGCCTAACATGGTGACATCGATCGGCTTTTTGCTGATGCTGTCAGTGGGCTGGATGTTTTACCTTGGTGAGTATGCGGTTGGCTTGGCGCTTGGTTGGGTCATGACCTATCTCGACACCGTTGACGGCAAGTTGGCACGGGTCACGGTTCGATCGAGCCGTGTCGGCCATCTGGCTGATCACGGTATGGATATCGTCCATCCGCCATTCTGGTACTGGTTCTGGGGTCTTTCCCTCGTCGATTTTCAACCGGTTGCCGGTATCGATCAGGTCGATCTGTACATTACGATATTTGCTGGGTACGTCGGAGGCCGCGCAATTGAAGCGGTGTTTAATATACTTGGCGATACCAGCATATTCGCTTGGCGGCCCTTTGATGCGTATTTCCGGCTTTATACCGCGCGGCGCAACCCTTGCCTCGTGCTCCTGACGTTGTCATGGGCGATTGGGCAGCCGGCTTTGGGGTTGTGGCTTGTTGCGGGCTGGACCGCGGTCAGCACGCTGGTGATGCTGATTAGGTTCGGTTACGGCTTCTGGGTCCGGGCTACCAGGGGGCGTTTGAGCTCCTGGCTGGCGGAGCCCGACGCGGCCCGGCGTCATCCACGTGCCTACGCGTCATTTTCGGTCACACGCCGAGCTTATGGTTGAGGTGTCCGAATCCATCAGCCCTTAAGGATGTTCGCGCAAATGACAACCCGACCCCGCAATGTCGGCGATTATGTGGGGACAGGGTTATCTTTCAGGGACGCTGTGAATACATC
>JAANXG010000033.1 GCA_018263405.1 Gammaproteobacteria bacterium
CTTTCAGGGACGCTGTAAGAAGTGGCATAGGGAAGTGCCGTTTACGGAGCTAAGGATGCAATACCTCCCTGTACGCTCTGGCGAAAGCCTTCGTGCTTTCGACAGCCCTGAAAGACAACCCTGCCCCCACATTCTTGCACGGGGTTATTGAAATTACGAAGCTTACCCATAAGTATAAGATTAGTCAGTTCGGGCTGGCGAGCAGTTCGGGGCCGCTGAGGGGGTGTTGACTGTTCCAGCTTTTGCAGCCGGGGCAGTGCCAGTAGAGGGTGCGGCCCGTGAATCCGCACTGGCGGCATCGGTAGCTGCCTTCCGTATCCATGAGGTTATCGAGCAGCGTGCGCACCGGCCGCGTTCGGACATTGTTGTCACCGTTGCGATTGGCGTCGCGTTCCAGTTCCATGAGCCGGGCCAACCCCGCAACGGAGGGATGCCGAACGAGCCAATCCTCCAGAAACGAGGTGGCCGCCTCGGGGCCTTCCATCCGTTCCAATTCGTTAACGCGGGCGATTAACACATGCGGGTTGGTGACCCGCTCCAGGATCCGATTCAGCAAGCGATCCAGGCCGGCCTGATCGTGGAGGGCCCGGTAGCAGTGCACCACCCGATCGAGGATCGAGATCAAACACCAGATGTCTTCGTCCTGTATTCGGCTCCAGGCCTTTCTGGCTTCCCGATAGCGTTCGCCCTCATGGCGAACGAGTCCCTGCTGGATGCGGGCGCGGGTGCAGTACGCATCGGTATCCAGCGCCCGTCTGACGTAAGCCTCGCCCTCCTCCACGCAGCCCTCGGTGAGCCTCTCCTCCGCAAGTTGGCAGTAATACTGAGCGATTGTCGAGTGCATGTCGCTGCCCTGGATTCGTTCCAGGCGCTTCAGGATATCCACGGCCTTTCCCCATTCGCTCTCCTGTTCGTAGATATCCTTCAGCAAACGCAGGGCGGATTCGGCGTGCCCGTCCACGTCGATGAGCTCCAGAAGCAGGCTTTCCGCCCGATCCAGCAGGCCGGCGCGCAGATAATCCTGGGCCAGTTGAAACAGCGCCTGTAGTCGCTGATGTTCTTCGAGGTTGGGGCGCGCGATCAGGTTCTGATGGATTCGGGTGGCGCGCTCGATTTCCCCCCTCCGCCGGAACAGGTTGCCCAGCGCGAGGTGCATCTCGACGGTCTCGGAATCCACTTCCAGCATTTTGAGAAACACCTCGATGGCCTTATCGGGTTGCTCATTGAGCAGGAAGTTCAGGCCCTGGAAATACGCCGAAGGTAGGTTGAAGGACGTTTCGTTCTTTCGATCCCGCCGGCCCAGGTACCAGCCGGTCGCGGCCGCGGCAGGTAGAAGCAACAGTAACCATGTGGCGTCAAACACTTAGCGGCTTCCGTAAGTTCTTCAAAAAGTCCGAGCAACATTAGTAATCATGCGGGGGCAGGGTTGTCTTTCAGGGACGCTGTAAATACCTCCCTGTACGCTCTGGCGAAAGCCTCCTTGCTTTCGACAGCCCTGAAAGACAACCCTGCCCCCGCATTCTTGCACGGAATTATTGAAATACCGGGCTCCCCGATAAGTTCTTGATAACGCCGTGCGAATATGCAGGGTGGGACGCAGTTCTCGAAAGATCACTTTCCTCGTTCCACCAGTGGCCTCAGGCTCGCTGCCTCGCTCTCCAATTGCGAAGCTTCCCGGCGCAGGTGTCCGGCTTGCCGTTTCGCTTTAATGACCCAGCCCAAAGTAAACAGCACGCCGAGCAACGCACCGACCGCCAGGGCGATCACCAACAACCAGGACAGCGAGCCGGACCACTCGAGACCGAAATAGTATGCGACAGCCACGGATTGAGGATTTTTGAGTGCAAAACTGATGCCGAACAACAACGCGACGAGTGCCAGCAGCAAGTAGATGAAAAGCTTCATGCCCGATGATTGGCGACTTCTGCGCCGCTGTGTCTGTTTATGAGATGACTTTCTAGTCCGATGTCTCATCGCGCGATGTTTGGTCGACGCGTTCGCGCATTTCCTTGCCGGGTTTGAAGTGCGGCACGTACTTGTCGGGAACGGTAACCGTTTCGCCGGTTTTCGGATTGCGCCCGACCCGGGCGGGGCGGTGATGCAGGGAAAAGCTCCCGAAGCCACGCACTTCGATGCGCTCGCCGTACGCCTGTGCCTCCGACATCCGTTCCAGCAGCCCCTTCACCGCGAGCTCGACATCCCGGTATGCCAGCTGCGGTTGTTCCACCGCCAGCATATCGATCACGTCGGACTTAGTTATCGACGATTTGCCCACGCCACCCCGGCTCATCGTGGGTTACCCCCCCTACGAAGATGTCTTTTCCAGCTGTTCTTTCAGTTTATCGCCCAGGGTCGCCGTCGACACGCCGGACTTGCGCTTGTACTCCTCGATCGCCTCGGTTTCCCGATCCGCGTCCAGCGCTTTCGCCGACAGCGAAATGCGCCGGTTCTTTCGATCGATGCTGATGATTTTGGAATCGATATCCTTGCCTTCCGAGAGCATCGAGCGCGCGTCGGCCACGTGTTCCCGGGACAATTCCGAAGCGCGCAAATAGCCGTCGACGCCTTCGGAGAGCTTGATCGCGGCGCCCTTGGGATCCACCTCCACGATCGTGCCCCGGACGATGGTGCCTTTGCCGTTTTGACCGACATAGGCGGTGAACGGATCCTGGCTGGCCTGCTTGATGCCGAGCGAGACGCGCTCGCGTTCGGGATCGACGGAGAGCACCATCGCCTCCACCTCGTCGCCTTTCTTGTATTCCCGGACCACTTCCTCGCCGGCCCGGTCCCAGGACAGATCGCTCAGGTGGATCAGGCCGTCGATGCCGCCTTCCAGCCCGATGAAGACGCCGAAATCCGTAATGGACTTAATCTTCCCGCTGATCCTGTCGTTCTTGTTGCGCGTGGCGGCGAATTCCTCCCAGGGGTTCGGCTGACACTGTTTCATGCCCAGGGAAATACGCCGCCGTTCCTCGTCGATATCGAGCACCTTCACTTCGACTTCGTCCCCGACGTGGCAGACCTTGGTGGGATGCACGTTCTTGTTGGTCCAGTCCATTTCGGACACATGCACCAGCCCTTCTACGCCTTCTTCCAGTTCCACGAAGGCGCCGTAGTCGGTCAGGTTGGTGACCTTGCCAAACACCCGTTTGTCTTCCGGATAGCGGCGCGGCAGATCGTCCCAGGGGTCGTCGCCGAGTTGCTTCAAGCCGAGGGATACCCGGTTGCGCTCGCGGTCGAATTTCAGCACCCGGGCCTCGATCTCGTCGCCGACATTCAGCACTTCCGACGGATGCTTGACACGCTTCCACGCCAAATCGGTGATATGCAGCAGTCCATCCAGGCCACCGAGGTTCACGAACGCACCGTAATCGGTGAGATTCTTCACGACGCCCTTGACGATCTGACCTTCCTCCAACGTATCGAGCAACTGTTCGCGTTCGGCGCTGAGCTCGTTCTCCACCACGGCGCGGCGCGAGACCACTACGTTGTTGCGGCGGCGGTCCAGCTTGATGACCTTGAACTCCAGATCCTTACCTTCCAGGTAGGCGGAATCCTTGACGGGACGGACGTCGACCAGCGAACCCGGCAAGAAGGCCCGGGTACCCAGCACCGCGACCGTATAGCCGCCTTTGACCTTGCCGGTGATGACGCCGGTGACGATGCTGCCTTCCTCGCTGGCTTTCTCGAGCTCGTCCCAGGCCCGCGCGCGGCAGGCTTTTTCCCGCGAAAGTCTGGTCTGACCCGACCCGTCCTCGAATGCCTCGATGGCGACTTCCACAGTGTCGCCCACGGAAACCGTGAGCTCGCCGTGGTCATCCCTGAATTGCGCAGCCGGTATTTCCGACTCCGATTTCAATCCGGCGTTAACAATGACGAAATCGCCTTCTACATCGACGACTTCTCCTTCGATTACGGCACCAGGAGCCATTACGGTTTCCGCGATGCTCTGTTCAAATAGTTCTGCAAAACTTTCGGTCATATTGTCTCGGTTTAACGATCAGCCGCTCGATGCGCCCGATCTTCTCCAATTATGCACGCTGCGTGGACTGCCCCGAACAATCCCCGCATCTAGTGGATTACCCGATCAAGAACGCGCGACACCACTTCATCAATCGACATGTCTGAAGTATCCAGCATCGTCGCGTCCTCCGCGGGCTTGAGCGGAGAGACGGCGCGCTGGGCATCGCGGGTATCGCGTTCCTGGATCGCCTCGAAAAGCGCCGCAAGACTACCATCGAAACCCTTTACTTTCAACTGCTTATAACGTCTTTCCGCACGCACCCCGGCGCCGGCCGTCAAAAAGAACTTCCGGTGAGCGTCCGGGAACACCACCGTGCCCATATCCCGGCCGTCCGCCACCAGGCCCGGCGCTTGACGCGCGCGCCGCTGGACCCGCAAAAGCGCCGCCCGGACCGCGGGAATGGAGGCCAACCGCGAGGCCAGCCGGCCCATCTCCTCGTTGCGCACGCGATCGTCGACATTCTCGCCGTTAACCATAATGACGGCCGATTCCGGTGGGTTGGGAAGGCACTCCATTTTCAGATCTTCGGCCCGCTGTACGACGGCTTCTACATCGCCGGCATCCAATCCCGCTTGCCGCACGACGTAGGCCAGCGCCCGGTATATGGCCCCGCTGTCGAGGTAATGCCAACCCAACTTCTGCGCGCAAAGTTGCCCCACCGCGCCCTTGCCGGACCCGCTGGGACCGTCCAGCGTCAGTACGGGCACCGGATTATTCACAAGAATGACAACTCAACGACAAACCGAGCTTCAGCGCCTGCGAGGCGAAGGATGGATACGAGGTCTCGACGTTGTCGACGTTGCCCACAATGACGGGCGTACGGGCGCGCAGGCCGGCCATGGCGAACGCCATGGCGATGCGGTGGTCGGTGAAGCTGTCCACTGTACCGCCGGACAATTCGCTCCGCCCCTCGATCGTCATGCCATCGTCCGTCTCTTGGAGTTTGACGCCAAGCTCTTGCAACCCGGCGGCCATCGCACGAATCCGGTCGCTTTCCTTGTAGCGCAGTTCGCCGGCACCGCGGATGCGGGTCCTGCCTTCGGCCAGCGCCGCCGCGACGCAGAGCGCGGGGAATTCGTCAATTGCCAGAGGCACGACGTCGGGAGAAATGTCGATCCCTTCCAACGGGGCCGAGCGAACGACCAGATCCGCCACGGGTTCGCCGGTCACCATTCGCTCGTTTTCCAGCCGAATATCCGCTCCCATCTCCCGCAGCACCGTCAACAAGCCGGTGCGGGTGGGATTGACCCCGACATGGTTCAGTTCGATCTCGCTGCCCGGCGCAATGCTTGCCCCCACTAGAAAGAATGCCGCGGCAGAAAAGTCGGCCGGGACCTCGATGTTCCCCGCTTCGAGATCGCCCGCCGTCATGCAAGTCCATTCGTTGTCCTGCTCGACGGACACGCCCAAGCCGCGCAGCATCCGCTCGGTGTGATCTCTTACCGGCGCCGGCTCGGCTACGCATACCTGCTCGTCCGTGTACAGGCCCGCCAACAGCACGGCGGATTTCACCTGCGCGCTCGCCACCGGCAAGCGGTACCGGATCCCCGAAAGTCTGCCGACGGGGTTAATGACCAACGGCGGCGTCCCGTCGGGGTGGGTCTCGATATCCGCACCCATTGCCCGCAAGGGTTCCGTTACTCGTTTCATGGGCCGACGGCTCAAGGATGCATCGCCGCGCAGACGTACCGGAAACCGTTGGCCGCTCAGGAGCCCGCCAAGCAGACGCATCCCCGTGCCCGAGTTGCCGAGATCCAGATCCTGTTGCGGTGCGCGGAGTCCGTATCGGCCTACCCCGTGCACGGTCACGAGGGTGCCGTCATCGAAATCCATCGACACCCCCATCGACCGGAAGGCCCGCGCCGTGGCCCACACATCCGCCCCCCCCGACAACCCATGGATGCGGCTGGTTCCCTCGGCAAGCGCCGTCAACATCACCGCCCGGTGCGAGATGGACTTGTCGCCTGGAACCCGTAGTCGGCCTTGAAGTACGCCACCCGGCTCGATGTGGAAGGTGGTCATTGGTCGGTGGTCATCGATCCCCGTTTTTCCGGGCCAGGCCCAGATCCCGTGCCTGTTTGGCGCCGGCGAATGTTCGGTGCAGCGCTTCCTCGTCGCGGGTTTCCAAGGCTTCGATCAAGGCATCCAGCTCCGCGCGAAACGTCTTCATCGATTCGATCAATGGTCCGGCGTTCGTCGAGCCGATATCCCGCCACATGAGCGGATCGCTGGACGCGATGCGGGTGAAGTCATAGAAGCCGCCCGCTGCCAGCCGGAACAACTCCTCGGCTTGTGGATGCCTGGCGAGGCAGTTGACCAGGGCATAGGCCACCATGTGGGGCAGGTGACTGGTGGCGGCCAGCAGCTCGTCGTGTCGCCGCGGGTCCATGCGCACGACGCTGGCGCCAGCGAGGCGCCACATCGCGTCCACGGTCTCCAGGGCGGTTCCCGATACGTCTTCTTCAGGCGTCAGAATCACCGTGCGGTTTTCGAATAAGGATGCAAACGACGCTTCCACCCCGGCGTGTTCCGTGCCGGCGATGGGGTGGCCCGGCACAAATCGCGACCGGGCATCGCCCAGATGCCGCTCCGCCGCCTCGCACACGAAGGTCTTCACGCTGCCGACGTCGGTGACGGTGCTTTCCGCCGACAGGTGCGGCGCAAAGGCGTGCATGATGTCGGGCACCGCGCGCACCGGCGTGGCAATCACAAGGATATCCACCGGTCCCACCGCCGCGGCCTGCGTCTCCCCGCGGTCGATGACCCCGAGTTCGAGCGCTTTGTTCAGTGTTTCGGGTTTCCGGGACATCCCGACGATCTCCCGGGTGACCCCGGCGGCCTTAAGCGCCCGGGCCAACGAACCGCCGATGAGGCCGACGCCCACGATCGCCACCTGCAGCGAGGACAATTCTTTCATGTAATTCCCAACCCCCTCATCCTGTCCCTCCGGGAGAGGGCCGGGGCTGTGTATCCTAAGTTATCACGTCGATAGGGTAGGCACACTTCTAAAGAATCTGCTGCAACGCGCTTTTCAGCATATCCATGTCCTCCGGCATGCCGATGGTGATGCGAAGGTGGCGGGGCATGCCGTAATTGCCGAGCGAGCGGACAATAATCCCCCTGCGCAGCAGCGCTTCGTAGATTGCCGTCGTCCGGGCACCGAATTCCACAGTCAGGAAATTAGCCACGGACGGAATATACGGCAACTCCATAGTGTCGCAGAACCGGGTGAAACCTTCCTGGCCGCAGCTGTTGATTTCACGACATCGGGTAACGTGATCCTGGTCTGCGATCGCGGCGAGGCCGGCTTTTTGCGCCAGATAATTCACGTTGAACGGTTGGCGAACGCGATTGAGCAGGTCCGTTATATCGCAACCGGCGATGCCATAGCCTACCCGCAAGCCGGCCAGTCCGTGGATTTTCGAAAACGTGCGGGTGACGACCAGGTTTGGAAACCGCCCCAGGTAATTCCGGCCGTTGGGATAATCGTCCCGATTGACGTATTCGCAGTAGGCTTCGTCCAAAACAATCACCACGTGGCTCGGAACGCGTTCGAGAAAGTCCTCCAGGTCACGCGCGTCAGCATACGTTCCGGTGGGGTTGTTCGGGTTGGCGACAAACACCAGTTTGGTTCGGTCGGTTACCGAATCGGCCATCGCCGACAAGTCGTGTCCCCAGTCCTGTGCCGGCACCACCACCGCCCGACCGCTGGTGGCGCGGGTCACCAGCGGATACACCAGAAACGCGTACTCGGAAAACACTACCTCGTCGCCGGGCGTCACAAACACCCGGGCAAGCAGGTCCAATACGTCGTTGGAACCGTTGCCCAGCGTGATGCAGTCCGTGGAAACACCGAGAGACACGGCCAATGCTTGCTTGAGCGCAAACCCATTCGCGTCGGGATACAAACGGGCATCCGGCTGCCCCCCTCCCAACACCTCCAGCACCCCTTTGGCCGGTCCGACCGGGTTTTCGTTGGACGCCAGTTTCACGGCATTCCGAACGCCGAGCTCGCGCTCCAGCTCCTCCATGGGCTTGCCCGGCTGGTACGGAGCGAGATCCAACACGTCCGGCACCGCCACCGAAAACGGAAAACCCTTCCCGTCGCTCACCGTACCGTTCTCGTCACAACACCGCCCTGGGGTAGGAACCGAGCGACCGGAGAAACCCCGCCTCGACTTCCAGTTTTTCCAACGCCGTGCGGACATTGGGATCTTCGATGTGGCCCTCGACATCGATAAAAAACACATACTCCCATAGGGCGGCTTTCGACGGCCTGGACTCAATACGGGTCATACTCACGCTCTGTTCCGCCAACGGCGACAGAATTCGATGGAGCGCGCCGGGTTTATTGGGATTTGAAACCATGAGGCTGGTCTTGTCCCGACCGCTTTGGGGCGTTTCCTGCGATCCGATTACCAGAAACCGCGTCGTGTTCGCCGCATCGTCCTCGATGTTGGCGTGAAGAACCGGTACATCGTACAGGTCACGGGCCACCGCACCGGCAATGGCGGCGGCTTGCGCGTCGCCGCGGATCCGTTTAACCGCTTCGGCATTGCTGGACGCGCTCACGAGTTCGGCGTTGGGCAGATGCTGGGTCAACCAGCTCCGGCATTGCGCCAGGGACTGGGCATGGCTGACAACGCGGTGCACATCGGTTATTGCCGTGGCGTTGGATAACAGCTGATGACGAATGCGCAGCAGGATTTCGCCGCAGATACTCAGCGGCGAGGTGAAAAACGAATCCAGGGTATGGGAAATCATGCCCTCGAGCGAATTTTCCACCGGTACGACGCCATAGTCCACTTCTCCGGTTTCCACCGCGCGGAATACATCGTCGATCGTGGTTTGTGTCAGCGTGGTAACCGATGCACCAAAATGCTTGAGCGCGGCGGCATGGGTATAAGTTCCTTCAGGACCCAGATAGCCAACCTTAATGGGCGACTCCGCCGCCATGGTAGCCGAGATTACCTCGCGGAAAATACGCACCAATTGTTCATCGCTGAGCGGTCCATCGTTGCGCGCCACGACCGCACGCAGAATCTGCGCTTCGCGTTCGGGCCGATAGCCGTGCTCCCACCCCGCCTCCCGTTTGATCGCACCGATTTCTTTCGCCAAACGAACCCGGTCGTCGATCAGGGTTTGTAAGGTCTCGTCAATCTCGTCGATACGGCGCCGGCACTGTTCCAGTTCGTCGGACATAAATTCAAATGTTTTCAAGCTCTTCAGGCCACCTCTATTAATTTCTCAAAAAGTCCGTGCAATGTTGGCGATCATGTGGGGGTAAGGTTGTCTTTCCTACCCCCACATTCTTGCACGGGGTTATTGAGAACTTACGAAATTCGCACGTAATAGCAAGCTATTGCGAAGGATTTCAACGCGGATATTGGATATTTTGAACTCAAGATTTCCGGCCATCAATGAATAGAGGTGCCCTTAACGGCTCTGACTGAATTACCTACGGGAATTAGCTAACGGGTCCAATGTCATTATAACGACCTTGCCATCGTAACGCCTTCGACGGTGCGCACTCGATCGACCACCTCTTCCGGTATCGGGCTGTCGGTATCCACGACGGTGTATGCCAACGGGCCTCTGGACTGGTTGATCATGTCGTGGATGTTCAGTGCCGCGTTGGCCATGGCCGTGGAAATCTGCCCCAGCATATTCGGCACGTTGGCATGCGCCATCACCAAGCGGTAGGGCGAACCCCGCAGCATGTTTACTTCGGGGAAGTTGACGGAATTCAGGATGTTGCCGTTTTCGAAGAAGTCGCGGATCTGCTCCACCACCATGACGGCACTGTTGTTCTCGGCTTCCCGGGTCGACGCGCCCAGATGCGGCAGCTCGATAACGCGTTTGCAGACCGCCGACTGATCGTTGGGAAAATCCGTGACATAAGCGTGCAGGCGTCCCTCCGCCGTCGCCTCGCAGACCACTCCTTCTTCCACGACGCCGTCGCGCGCGAAGTTCAGTATGGTCGCGTCGCGCTTGAGGTGGTGGATGTTCGAGGTGTTGATCATGTGCCGGGTGGAGTCATTGAGCGGCACGTGGAAGGTCACGAAATCCGAACGGGAAAGAAGCTGTTCGATATTGGCTGCCCGCTGAACCTGGTTCGTCAGCAACCAGGCGCCGTCGACGGTCAGCATCGGATCGTAGCCGATGACCTTCATCCCCAGATGGATGCAGACATTCGCCACCAGGCGGCCAATCGAGCCCAGGCCCACGATCCCGATGGTACGCCCCGGCAGCTCGAATCCGGCGTATTGCTTCTTGCCGGATTCCACTGCGCGCTTGAGTTCCTCGCCGCGCACCTCGAGGTTCCGGGTGTAATCCCAAGCCCCGCAGATGTTGCGGCCGGCCAGCAGCAGGCCGGCCAGCACCAGTTCCTTGACCGCGTTGGCGTTGGCCCCGGGGGCGTTGAACACCGGGATGCCCAGTTCCCCGAGCCGGGTTACCGGGATGTTGTTGACGCCGGCGCCGGCACGGCCGACAGCCTTGAGCGAATCCGGGATGGGCCATTCATGCATGTCGTAGGAACGCAGGAGAACGGCGTCGGGTTCGGCGTTGTCGGCGTCGATCTTGTACAGCGTCTCGTCGAACCGCTCCAGGCCCGCCGGCGAAATATTATTGAATGTCAGTACCGAGTACATAGTCTGGTAATTTCTCAAAAAGTCCGTGCAATGTCGGCGATCATGTGGGGGTAGGGTTGTCTTTCCTACCCCCACATTCTTGCACGGGGTTATTGAGAACTTACATAGTCTGCGCGTTACCCATTGATTGATTGAAAATGCTTCATAAAATCGACGAGTGCATCGACCCCCGCCTCCGGCATGGCGTTGTAGAGGCTCGCGCGCATCCCGCCGACCGCCCGGTGCCCCTTGAGTGCGTAGAACCCGTTGTGCTCCGCTTCACGCAGAAACGATTCGTCCAGCGACGGATCGGCGAGGGTGAACGGCACGTTCATCCGCGAGCGGCAGCGCGGATCGACCGGATTGCCATAGAACCCGCCCGAACCGTCGATGACCCGATAGAGCTTGTCCGCCTTGCGCCGGTTGACCGCTTCCATGGCGGTCAGGCCACCTCGATCCTTCAACCATTGGAATACCAGGCCCGCCACATACCAGGCAAAGGTCGGCGGCGTATTGGCCATCGATCCCACGTCCGCCTGGCGCCGGTATTCATAGACCTTCGGGGTCAGGGGCGACGCGCGCCCCAGCAGTTCGTCGCGAACGATTACCACGGTAAGCCCCGCGGGGCCGATATTTTTCTGCGCCCCGGCATAAATCAGGCCGAAACGGCTCGCGTCCAGCGGCCGCGACAGGATCGTCGAGGTCATGTCGGCCACCAGGGTCGCGCCCTCGATCGGCGGCACCTCGTGGAATTCCACGCCGTGGATGGTCTCGTTGGGCGTGTAGTGCAGGTACGCGGCCTCCGGGTCGCATTGCCAATCCGAGGTAGCCGGAATCGTCGTGAAGTCGCTGTCCGCGCTGCTGGCCGCGATCCGGGTCCGGCCATAGCGTTCGCCTTCCTTTCTGGCTATATCGGACCATTGGCCGGTGATGACGTAGTCGGCGGATTCCCGGGCGCCCAACAAGTTCAACGGTACCATGGAGAACTGCGTCTGCGCCCCGCCGGCGAGAAACAGCACCCGGTAATCCGAGGGAATCGCCAACAATTCCCGCAGGTCGGCTTCGGCCTGCTCGGCGGCCGCCACAAAGGGCCGCCCGCGGTGGCTGATCTCCACGACCGAGGCGCCGAGACCCTGCCAGTCGAGGAGCTCGTCGCGGACCCGCTCCAACACGGGTTCGGGCAGCGCCGCGGGGCCGGCGCTGAAGTTATACACGCGCGGCATGATTACGTTGCGTCCGGGTCGCGCAGCGAGAGCCCCTACAGGTCCGTGTCCGCGGACTCGCCGCTTTCCTCGATGCGCTCCAGGCTGCTGAGCCGTTCGCCATCCTTGACGTCGATCAGGCGCACGCCCTGGGTATTGCGACCCTGGATGGAAATCCCATCGACCCGCGTGCGGATCAGCGTACCCAGGTTGGTAATCAACATCACTTCGTCGTTGTCGCCGACATACTCGGCGGCGACCAGCCTGCCGTTACGCTCGTTCGTATGCACGGCGATCACGCCTTGACCACCTCGACCCTGACGGGGGAAGCCCGCCAATCGTGTGCGCTTGCCGTAACCTTTCTCGGTCGCGGTCAGTACGGCCGTCGTGACATCGGGTTTGTCGGAGCAAATGATCAAGGAAATCACTTTGCGGCCCGGCTGGAGGGCGATACCACGCACGCCCTTGGCGGTGCGTCCAACAGAGCGCACATCCGACTCGGCGAAGCGGATGGACTTGCCGGCGTCGGTGAACAACAACACGTTCTTGTGTCCGTCCGTAATGTCCGCCGCCACCATGTACTGGCCGGGCCTCAAGTCGATAGCGATGATTCCGGAAGCACGCGGCCGCGAGAAACCCCCGAGTGGCGTTTTCTTCACCGTACCGTCGCTGGCGGCCATGAACACGAAGTACCCCTCTGCAAAATTTTTCACCGGCAAAACCGTGGTGATCTTTTCGCCGCCGCGTAGCGGCAGCAGGTTGATCAACGGCCGCCCGCGCGCACCCCGCCCCGCCTGCGGCAACTGGTATACCTTCAGCCAATACACTTTGCCTTGATCGGAAAAGCACAACACGGTGTCGTGGGTGTTGGCGACGAACATCCGGTCCACGAAGTCCTCGTCCTTGGTACGCGTCGCGGACTTGCCGCGCCCGCCGCGCCGCTGGGCGCGGTATTCCGACAGGGACTGGGCCTTGGCGTAGCCCGCGTGAGACAGGGTGACCACTACGTCCTCCTCGGCGACCAGATCCTCGGTGGACAGGTCCACCTGATCGTGAGCGATTTCGGTCCGCCGCAGATCGCCGTATTCCTCGCGCACCGCCGTCAGCTCTTCGCGGATCACCTGCATCAGCCGCTCGCGGCTGCCGAGGATATCGAGGAAATCCTCGATCTTGCCGAGTATCTCCGAATACTCCTTGCGGATTTTGTCCTGCT
>JAANXG010000034.1 GCA_018263405.1 Gammaproteobacteria bacterium
GGTCGGAAAAGCCCCTCGCCGGCGTTACGCTCGCTTGAATTGACCGGGCCAGTCCTGCGCTCGCGTGCCTTGGCGATCGGCTTTTCCGATCCCGCTGAACGTGTGTGTATTTATGCCCAAGGGTACTTAGTTTGGAGCCGGGAAACGGCTACCCAACCTGTTCCCGTAATTTCTCAAAAAGTCCGTGCAATGTCGGCGGTCATGTGGGGGTTATTGAGAGCTTACCTGTTCCCCAGGGCGTCGCGCCGACCGCACGCCGAACGACAGGTCATCGTCATCGACACCGACCAACACCTCGCCGCCATTGGACAGCTTGCCAAAAAGCAGTTCGTCGGCCAGAGCGCGTTTGATTTTATCGCGTATGAGCCGCTCCATGGGCCGCGCTCCCATCACCGGGTCGTGGCCGTAACGAGCGAGCCACCTACGTGCTTCCTCGTTCACTTCCAGAGTCACGTTCTTGTCCGCGAGCTGGAATTCCACCTCCAGCACGAATTTGTCGACGACGCTGCGAACCGTCTCCTCGTTGAGCGGTTTAAACGGAACGATCGCGTCGAGCCGGTTGCGGAACTCCGGTGAAAACAAGTTCTTGATTTCTTCCGTGTTGTCCTGACTGCGATCCCGGGATTTGAATCCCATAGTATGCCGCGCCATCTTCTCCGCGCCGGCATTGGTGGTCATGACAATGATCGCGTTGCGAAAGTCGGCCTTGCGGCCATTGTTGTCCGTCAGCGTGCCGTAGTCGAAAACCTGCAGCAAAAGGTTGAAAACGTCCTGATGCGCCTTCTCGATCTCGTCCAGCAGTAAAACCGAATGTGGATGCTTGATGATGGCATCAGTCATCAAGCCGCCCTGATCGAAGCCCACATAGCCAGGCGGTGCGCCGATCAAGCGGGATACGGTGTGCCGTTCCATATACTCGGACATATCAAAGCGTATCAACTCGATTCCGAGAGTCTGGGCCAGCTGACGCGTCACTTCGGTTTTCCCGACGCCTGTGGGACCGGAAAACAGAAAAGAGGCGATGGGCTTGTCGACGTTCCCGAGGCCGGACCGTGACATCTTGATAGCCGAGGCGAGCGCCGAAATCGCCTCGTCCTGTCCGAATACCACGAGTTTCAGGTCACGTTCCAGGCTCCGCAACGCGTCTTTGTCACGCGCCGAGACGCTCTTGGGCGGGATGCGCGCCATTTTCGCGATAATATTTTCGACGTCCGCGACGCCAATCGTCTTCTTTCGCTTGCTGGGGCTCAACAAGCGCATGCTTGCGCCGGCCTCGTCGATCACGTCAATGGCCTTGTCCGGCAGAAATCGGTCTGTGATATACCTGGTCGACAATTCCACCGCGCTGCGTAGCGCTTGCTTGGTGTAGCGGAGTTCGTGGTGTTCTTCGAAACGCGATTTCAGGCCGTTTAGAATTTTGACCGACTCTTCGATACTAGGCTCGACGACATCGATCTTCTGAAACCGGCGTGATAGTGCACGATCTTTTTCAAAAATCCCCCGGTATTCCTGGTACGTTGTTGACCCGATGCACTTCAGCTCGCCGGAGGCCAGCACCGGCTTGAGCAGATTGGAAGCGTCCATCGCCCCACCGGACGCCGCGCCGGCCCCGATAATCGTGTGAATCTCGTCGATAAACAGAATCGCGTTATGTTGCTTGGCGAGTTGCGCCAATACCGCTTTTAGACGCTGTTCGAAATCGCCACGATACTTGGTACCCGCCAACAGGGCGCCCATATCCAACGTGTACACGGTACTTTGCGCCAACACCTCCGGAACGTCACCGTCGACAACTTTCTTCGCCAAGCCCTCGGCAATGGCGGTCTTACCCACGCCGGCCTCTCCGACATACAAGGGGTTGTTCTTACGCCGCCGGCTCAGTATCTGAATGGTTCGATCGAGCTCGTTATTCCGACCGATCAACGGGTCGATACGTCCGGCCCGCGCCTGGGCGTTCAGATCGATCGCAAACGCTTCCAGTGGGCTCTGCTGTTGGTCCTCCCGGTCCGCTTCGGCTTCCCCGTCCGGGGCTGGTAGCTCGGACATGCCGTCGCTGACCTTGGAAATTCCGTGGGCAATATAATTAACCACGTCGAACCGCGTAATGTCCTGCTTGTACAGAAAATAAACCGCGTGCGAATCCTTTTCGGCGAAAATCGCCACTAACACGTTCTCTCCGGAGACTTCTTTTTTGCCGGAGCTTTGCACATGCAATACGGCACGTTGGATGATCCTCTGGAAACCTAGACTAGGTTGGGTATCGTCATCGGAATCATCCGCGATATTCGGTACTTGCGTGGACAGGAATTCTTCCAGTTCCTGCCGCAATACGTCTATGTTGCCGCCGCATGCCCGCAGAACCTGATTGGCTGTGCTGTTATCGAGCAGTGCCACCAGCAGGTGCTCCACCGTGATGAGCTCGTGCCGTTCGTCGCGGGCCAGTTGGATCGCGGAATTCAGGGTCTGTTCAAGTTCGGCGGACAGCATTTAAGTCTATTCGGGCTCCATCGTGCATTGCAGAGGATATTGGCGCTCCCGGGCGCAGTCCATGACCTGGCGCACCTTGGTCTCGCCAATATCATGAGTATATACCCCGCACACACCCACGCCTTTTTGGTGCACATGAAGCATAATCTGTACAGCTTGCTCCCGCCGCTTGCCGAAAAAACGCTCCAGCACCTCCACGACAAATTCCATGGGCGTGTAGTCGTCGTTGAGCAGCAATACCTTGTATAACTTAGGCTTTTTCAGTTTGGGGCGGGTTTCTTCAACGACCGGCCCCTCGTCGGTATCGGTATACGGGTCTCGCCTGGTACTCATTGCATCGAATTCAACAGAACAGTGTCCCGGGGACAACTTTACGCCAAGCTAAACGAAATATCTCCTCCCCCTCGTTTTGGACCTGCCCGGGAGCCCCGGGTTCGACCAATTCGGACAGCATTTGGCCGCTAGGCACGTCTCGCAGGCAAGGGCCGGCCCTTACCAAGAGCTGCAACAACGCGGACAAAGGCGGCCCAGCTCGCCCGTGGGGAGCGCCCCGGACGATCCAATACGGCAATATCGTCTACTAGTTTGCGGCGCATTTCGAGAATTTCAAGGCTGCGCCGAACGCGCGCGGCGGATTGGACGGGTCCGAATTCTTGACCCCGGTTCAAAATACAAGCAACATGAGGGTGTGGATCGGTCGGTGCCGAAAAGCGAAATGATACAACCAAAGCGAGGACTGACGTATGAGGGGAACCGTCAAATGGTTTAATGCGGCGAAAGGATTTGGTTTTATCTCCCCCAACGACGGCGACGACGACGTGTTCGCCCATTATTCCGCCATCGAGATGGAGGGCTACAAAACCTTAACCGAGGGACAGGAAGTCGAATACGAACTGGAACAGGGACCCAAAGGACCCAAGGCGACGCACATCAAGGCATCCTGAATTATTCGACCCACCCCAAAAACAAAGCCCGGTGGCCGCCGGGCTTTGTTTTGTCGCGCGAG
>JAANXG010000035.1 GCA_018263405.1 Gammaproteobacteria bacterium
CGCCAGGCCGCCGTCACATCCGGGTGGGAAGCTCCTTGAGTACCGATCGCTCATTCTTACGGCAAGTGGATACGCCGGGCCACGCCGATTTCGGCGGCGAGGAGGACCGGCACCAGGGCGCCGTGATGGAACGGCTCGGGGATCGGCGCGGCGAGCTTCGCGACCTGGTGCCCGACGGCCGCGGCCGGGTGCGGCTCGATTTTCTGATTCCGGCCCGGGGCCTGATCGGCTTTCAGACCGAATTCCGGACCATGACGGCCGGCAGCGGCATCATGCACCACATCTTCGATCGTTACGGGCGCCACGTCCCAGGGGCGATCGGTTCGCGCCCCAGCGGTGTGCTGATCTCCAACGCCACGGGGAAGACCGTGGCCTATGCCCTGTTCAACCTGCAGGAACGCGGCAAAATGTTCGTTGGCCCGGGCGAGAAAGTCTACGCAGGCCAGATCGTCGGCAAGCACGTCCGCCCCAACGACCTCACCGTCAACCCGATGAAGGGCAAACAGCTCAGCAACGTCCGCGCCGCCGGCAAGGACGATAATGTCCTGCTCGCGCCGCCGGTGCGCCTGACGCTGGAACAGGCCCTGGAGTTCATCGATGACGAGGAACTGGTGGAAATCACCCCCAAAGCAATCCGACTACGCAAGGAACACCTCGCTGAAAGCCGGCGCAAGCAGGAAGCACGGAAACAAGCGTAATGCTATGTCTGGCAGTTCTCTCAGGCCGAATGCACCGTGGGCGTATTTGAAATTCATTTCAAAGGGACCCCATAACATTGACGATGTAAATAGATGGTGTTATGGTGCATACTCACCAATTCACCGATCATACGCCCAAATGCCTCGCCTCACCATTTCCCTCACCGAAGAACGCCACCAGGCGCTCAAGACCGCCGCTGCGCGCCGCAACAAGAGCATCGCCGCGCTGATCGAGGAAAGCCTCCAACACTATGGCATCAAAACACGGGAATCCGCCGCTGCGTTGGTCGCCCGCGCCCGTCGCGGTGCCGGACTGGATAAAGACGAAGCCCTGGAGGTCGCTGTCGAAGAGACCCGGCGCGCACGCGGCTGATGCCGCGTGTCGCCGTCGTCGACACGAATGTCCTGGTCGGCGGCCTGCTGGCCGGAACGCCTTCCTCGCCCCCGGCCGTCGTCGTCGACGGCATGCTCGCTGGCCGTTTCCCTTTCCTGCTGTCGCCACCACTCCTGGCCGAATACCGGGTTGTGTTGCTGCGGCCAAGACTCCGCCTACTCCACGGACTGTCCGACGAAGAGGCCGATTATCTTCTTGTCGAGCTAGTTGCTAACGCGATCTGGCATGAACTTCCATCCATCGAAGGCGCCGCGGCCGCTCCCGATCCGGGTGATGACCATCTTTGGCATCTGTTGAATACCGTCGAAGGCGCGCTTCTCGTCACCGGCGATCGCCTGTTGCTCGATAATCCGCCCGATTTCGCATCCGTGCTGTCGCCGCGGTCTTTCATGGATTTGGTGCGGTAGGAGCAGCCTGTAGGTCGAGCGCTTCGTCGGTCCCTGTCCCGCGCCATCGTCCGGGACCCTGGCGAGAAAGGATTCACATGTCCAGTATCGCCCGAGCCACTTTGGAAGCGGGTGATTGACCCAAGGCTTTGGAAATGAATCCCGAAGCCATGAGCAGGGCGTCCATGTCGACGCCGGTTTCGACTTCCAGGCCGTTCAACATGTAGAGCACGTCCTCGGTGGCGACGTTGCCGGCGGCGCCGTGGGCGTAGGGGCAGCCGCCGAGGCCCGATACGGCGCTGTCGACGCCGGCGATGCCGCATTGCAAGGCGGTGAGGATGTTGGCCAGGGCCTGGCCGTGGGTATCGTGGAAATGGACCGACAGCTTGTCGGTGGGGACGCGCTCGGCGACGGTGTAGAGCACACGCTCGACCTTCTTCGGGGTGCCGACTCCGATGGTGTCGCCGAGGGAAATCTCGTAGCAGCCGAGGGTGTAGAGGGCCTCAGCCACTTCTGCGACCTTCCCGGGATCCACTTCGCCCTCGTAGGGGCAGCCCACCACACAGGAGACGTAGCCGCGCACGCGGATGTTCTGTTCTTTCGCCGCTCCGCAGACGGAGGTGAAACGTTCCAGGCTTTCGGCGATCGAGCAGTTGATGTTTTTCTGCGAGAAGCCTTCGGTGGCCGCACCGAACACGGCCACTTCCCGGGCGCCCGCTTTGACGGCGGCCTCGAAGCCTTTCATGTTGGGGGTGAGCACCGGGTATATGATACCCGCCTTGCGGTGGATGCCCTTAAGCACCGCCTCGGTGTCGCTCATCTGCGGCACCCACTTGGGCGAGACGAAGCTGCCGACTTCGATGGTCTCGAGGCCGGTTTCAGACAGCATGTCGATCAGCTCGATCTTGGTATCCGTCGGAATGACGGTCGGCTCGTTCTGCAGGCCGTCGCGGGGGCCGACTTCGAACATGCGCACGGATTTGGGAAGAGTCAGCATGATCGGATCATAAGCGGTAAGCACCGGGCGGCCAAGGTCCGGCAACCCGATCATTCCGCGTAGAGCTCGAATTCGTTGCCGTCCCCGGTCAGCAAGTCGCTATACGTACTGCGGGGTATGTTCCATCAATCGTGTTGAGTCAGGGCATAGCCGAGCCGGTGTGGATAGCCCTTGTTCGGGCTATATACGAACCGCGAACTTTGAAAGTATACTGTAAGGGCTCGCGCAAAAATAACTTCACAGAATTCGCGCCCGGATTTGGGTTAGATTTGGACGATCCGATGGAGCAAAACCGCAGTACTAGGAGCCTGTCGGACTTAGGATGAATCTACTGCGGCGGCGGGAGATCGGCCCACTTTCCCGATTTATTTCGTTAAATAGCTGGCTATTCGCCTCAATAAATCGAAAAATTGGTCTCGATTTCCCACCTACCTCGCTACGATCCCCTAAGTCCGACAGGCTCCTAGCAGGGCTACTATGAGGATTTTGCGATTGAGGATCGTCCAAAGACGGCCCGAAGACGGGATGTGAAAATGGGAAGTTATTTTTGCGCGAGCCTTAAGACGATGGTTATTTCTGATGAGCAGCTACGAGAACTACAGTGAAAGGGCCCAGACCTATGATCATACACGGAAGCCGGTCGGGGTCGAGATTATTGTCGGTTGCCTTTCCAAATCCTCTGTTCCCTTAACACAGCAGTACTTATTAGACGCGGGTTGTGGCACCGGCAACTACTCGGGCGCCATGATTAAACATGTTGCCCGTATCGCAGCCGTTGATCTCAACATCCAGATGTTGGCACGAGCCCACGCCAAGTTCGCGGACCCCGATAAAGGGCGTATTGCGTTTCACCAAGCGAGTATCGAGCGATTGCCGTTCGGTGCCGCTGTCTTCGATGGGGTCATGGTCAATCAGGTTATGCACCACCTCGCGGATCAAGCAGAATCCGGCTACCCCCGGATTCGCAGTGTTTTGACTGAGTTTGCACGGGTGCTCAAGCCAGGTGGAATGATTGTGATCAATACCTGTTCACGGCGACAGCTCCGTAAAGGATTTTGGTATGGCAGCTTGATCCCTGAACAGATAAACCGGATGTGTGAACGACATATCCCGTTGTCGTTTCTACAAGAAATACTACATGAATCCGGATTCGAGAGTGCCCACCGGATCGTACCCGTCGATGCTCTGATGCAAGGTCGGTCTTATTTCAATGCACGGGGCCCTTGTGAAAAGACGTGGCGAGATGGGGATTCGATATGGAGCACCGTCCCGCAAAAACGTATAGACGAGATTTGTGCGCAGTTGGAGCAATTGGCACAAGCGGGAAAATTAGAGGACTTTATGCGCGAGCGCGACGCAACCAGAAGTGAGGTGGGTCAGATGACCTTTGTGCGCGCCACGCGGATCGCGGCAGGCGCACATGGCACCTGAACGTCTCGATGCGGGCTGGAACGTTTCCCTCGGAAGACGCTTTATGCATTGCAACGGATAGGAAGGATAACCCATATACCCGAGGGTCGAAAGGCGCTGACAGAAGGCTGTTGGTGGGGGCGAGTAGCGTTGATTCAGGCTCGCGATGGCGCCGAATCAGAGCCAGGGCGGTTTTTTCGGGGGAGGATGGTGAAATTTTGGCCGCCCGCTGCGGTTCAAGGCCGAGCGGGGACGTGGGGCGCGAGGTGGGCGCAGCGTCCTGGCGGGTGTCAGCGAATTGTTCCCTGGCGCTCGGCGGCTCTGGGCGGGGCGCGGGCCGGGTGTGTCACCGTCTCGCATGATTATAAAGCACACTACCCGGCTGCCGGGCGGGCGGCGGTCAGTCGTGAGCGAGCAACGCCTCGATGGTCTCGGCGTCGATGGGCGGGTCTTGTTGCGCCTGGCGGGCGCCGTGGACGTCCTCGGCGAGGCGGCGCTTGCGCTCCTGAAGCTGCAGGATCTTCTCCTCGACGGTGCCCTCGGTGATCAGCTTGTGGATGAACACCGGCTTGTCCTGGCCGATGCGGTGGGCGCGGTCCGTGGCCTGGCTCTCCACCGCCGGGTTCCACCAGGGGTCGTAGTGGATGACGGTGTCGGCTTCGGTGAGGTTCAGGCCCGTGCCGCCGGCCTTGAGGCTGGCCTTCAGCGGTGCCTGTAACGACTTGAGTTTCTGTTTGTCCATCTCGTAATCCGCATCCCCCAAGCTACCATATTCCCCATGCCGCGAAAACTTTATCTGCGTCCGTTCGCAGTGTATTTGATAAGATAGCGCACTAATGTTCCTATTTCCAAGATCCTATCAGGGAAAAACAAGAAAGCACATGTCTGTCGATCTGAATAACCATCAGCTTGTCCGCAGTAACGATCGGTCCTATGGCGTGTTAACGGACAACCTCTTGAGTCAAGCCCCGGGGAGGATTTATGACTGAAAACAGCAACAGCAAAAAAAACGAACGCGCGGCCTTTCTCTTTCTCACGGTCATCCTGGCGCCGATTTTGTCTGTGATTATTGTTGGTGGATACGGTTTCTTGATCTGGATCACACAGATCATCGTGGGACCGCCGACCGGCTGATTCAGGATCAGTTGACCAATCAGATGGATATACATCGCCGGAACTGGCTGCGCGGTCGCTTTCGAGACAATGGTAAACCGGTCCGGTTACCCTGGCTGAGATTGCCCGAAACGTTCAATGATCAGTGCACCCGTTGTCATGGATGCCTCAGATCCTGCCCGGAAGGTATCATTGTAAAAAATGATGAGGATTTCCCTACGATAGATTTCGGGTTAGGCGAATGCACATTTTGTCGGCGCTGCGCCGAAGCCTGTCCGGAAAATCTGTTTGCCACCGATGGTGCGGAACCGCCCTGGCAGCTGGTGGCGTTTATCGACCGGACCTGCTTGGCCCACATCGGGGTCACCTGTCGTTGCTGTGAGGACGCCTGTGCGAGCGCCGCCATACGATTTCCGCCGCGACTGGGTGCCGTTTCCACACCGAAGCTGGATGTCGATCGATGTACCGCCTGTGGTGCCTGTGTAAGCAGTTGTCCGAACCGGGCTATCGACATCGTGTCTGCCCCGGGAACCCTGCAACGCGATGCCAACGAAGCGAAGACAGAAAACACCAGGGCCTATTCTGGCGCCCCGACGTGAGAGAAACAAAATGGATTGTTTAGTGTCCGAAAGGGTTCATATCACCAGCCTGGTAGTACACGCCAGACCGGCGAAATGGAAGCAAATCCTGACTCAGGTCAAACGGCTTCCAACAGTGGAAGTGCACACGGGCGACACCATTGGGAAGTTTGTTGTGTTGCTGGAAACTCAAGATGAGGAACAAATCCTGGACGCCATTGATCGCATTCAAGAAATCGATGGTGTGTTGAGTGCAACGATGGTGTATCACCACATTGATGAGTAGTAACTAACGGAAGGAACAGGCATGAAACAAACTCGACGAGATTTCATCAAACACAACGCCGTCGCGACCGCAGCCGCGGCGGCCGGTATCAGTTTACCCCTGCAGGCCGCCAACCTGGTGACCGATGCCGCCGCAACGAAATTGAAGTGGTCCAAAGCCCCATGCCGGTTCTGTGGCACCGGGTGCAGCGTCAATGTGGCTACCAAGGGTAATCACGTGGTTGCCACCCACGGTGACATCAAGTCCCCGGTCAACAAGGGACTGAACTGTGTCAAAGGCTATTTTCTTTCCAAGATCATGTATGGTGAAGACCGCCTCACCAGTCCATTGCTGCGCAAGACCAACGGAGCATACG
Source organism: Gammaproteobacteria bacterium (assembly GCA_018263405.1). Lineage (GTDB taxonomy): Bacteria > Pseudomonadota > Gammaproteobacteria > Arenicellales > JAANXG01 > JAANXG01. The sequence goes on from JAANXG010000035.1 coordinate 6,218, forward strand.
ACAAGAACGGTGAATTTACGCCGGTCTCCTGGGAGGAAGCCTTTGACGTTATGGAAGAAAAGTTCAAAGCGGCACTGAAGGACAAAGGCCCCCGTGCAGTCGGCATGTTCGGCTCGGGCCAGTGGACCGTATGGGAAGGCTATGCCGCGGCAAAGCTGTATAAAGCGGGTTTTCTGTCCAACAATATCGACCCCAACGCCCGGCATTGCATGGCTTCGGCGGTTGCCGGCTTTATGCGCACCTTTGGCATAGATGAGCCCATGGGAGTTTACGACGACTTCGAACATGCCGATGCGTTTGTGGTGTGGGGTTCCAACATGGCCGAGATGCATCCCATCCTGTGGACCCGCCTCACCGACCGCCGCTTGAGCAACCCGCACGTGAAAGTCGCCGTTCTTTCCACGTTTGAACATCGCTCTTTTGAACTGGCCGATGTTCCCATCGTGTTTACGCCACAGACCGATCTGGCAATCTTGAACTACATTGCCAACTACATTATTCAAAACAACAAAGTGGATGAGGACTTTGTTTCCAAGCACCTAAACTTTCGTGAAGGCAACACCGATATCGGCTACGGTCTGCGCCCGGAACATCCGTTACAGACGAAAGCCAAGAACGCCGACAAAGCGGGCGGCTCAAAGGCCATTGACTTCGATCGATATGCAGCCTTTGTAGCGAACTACGACGTCAAAACCGTATCGGAACTTTCCGGTGTTGCTGAAGATAGACTGACACAGCTGGCTGAGCTCTACGCCGATCCTGATACCAAAGTCATGTCGCTGTGGACCATGGGGTTCAATCAACATTCCCGAGGCTCCTGGGCTAACAACCTTGTGTACAACATTCACTTGTTGACCGGGAAAATTTCAACGCCCGGTAACAGCCCCTTTTCATTGACCGGACAACCGTCTGCCTGTGGCACCGCGCGTGAGGTGGGTACTTTTGCGCACCGCCTGCCCGCGGACATGGTGGTCAAGAATCCGGAGCACCGAAAAATAGCCGAGAAAATATGGAAACTGCCGGAAGGACTGCTGCCCGACTGGGTCGGCGCACACGCGGTGTTGCAGAACCGCCATTTGCGTGACGGCAAGATCAACGCCTACTGGGTACAGGTCAACAACAACCTGCAGGCCGCGCCCAACATCAACGAGGAAGGCTTGCCCGGGTATCGCAACCCGGAGAACTTCATCGTTGTTTCGGACGCATACCCGACGGTTACCGCGCAGGCTGCGGACCTGATCCTGCCCACCGCAATGTGGGTCGAGAAAGAGGGCGCCTACGGCAATGCGGAACGGCGCACGCAGTTCTGGCATCAACTGGTCGATGCCCCCGGTGAGGCGAAGTCGGATTTATGGCAGGTCATGGAGTTTTCCAAGCGCTTCAAGACCGATGAAGTCTGGCCGCGGGAAATTCTCGACGACAATCCGGAATACCGGGATAAAACCCTGTATGAAGTGTTGTTCAAAAACGGTCAGGTTGACAAGTTCCCGTTGGACCAGGTTGCCGAAGACTACAACAATCACGAAGCCGAGGATTTTGGTTTCTATGTGCAGAAGGGATTGTTCGAGGAGTATGCCGCTTTTGGGCGGGGCAAGGCCCACGACTTGGATGATTTCGACAACTACCATAAAAACCGCGGTAAACGATGGCCGGTGGTCGATGGTGAAGAAACGTTGTGGCGCTTCAGGGAAGGATACGATCCTTACGTCAAGACCGGCAAGGGCTTCGAGTTTTACGGCAAACCGGACGGCCGGGCGGTGGTCTTTGCACTGCCTTACGAACCTGCGGCAGAGTCACCGGATGATGAGTACGATCTGTGGCTGTCGACCGGCCGCGTCCTCGAGCATTGGCATTCCGGATCCATGACGCGCCGGGTACCGGAGTTGTACCGCGCTTTTCCCGATGCCGTGGTTTTCATACACCCGGAAGACGCTAAAAGCCGCAACTTACGACGTGGTGATGAGGTTCGGGTGCAGTCGCGACGCGGTGAAATCAGGACCCGTGTTGAAACGCGCGGTCGCAATAAACCGCCTCGGGGACTGGTGTTCGTACCCTGGTTTGATGCGAGCCAACTCATCAACAAGGTTACGCTGGATGCCACTTGTCCGCTTTCAAAGGAAACCGATTTCAAGAAATGCGCCTGCAGAGTGGTCAAGGTGTAGGAGGGGTTATGACCGGAAAAACAATGTACCTGCCCGCAATACTCCTCGCCGGATCTACCGCTCTGGCGGCGGAAAACATCGCGACGCTTCGACCTGATGTCGATTTGAACGATCAAGGTGCACCGCCCGTGATGCTGCAAATCGTAAACGATGACGTCAAGCGCAAGCGTGATTATCCCATGCAGCCCCCCACCATTCCGCACAAGATCGAAAACTACCAGGTGGATCTGCGGACCAACAAGTGTTTGTCCTGTCACAGCCGCAAGCGCACCGAGGAAAGCCAGGCGCCGATGGTGAGCGTTACTCACTACATGGATCGAGACGGCAACTTTCTGGCAGCGGTTTCACCCCGTCGCTACTTCTGCCAGCAGTGCCACGTTGCACAGGTCGATGTCAGGCCGTTGGTAAACAATCAGTTCAAGGATGTGGACGAGATCCTCAAAAACAACAAGACAGTCGAACAATAGGAGAAGTCAATGAAGGACAGGGTTAAGCTCTATTGGGACACCATCAAGAAGCCCAGTGCTCACTATAGTTTAGGTTTCCTGTCATTTGGGGGTTTCCTGATGGGTATCATCTTCTGGGGTGGATTTAACACCGCACTGGAGTTCACCAACCAGGAGGTGTTTTGTACCGGTTGCCACGAAATGCGTGAGAACGTGTATCAGGAGTTACAAACCACTATTCACTTCAGCAACCGTTCGGGTGTGAGGGCAAAATGCTCCGACTGCCATGTGCCCCACGGCTGGACCGACAAGATTGCGCGGAAAATGCAGGCCTCCAAAGAGGTGTTCGGGAAGATTTTCGGCACAATCAGTACCCGCGAAAAGTTCGAGGCAAAACGCCGGGAGCTGGCGGAACGTGAATGGATAAGGTTGAAAGCCAACGATTCGCTCGAATGCCGTAACTGCCACGATTTTGAGTTTATGGACTTTACCCGGCAGAGTAAGCGGGCGTCGGATCAACACTCCACGGCGTTGGCCAGCGGCGAAAAGACCTGCATCGACTGCCATAAAGGTATTGCCCACGAATTGCCCGATATGACGGGTGTCGAGGGTTGGGACTAATTGGAGGATGCGATGAAGCTGGGTGGGCAATGAGGCCTATTCCGGACACCTCCTGATTCTGTGCTGCAATGCAACAGGGGGTTTCCGCCTACACCATGGCCGGGATCGAGAATTGCGGGTTCGACGCGGTGATGGAGGACGTGATTGAGGAAGCTCAGTTTTGTTGAGTTGCAGCCGGTTTGCATCGAGGTGCACAATTCGGTTAACGGCCCGAAACTGGGAACCATTTTTTGTATTTCCCGGTCTTCTCAGTTTGCAATTGCACGAACACTCGGAGGGTTTCGCGCTGAGGGTAAACGATATGTCGCCCCTGCGAAACCCGGAACCTCCCTTAACGAACCCCTACATTTCACCCAGACGGGTGTGTATTTGCGGCGCGCAGGACACACGCCGCGCGCGCATGGTTTCCGAAAACGTATACAAACGACTGCCGGCACCTGTTCACCGAGTCGATCTAAGCAAACGAAAGCGGGCTTACAACGAGCGCCCGGACTGGCGCGGCCCTTGCCCGGCGATCGGTTGGCGGCTACCGGGCCGGAAACATCTAACGGCCGCGAACCGGGGTCGGCACTGCAAGGGCCGTGACAGGCCGGGCACCGCAGCTACCACGCTAGCCGAAAACCAAGGAGCGCCGTGCCGGGCGGGCCGAAGCCTTGAACCGGCATTGAAAAATACTGGGAAATATGTCATCTTAACTCCCGGCAAGCGCAGGAGAGGTAGAGGCCGCTTCCCGTAAGTGGCAACCCGAACGGGTGGGATCCTCGGTTCCTGGGGCCAACGACTACAAGCCCGCGAGATTTTCGATCTCGGGGGCTTTCGTTTTTATGACGTCATAATCTTCCGGCCAAACCTTTATTCCGTACCCCAGCGACACCCCCTTGTATCGATAGAACGAACTTCCGAGATAACGTAGATAGGCCGGCTCGGTTTCTCCATATCGGTTCACCCGCACACCGAAATGGATACCAGAGGCAACCGCGTCCGCGACCTGCAATCCAGCCAGTTTGGAATGCTCAACTGAACGAATCCGGCCCGGATCAATCACTGCTAGGAGCCTGTCGGACTTAGGATGAATCTACTGCGGCGGCGGGAGATCGGCCCACTTTCCCGATTTATTTCGTTAAATAGCTGGCTATTCGCCTCAATAAATCGAAAAATTGGTCTCGATTTCCCA
>JAANXG010000036.1 GCA_018263405.1 Gammaproteobacteria bacterium
TTGGCTGGCGATGCAGCACAATTATGATCTTCGGCAGGCTCGGCGAACAGCAGATCTCTCCAATGTGCAGAAGGTTGAGTTCGAAGCGGCCTAACCAGGTGCTGCAGCTGACCCGTAACAGCGCACTTTTCCGGTGTGCAGATATTTTCACACCTCCAAAGCGCGCTGTTACGGGCAGCTGAGCACGACGTTAGATCAAAAAAATAGGAAACCAGAGCGAATTTGAAATGACTGTAAAAAGGGTTCTTTTTGGAAACGAGAATGCAGAAAAAGATCCGCTACTTTTAGACTGTTATGTCTCCCATAACGACAGGTGTGAGCAAATCATTACCGGCCGGTGGGGTACAGGAAAGACTGCTTATCTGTTTAATCTTAACCGTGCATTGATCGATGCCCTTACAGAAATAGACAAAAGCAAAAGGCGTCTATGGTATGTGGATGAGGACCAACTAAACACAGATCAAATTATTGATTCTTTTATTAAGTTGGAAACCAGGAAGTTTCAAAGATATTTAAAGAGTATATGGATCGCGGAGATCTATAGAAGGGCAGCTATCCTCTTGTCTGTATTGCGACCCAGGTACGGTGAAACAAATAGTGCCCATTGGGATTTGGTTTCAACAATAGCGAAAGCTGATTCTGTTGGAAAAACAATATGGAAACAAATTCCAAACGCCCTGCGGGTTTTAAAAAACCCTTGATGAAAAGCAAATCACTGCAGTGGAAGGCATTGAAAGAGAATTCTCTCAGGTATTTGAAGAGCAAACAATTGGTTCAATACAAAAATGCCTTGAAGACATAGAGGAGTATGACACGCAACCGGTAATTGCGATTGAACCGATCGAAACTCTGGTGCTGCGGGCATGGCTGGCGGTGCGAGGCGACGGGCAACATTGTGCACTGTTTCAAGTGGAGTATTCACCGAAATTTGGTCGAATATCACCCGCGTGGCGGGTAAGATTATGAACAATGACGCAGGAAAGTTGAAATTCAATCGACAGTTTCCGCCTATGTCCGAGAATTGCAATTTCTGTCTAAATAACTGTGAGGAGATATTATGTACATCGTTACATTTGAAACATGGCCGAATGACTCGTACAGAGAGGAATATCTAACTCATGCTCAATCTATGAGAGAAGAGGTCGAAAAAATCAAAGGCTTTGTATCGGTAGAGCGATTTCAAAGTCTCTATGAAGAAGGTAAGTTGTTATCCATGTCTCTTTGGGAAGACGAGGACGCCATTAAAAAATGGAAGTCCCATGCAGAGCATACGTTGGCACAAGAAATGGGAAAGAATAAATATTTTCATTCTTATCGTATACGTGTGGCGAAAGTAGAGCGTGAATATGGTAAACACACTTAGGGCTCGCGCAACAGTCTGAATCTAACACAACCCGCACGCACCCCGCCCGAGCGCCCCCGGGGCCGGCTCAACGGAACACCCGCGTCTGTTGTGGCGCACCACTGTCATGGGCAACCCGGGGCAAGAATACGTCGGTGAACCAAAGAGTTGGATCCCATCTGCCGGAGCCAAACCCATGCAGGGGCTGGAAGATCTCAAGTTCTATATCCTTAGTCCTCAACGACCGAAGGTATATCTCTTTTCCGTTGCCACCGTTCACCTAGGAAGCCGCTGTCAAAAAGGTCCGTGCCGCCGAAAATGCTTGGAACAGGACACTCTTGCTCAAACCGTCGACACCCTTTTTGGCAAACTGCCGGCGCCAGTCCGAGAGTTGGTTGCTGCACAGCTTCTCCCGCCGAAGCAGGGCACCGAATTATCTTCTATCCGCGCCCCGGCGCAACGCAGGAACGTATTGACCTGTTAACTTCCCGGGCTATGGCGCGAACAAAGCCGTCGATGTTGCCTCGTGCAACCCGACCCCGTCTTTTTTCAAAGCATTGATCAGGCCTGCACGCGGGGCCCGATCACTGACGACGTCGCTGAACCTGCTCAGCGGGCCGATCACCTCGAACTGATGCAGATCGAATTTGCTGCTGTCGACGAGCAGGAGGGCGCGCTCGCTGCGCTCCAGCATGGCGCGCTTGATCCAGACGCTTCGGGTATCCGCGTCGGTTGGCCCCTCGACGGTCAGTCCACCCGACCCGATGAAGGTCTTGTCCACAGTGTATCGCGTGATGAACTCGATGGTCTCCGGTCCATAGACGCCTCCCTCCCCCGCGACATACTCGCCCGGACACAGAATGACACGCGCCTCCTCGGCGGGGCCCAGCTCCGAGGCCGCCGGTATGCAGTTCGTGACGACCGTGACCTTGATTGCCCGGGCCGCCAGGGCGCGGGCGAAAAAGGTTGTTGTGGAGCCGCAATCGACGAATATCGCATCACCCGGGTCCACCAGATCCGCCGCGTATTGTCCGATCCGCTGCCGCTCGTTGACCCGGCTACGCTGTCGATCCCAGACCTGCGGCTCATGGGTCAAGGACAGGGCCGCGGCGCCCCCGTAGGTGCGATGCAGGAGCCCGCGTTCACACAGCCCGTCCAGATCGCGCCGCATGGTTTCGCCGGTCACATCGAAGGTCTCCGCCAGCGCGTTCACCCGAACCGAGCCTCGGGCCCTGGCAATCTGCAGGATGCGTTTCTGCCGTTCCTCGCGGGTGAGGCGCGTAGTGCCCACGCTTCAGCGTCTCCGGTGCGCCGCCAGCAGGTGGCCGGCGATCTCTGCAAAGCCCCTACCGCCGCGATACTGCGCGATCCACTGGGGCGGTGGCGCGAGCTGATCTATGAATTCCCGGACGTTGGCTACCCCGATCGCGTGTCCGACCGCTTCGAACATCGGGCAGTCGTTCGGGGAATCGCCGACGAACACGGATAGCTCCGGTTGTGCCGCGATGTCGTAGCCGAAAACTTCCTTGAGGAAAGCTCTGCTCATGGTGCTCTTGTCGTTCTCGCCGAACCAGCTGTTGACATGGATGGAGGAAACCTTGGCCTTCGCGTCTGCCTCGTGAAAAATGTCCACGATCCGGGCGACCGCCGGCGGGTTAAGCGGCGGCACGTCCTCGCAGTAATCGATCGCCAGATCGCTTTCCCTGTAAAGCTGGTCGGCCGCGACGGCCGACCCCGGCACTTCCCGGATGATCCGTCCCGCGAGGGCATCGAGTTGGAACCGATGGCGCCGGCGCGTCTCCAAGTCGTGCCAGAACCGCCGGTGCATGTGCCGCTTGGCCTGGTCGTAGTGGAAGTAGAAGGCGCCGTTCTCTCCCACCACCCCGTCCACCGGCCACTGGCGCGCAATGAGATCGCACCATCCCGCCGGCCGACCGGTTACCGGGACCACCTTCAAACCAGTGTCCTTGAGCTGCTCGAGCGCGGTGTAGGCGCGGGCGGACAGCCGCCCCTTATCCGTCAGCGTGTCGTCGATGTCGCACAGGACGAATCGAATCTGCCGCGCGGCGGCTTCGGGGAACTCCGCAAGAGGCTTCATCACGATGGCGCCGATGCGTGGCGAGCCAGCTCGCCCGCGTCGCCGGCGAGGTCGAGGAAGGTGTAGCGGTTGCGCAGCTCGCGTGCGTGTCGCACGGCGTTGGCATAGAGGTCGCCATCCGCTGCTATGGCTGCCGGCTGTGTCGGGGCGCCTGCCGCGGCCAGCACCGCCTGCAGACGGCGCCAGCCGACGGCGGCGGATTCGCAGTCCGCCACGATGTCGTTCCACTTCCCGGCCAACCTTTGATTGAACGGTTCCACGTCGTCCGGGGTCAGGGATTTCTGCTCGAGCTCTTGCCAGCAGGCCTCGCCTACTTCCGGCCCGAAGTGGGCGATGATATCCTTGCGCGTGACCGGCGTGGGCCCGAGCTCGGGCGGCTCCCGCGAAGTCAGCAAGCTCTCCTGCAGGCGCGCCATGGTCAGGGTGGTCACGGCGACCTGCTCTCCGTGCAAGGTCTCGCGGCGATCGGCGGGCGCCACCATGTCGATATAGTGGCTGATCAAGTGCTCGCCCTGACTCGCCGGCTGGCTGCCGCCGCAGAGGGTCATGCCGAGCCCGGACAGGATCAGGGTGCGTGCCAGCCGGCGCATCGCGGCAAGGTCGCCCCGCATCAGTGCGCTCGGCTCTTCAAGCAGCCCGGGCTCGTCGTCGGCGAGCAGCACGAACGGTGCGCCGCGGTAAGGCGTGTCGAGCAAGTGGTGGGAGAGCAGCCAGTCTATCTGGGCCGTGCTGCGGCAGCTCGAGTCGCCCAGCCCCGCCTGGATCATGCGTGGCGGGGCTGCGGCGAAAACGCTCAAATCAATGAAGACGCCCGCCGGCGTGGTTGCCGGAAACGACTTCTTGTGTCCTTCCACGGTGATGGCCGCATTTGCCGACGTGTAGCCGTTCATCGAAGGGGCCGTCGCAAAGACTACGTAGGGCTTGTTCAGCCGGGCTGCGGCATACTTACAAAGGTCATTGATGGTGCCGGAGCCGACGGCGATCAGGGCGTCGCAGTGGCGGGTCTGTGTTTCGAGGATGTCTACGGTCTCGCCGTCCGCATGGGGACGATCGCCGAGCCGCACCGGCATGACGGTGCCCACGGAGGCAACGGCCCTGGCGATCCGGTCTCCCATCGCTTCGCGCGTTCTCGGATCCGAAACCACGGCAAGCGTTCCGGTGAGGTCGGTGTCCCTGACGAGATCAGCCTCGTGGCCCGCGAGCGACTCCTCGATGACGATGCGCTGGATCGGGACGCCGAGTAACTCGCCGCCATCAGGATCGGGATAACGCTTGTCGATCAGAAGCTGTATGTTGTCTTGCGTCATGTATCCTCGGTTGTCGATTAGGTGGAAACGTTGGCGCGGTCGGCGAACCAGCGCGCCACCAGCTCCCGGTCCGATTCCGTCAGGATAAGCCTCAGCTTGGTGCGGCGCTCCAGGAAATCGGTGGCACAGCGCGCGTCCTCCGCCGACCAGGCATGCTCGAGCTCGACCAGCGGCACCCCGTCGGCGACCTCCCTACCGAGTGCCGGGTCCTCCGAGACGCGTTGCATCAGGTCACGCGTGGCGTCGCCGTAGGTGAACGCCCAGCGGTGTGCGATCCGGCGGGGCACCTGCGAGCAATCCTCGGCCAGTCTGGAAAGAGCGTCCCGCGTCAGACCGCCGTTGTACAGCGGGGCATCCGCCGTCCATGCCCCGGTCATATCAGCCCCCAGGCCGGCCAGCGAGTCCATGACCCGCTCGGCAAGGCGACGGTAGGTGGTAATTTTGCCGCCGTAGATCGTCACGCACCCGCCGCGTCCGTTCGGCGTGACGTCGAGCATCGAGCCCCTGGATGTTTTGCTGACCTCCTCGGACTCGTCATCCACCAGCGGCCGGACGCCGGACCAGCTCCAGGTTACTGCATCGGTCCCGGCTGCCAGATCGAGCACTTCGTTGGCGGCGGCAAGCAGGTAGTCGCGTTCCGCCTCGGTGCATACGATTTCATCGTCGGGATCGTCCTGCGGCACTTCGGTTGTGCCGACGATCAGGAAACGTTCCAGCCAGGGAAGCAGGAACACTACGCGACCGTCTTGTCGCTGAAGAGTTATCGCATCGACAAGCGCCGGTCGCGGCATTGGAAGTACGATGTGGCTGCCACGGACAAGCCGCAGGTCGTACCCGGGCTCATTGTCCGATATCCATTTGCGCACGTGGTTCGTCCAGGGTCCGGCAGCGTTGACCAGATAACGAGTCCGGGCGCTCCACGTACCCTCGGCGTCGCACAGCGTCACTTTGTAGCCGTTCGTCTCGGGATGGACAGATTTCACCTCGCAGTAGTTGCGGACGTCCGCGCCGCGGCTGCGCGCGTCGAGCAGGGTCTCGAGCACCAGGCGGGCGTCATCCGTGAGTACGTCGGGGTAATGCAGGACGGTGTGGTAGCGATCGCTGCGCAGGTGGGGCAACTCGGTTACCTCCCGGGCGCTGAGGCGGCCGCTGCCCTGAAGCTGACGGTGCCCGGCAAGCATGTCGTAAAGCCAGAGCCCCAGCCGCAACATCCAGGTGGGACGCGGCGCATCGGCCCCGATCGGCAGGAGAAAGCGGATCGGTTCCGTGATGTGCGGCGCAATGCGCAGCATGACCTCGCGCTCGCGCAGTGCTTCCCGAACCAGCCCAAGTTCGAAGGTCTCGAGGTAACGCAGGCCGCCGTGGATGAGCTTTGAGGAATTCGAGGATGTCGCGCCGGCATAGTCGTGCCGTTCCGCGAGCAGCACCGACAGGCCGCGGCCTGCGGCGTCGCGCGCGACGCCCGCGCCGTTGATCCCGCCGCCGATGACTACGAGGTCGACCTGCTGGATCGTCATGGGTTTTCCGATCCGAGATCGAACACCGGCTTCAGGGCTTTGAACAGAGCCCGGTAGCGCGTGTAGGCGGCATCGTACGCGCCGCCGTCGCCGGGTTGCACGACCACCTGAACATCGTTGCGAGCCTCGGCTGCCGTGACGATGTCGGGGGCACCACCGCCGGCGACCGCGGCAAGCATGGCCGCCCCGATCGGCGACGTGTCGACCTCGCCGGGAAGCTCTACCGGAAGCTGCACGGTGTCGGCGCGGATCTGCGCCCAGAGTCTGCTTCGGGCACCGCCCCCGAGCAGGCGGATTGCCTCGAGCGGGACACCGAGGCTTTGCAGGCGCTCGACCACGTCGCGCATGGCGAACGCGCAACCCTCCATGACCGCGCGTGCCATGTGGGGCAGGCCGTGGGCGGCCGTCAGTCCGTAGAAACAGGCCCGCGCAGCCGGGTTCCATTCGGGCGCCATGGCGCCGCTCAGCGCCGGCAGGAAGAGAACGCCGCCGCTGCCGGCCGGGGCCCTTGAGGCCAGGTCGTTGAACTCTGCGGGGTCGGCGATGCGGTGGTTCTTAAGGAACCACTCGATCGCTCCACCGGCGTACCAGCCGGGATTTTCTATGAAGTGATGGCCGCCGACGTAAGCATGGGTTTCGAGTAGCCCTTCCTCGTCGATCTTGGCCTCGGTATCGAGCGCCCCGACCACCTCGGCCGTGCCCAGCACGCAGGCCAGCCGGCCCGGTCGCACGATGCCGGCGCCGAGCGGGGTCGAGAAGTCGTCGCCGGTGCCCACGGCGACGGGGATGCCCTTCGGGAGCCCCGTGAGTCCAGACCCGGCATTGTTCAGGCGGCCGGCCGGCTCGTACGCCTCCGCGAGTTCCGGGAGCTCCTCCGCATCGACGCCGAATGCCTCGAGCAGCTCGGGGCTCCACGCCCGGGTGGCGAGGTCGTAAAGCATCGTGGTCGAGGCCAGCGCGTAATCCATGACTGCTCTCCCCGTGAGCCGGTTGACGATGTAGGAAACAGGCTGATGAAAGCGTACCGCCTGCCCGGCACCGTTGCGCTGCAGCCAGGCGATCTTGGCTCCCATATGGCCCGGGTCCGCCACGATGCCGCACCGGCGATGAATATCGTCGGCGAGCCCCTTGCGGTCAGGCAGGGCGGCCCGCCGGTCCAGCCAGATCAGGCATGGGCCCAGCGGTTCGTCCTGTCGATCGACGGCGATGCACCCGTCCAGTTGACCGGCGATCCCGATGGCTGAGGCAGTGGCCGGGCCCACGCCGGCTTCTTCCAGTGCGGCGCAAATCGCAGGCGCCATTGCAGCTTCCCAGAGTTTCGGATCCTGCTCGGCCCAGCCGGGCTTTGGATAGCGCGCCTCATAGCCCCGCGATGCGCTAGCAAGCACTCGGAGATCGTTCGCCACCACCGTCGCTTTGAGGCTCTGGGTGCCGATGTCTATACCGATGAATATGGCGTTCACGCCCTGCGCGGTGCGTTGGCGCAGGCCTCGAGTGCGTCTTGAACCTGGGAGAAGAACGACCCTTTCGTGGGTGAGAACGAGCCGTTGAAGATGGCCGAGCCGATCGTGAAGGCATCCGCGCCGGCTTCGGCCAGCGCACTGATGCGCTCGATGCTGGCGATGCTGCCGGCCACGATCAGCTCCCGGTCGGCGAGGCTGGCACGGGCCGCCCGGACCAGCTCGAGCGGATCGGCGTCGGTGGCGCGAAAGGCCAGGAGATCGACGCCGGCACAACCGGCCTCAACATAGGCCCGGCAATCCCGGGCGACGTCCTCCGGCGCGCCGCCGAGAGCCGTGGGGTGCCCATGCGGCTTGCCTGGGAACGGGTAATACCCGGCGAGCCCCCCGTCGAGTACGTCTCGCGCCAGGTCCAGATCCTGGCCACCGAGGACGCAATCGACACCGATCTCCTGGGCGGTTGCCAGCGATTGCCGGACACGATCGGATGTTGTACTTACCACTTCCATGTAGGAGGTGGCGCCCGCCTCCCGGATCGTCTCGGCGAGCGCCCGCAACTCATGCCGTGATGCGCCCACATCCTTGAAACCGATCCGGCGGACCCCGGTTTCCACCGCCATATCAAGGACTTGGCGGGCATCCTGGATCGTCTGATCCTGCCTGGTAAGCATCAAAATGAATTCCATCGTGTCGCTCCATTCGCGGTGTCTGAGATCGCGGCGGCTGGAGCCACGATTTCCATAAGTTTGCAACATACACATTGAATATTGCAAGTCCAACATCAGGCATGATACCGTTTGCCATACGTGTCGCTTGAAATTAGGGCGTCGAGGGGGCCCGCCGCCGAGCCCGGTCCCGGGATCCGTCGGCGTTGACGGCCCGCAACAATAGAGAATACAAGAGGAGACTTGCTATGGTGTTCGATGCAAACGAAAAGTTGTCCCGCAGGAGCTTTTTGACCCGCAATGCTGCACTAATCGGGTTTTCGGCAACCGCCGGCTCCGGCCTGCTGGCAGCGCCCGCAAATGCGGCCGGGCACGATGAATGGATGACGCCCGAGCCTGATGAGGCCGCTGCCGGCGCCCTCAACTTCAAGACCTGGTCCGGGTATGACGCCGGCAATGTCACGGGGCCCTTCTCCGAGGAGTGGGGCGTCCCCATCGATATCTCGTTGTTCACCGACAATCCCGCAGCGTTTAACGAGATCAAGGGGGGCAAGAGCGAGTTCTACGACCTGGCGTCGTTCGACATGGCCTGGGTGCCGCGACTGGCCAAGGCGGGGCTCATCCGCAAGCTCGACCTGGAGACCTGGAAGACCCTCGCCTGGGACCACTATATCGACCAGTTTCGCCTGGAGAACTACAAGTTCGCCCAGCTGAACGAGAACATGCAGTTCGATTCCGACGGCGACCTGTATGGATTGCCACAGCGATTCGGCGTCGTGTCGGCGTACGCGAACACCGAGCGGGTGCCCGAGGACGTGTGGAGCACTTCTTACGACTGGGTCTGGAACCCGGGCAAGGACTACAATATCGGGCTTCTGGACCGGATGTTCTGGACGATCCAGCTGATCATGCTCTGGTGCAACATCGACCCTTACAAGGTGCACACCGAGGAAGAGCTCGGGACGGTGCGCGAGGAGACCATCAAGCTGTTCCAGAATGCCAAGGCGCTGTTCTCCAACGCGCCGCAGGTTAATCAGGCGCTGCTGCACGAGGAAATCGACGTCTGCTTCGAGGGCGATAACTTCATCAACGGGCCGCTGCGTCAGGACGGCCACCTGCAGTTCCGGACGATTGTGCCGGCGCGTGCCAATCCGGAGTTTCCAAAAGCCCCGAACAATGCCGGCGGGACCACCTGGGTCGAGACCATGGTGGTGGTCGACAACTCCAAACTGCATCCCGCCACCTACGACTACTTGGTCTACATGCAGAAACCGAGCACGGCCTACGAGCTGTCGTGGCCGGACAAGGGGCCGGCCGTTCTGGTGCCGCACAAAGAGCCCTGGGAGAGGTGGAGCGAAGAGCAGCGCGTGATCCTTGAGGCCGACTACATGCAGACCATGATCGAGAGCAGTCGCTGGTACGAAGGCGTTCCGGATCTGGATAAGTTCAACTCGATCTGGGAAGAAGCCAAGCAGCACATCGGGGAGAAGCACGCCGAGGCCAAGATCTTCCCCGTGCGCTCCTTCGGGTAGGTCGTGAGCCGGAGCAGCCGCTACCGTTCAAGGCCCCCGCATCGATCCATAGACGCGTGGCGGCCGCTCCGGTCAGCCGTTTTCAAGACCCGTAGCGCGGACCCCCCGGCCGGCTGATGGACCAACCCCTGCTCGAGGTGGACCGCCTGTACCACCGCTATGGCGAAGAGGTCGCCGTGCGCGAGATTTCCTTCGATGTACAGCCCGGAGAGTTCATCGGCGTAGTGGGACCGAGCGGCTGCGGCAAGACCACGACGCTCAAGATTATCGCCGGCCTTATCGACTCGACGTCGGGCGATATCCGTATAGACGGGCGAAGCATCCTGGCGGACCCGCCGCGCAAGCGTCCGTGCAGTCTGGTGTTCCAGAATCTGGCGCTGTTTCCGCACATGACGGTGGCCGAGAACCTCGCCTTTCCGCTCGAGTCGCTCGGCGTGGCAAAGTCTGAACGGGAGCAGCACGTCCGGGAGATGTGCAGCCTGGTCGACCTGGCCGATGGATTGCTGGCCCGCCCGCCCGGTCAACTGTCGGGCGGGCAGCGCCAGCGCGTAGCACTCGCGCGTTCGCTGATCTACGACCCCCGCCTGCTGCTCCTGGATGAACCGCTTTCATCGATCGATTTTCAGTTGCGCCGCCAACTCCGCAAAATGCTCTCTGACCTGCACCGGCGCATCGGCAAGACCTTTCTCTACGTAACCCATTCACTGGAGGAGGCACTGAGCCTCAGCGACCACGTCGTGGTCATGAAAGACGGGGAGATTCTGCAGATCGGCACACCCGACGAGATCTACCGGCAGCCGGTGAACCGCTTTGTCGGGGAGTTCATGGGCGACGCCAACGTCATCAGCGTCCGTGCCGACGGCGAGGCGGGACGCTATTATGCCGAGGAGCTGGGGAACAGCGTGCAGGTGACGGAGAATGCCGGTTTGGAAACGGGCTACCTGCTGCTCAGGGCGCACGAAATCGACCTGACCCGTGAGCCGCGCTGGCCGAACGCCGTCCGGGGCCGGGTATTCAACCGGTATGACCTGGGCGGTTCCATTGAATATTCACTCGCCCTGGAGGGGACAGGCTTTCATTTGGGCTGCCTCATGGAGAAATCCCTTGCAGCCGAATTCTCTCCGGGCGATACGGTGTACGCCGAATGGCGGTCGGACTCGGGAATCATCGTCCGGGACTAGCCGCGGGCGCCGCCGTCGTCCCGGGCCGGGGCCGGCCGGCGCGATCGTGGCGCTATCTGCTGATCGCACCGGTAGCGCTCATACTGACGGTGTTCTTCTTCGTCCCGCTGGTGATCATCTTCATCTATTCGTTCTCGGAGACGGACGTGCTCTCCCAGATCGAGTTCACGCTCCAGAATTATGTCGGCATAGTCAACAGCGGGCCCAAGTTGTCCATGTATTTGAACAGCGTGATGTACTCCGCCTGCACCGTCGTAATCTGTCTGATAATCGCTTTTCCGCTCGCCCATTACATCGCGAAGTACCTCTCCAAGACCGCCCAGGCGTTCACAATCGCCCTGCTGGTCGCGCCGCTGTTTATGTCCCTGCTCATCCGGATCTACGGGTGGCGGCTGTTCCTGCTCAAGTACGGACTGTTCAATGAGGCGCTTGCCTGGGTCGGTCTGCCGCGCGTTGACGGGTTGACCTATATGGGGCCGATGGCGATCTTCGGCCCGGTCTACCTGGACTGTGCTCTTCCGATCTTTCCCATCTACGTTGCGATTTCCAACATCCCGGACGAGTTGCTCCACGCGGCCCGGGACCTGGGCGGAACCGGCTGGCGGGTGGTCCGGCGCGTGGTGATTCCCATGGCGGCCCCCGGCATCGCCATCGGCAGCGCGCTTGCGTTCTCGCTCTCTTTCGGGGATGCCACCTCGTCCGAAGTGCTGGTCGGTGACAACGTTCAGCTCGTCGGTAACATGCTCAAGTTTTCCTATGGCTATGCGCAGGACTGGATGTCGGGGTCCGCTGAATCGGTGATCATGATGGTGTTCCTGCTGATCGTCGTAGTCCCGGTCCTGCGGTGGGTGGAGGTTGAGCGGCTGATGAGCAGGGGGGGCAAGCGCTGATGCGCGCCGGTCGGTCTCTCGTCATTGGCGGCTGGGTATTGACCGCGGTGGTCGTCGTCTGGATGTACGTGCCCTTCGTCTCACTCGGCGTTTATGCCCTGCACAACAAGAACTTCTTTACGCTGCCGATCGACCCCACTCTGAAGTGGTTCGCCGGGATATTCGGGAATCAAAGCCTGCTGAGGGTTCTCAGTTATACTTTTTTCAAGTCCCTCACCGCCGCGGTGTTGGCCACGGCCGTCGCCATCCCCGGCGCCATCGCCTACACCCGCTACGACTTTCCCGGCCTCGGGCTGTACAAGCGCCTGGTCTTGCTGCCCATTTTCTTCCCGCAGTTGGTGCTCGGAATCGCGATCCTGGTGTTGCTTCACTACTTCGGGCAGCTGCCGAACACCGCGACCATGATCGTGGGAGAATGTGTGCTGCTGGTGCCCATCGCGGTCCTGGTGATCTCAATCCAGTTGCTTGGATACTCTCCCGAGATCGAGCGCGCCGCGGAGGATCTCGGCGCCGGCCACTTCCGCATTTTCCGACAGGTGACGCTCCCACTCATCGCGCCGGGCCTCTTGGCGGCGTTTCTTTTCGCGTTTACCCTGTCTTGGGGGAACTTCTATATTGACCTTTATGCCGGTTCGCGCGCCACCGTCCCGCCGTGGGTCTATGGGCACATGCAGCAGGGATTCTCGCCGGAGATTCCGGCCGTTTCGGTGCTCGCCGTCACGGTCTCTTTGATTCTTCTGCTCATCACGATTCCAATATTTTTCAACCGGATGCGAAGCGGCGTCGAATAACGATCAGCAGCGGGCCAATCTGTCCTTTGCTTCGTAAGACAGCATACCCTTTTCCCGCAGGTACGGCTTCGGGTCGGTCAGGTTGTGGCCAAGAGCAGCTTTGTCTTCGCCCTGGCCAAAGGCCAGTGCCATGAGCTGGGTTGCCTGGAAGATGGGTATTTCGTTGTCATAGCCCATTTCGCTCTGGCGGGAATCCAGGTTCAAGTGACAGATCGGGCACATGGTTACGATGGTTTCCGCACCACAAGCCCGGGCGTCGTCCATGGTCCGCTTCATCATCCCGATGGCGACCTCGGTCTTGTTGATGGCCAGCGAACCGCCGCAGCACTCAGTCTTGCGTGACCAGTCGATGGTTTCTGCGCCAAGGGTTTTCAGCAGTCTGTCCATCTTCACCGGGTATTCCGGGTTTTTAGCCCCGGTAATTCCCGAAGGCCGGGTGATCAGACAGCCGTAGTAACAGGCGGCCTTGAGCCCCTTGAGCGGTTTTACGACCCGCCTGGCGACTTCATCAAGACCGGCATGATCGACAATCACGTCAATCATGTGGCGGACTTTCACGGAACCCTTATAGTCATAGCCCAAAGCCTCGCTGACGTTATTTCGTACCGCCTGCTTGTTACGCACGGCATGTTCGGCGTGCTTGAGGCGCGAGAAGCAGGCACTGCACGGCGAGGTCACGGTATCGAGCCCCATCTGTTCAACGGTTGTAACGGTCTTCATGGGCAGCAGGTTAGCGAGTCCGGCGTCAGTCGAGTGCGCCGGGCTGGAACCGCAGCAGACCCAGTCCTTGGGTTCGACCAGTTCGATATCCATGGCGCTCGCGATGTTTCTCACCGATTTGCCGTATTCTATGGAGGTTGAACTGAGCGAGCAGCCGGGATAGTAGCCCACCGCTTTGGGGTTGGCGGCAATTTTTTCGGCTTGCGTAGTACCTTTGGCAAAATGGGGCAGGATTTTCATTTTGCCCCGGGCAAACAAACGCTTACCCAAATCGAAATCACGGAGCGGCCGGCCGAGCGCCATGTTAAAGGCTGCGCCCAGGCCCAGTTCATAAGTGCGGCCGAATATCTTGATGCCGCGCAGGAACAGGTCATTGAACCTGGCAATTTCCGGCACCGCGGGTTTGATACCGCGCTTGCGCGATTCAATGCACAGCGTATCCATCACCCCGGCTACGTCG
Organism: Gammaproteobacteria bacterium; assembly: GCA_018263405.1. Lineage (GTDB taxonomy): Bacteria > Pseudomonadota > Gammaproteobacteria > Arenicellales > JAANXG01 > JAANXG01. The sequence continues at coordinate 13,964 of JAANXG010000036.1, forward strand.
ATCTGTTGCGGGCAGCGCGTGGTACAGGTATGGCACGACGCACACAGCCAGATGGACTTACTTTCCAAAACCGCAGTGTCATTGAGCTGAACACTGCGCATCACTTGATTGGGCGTCAGGTCGAACTGATCGGCCAAAGGACAACCGCTGGTGCACTTGATGCACTGATAGCACTTGCACGGGTTGGACCCGGTTGCCTCACGGACAACCTCGACCAGTGGCATGGGGCCGCTCGGAGCCGCCATAGGACAAGGGGAATGCATGCTCCGTGCCTGAGTTTGGACCGGAATTCGGGGCTCTGCAGTTGCCATATCGGTACTCGCGGTAAGATCGGATCTTAGATGATAGGTCGGGGCAGGAGGCCCGCACCTTCGGCGATGGGCCGAATGGCTTCTTCCCACTCGATGCCCATGATGTGGACACCGGCTACGCCGTCGATTGCGCGGATTTCCTGAATCTGTTCGATACAGATCTTGATGCCTTCGTTGCGCCAGGCGGTGCTGCGATCGGCTTTTTTCCCCTTGTCGATCCCCGCAACCGCACCATCCATGCGCTCAACCAGTGGGTCGGGAACGCTCATGCCGGGAACCCGGTCGCGCATGTACTTTGCCATGCCCGTGCTTTTCAGTGGCCCCACACCGACGATGACCTTAATTTGTTCCGCTACACCCATATCGACCACGCGCTTCATGTACTCGCGGAACTTAGGCAGATCATAGACGAGCTGGGTCTGCACAAAGTCGGCACCGGCCAAGGCCTTCTTGGCGAGACGATAGGGCCGCCATTGTGCCGGGTCGGCAAATGGATTGGCTGCGCCACCAAGCAGAAAGCGCGGGCCGCCGCCCTTGATTTCCTCGCCGCACTGGAAAATGTTCTCGTCGCGCATCTCTTTCATCATGCGCAGGAACTGCATGGAATCGATGTCATGGACATTCTTGGCGCCGGGATGGTTGCCGCCGGACTGATGGTCACCCGACAGGCATAGCAGATTCTTGATGCCCAGCGCGTAGGCACCGAGCAGGTCGGATTGCATGGCGAGCCGGTTGCGATCACGACAGGTCATTTGGATGATCGGCTCGATGCCTTCTTCCAGCACGATCAGGCCCGCAGCGATGGAACTCATGCGCACCACGGCGGTTTGGTTGTCGGTCACGTTGGCGGCGTCCACGCAATCGGTGAGCAGCCGGGCCTTGGTCCGTACCGGTTCGGTGGTGCAGCCCTTCGGTGGGCCGACTTCGCCGGTCACGGCAAATTCACCAGACGCCAGCACCCGGGCCAACTTGCTGTCACAACGCTCGGCGATGGGTGGCGTGTCCGTGTTTTCAGGCATTCTAAAGGCGGGGTAGTGCATGTTCATGGTCGCGTCCCTGGCCTTATGCCTTTTCTATTTCGGGGAGGCGGATGTCTTCGCGAACGATACGGCGATGACCGCCGTCACGAGACGTCGACCAGTCCTTGGCAGGCTGCACCTTCATCATTTCTTCAAACAAGCCCAGTTCAAGCTGGTTCGTGCAGATTGTATGCCAGGCGCATTCCGTACCGGGGTCAACTTCGCAAATACCGTCTTGTGAACCTCCGCAGGGACCATTGAATAACTGCTTGGGGCAACGACTGACCGGACAGACGCCGCCGGTGATGTGCAGCACACAGTTACCGCAGCCCTGGCAACGCTCTTCCCACACACCGTGTTCGGACGGAAAGCCCATGAACTTGGTGTTGAGCGCCGGCAGAATCCGTTTTCCCGGAAATTGCCTGGCGAGGCTCTGAACACCAACACCACAACCAAGTGACAGGACGGCATCGTACTCTTCCAGGTCTGCTTCCAGCGGCGCAATGTATTCTTCTTCGCACTGGCGTTGCACCGTGGTTTCTTCGACGGCGATGGCTTCCCCATCCAGATCGGTGGACATGCGTAGCGAAGCCGAGAGAATACCGACCTCCCGGCGGCCACCGGCAAAACATACCGTGACACAGGTTCCGCACCCGACGGCCAGGACTTTCTTGCAGCCCTCGAGCATGGTCTTGATTTCATCAAGGGGTTTCTGTTCAGCGACAATCATGGCTTACTTCCTGCGTGCTCGGATCCGGGGGCAACCCGGGCATTGCCGGTGTCCCTCGACAACGGGGAAGGACCCAGATCCTTAATGGTTTCTACAAAATTTGTGACTTCGGCGACGAACTGCGCGCCCATGGCCGCAGAGATATGAATCATCCTTACGCGCATTTCTTCAAGGCCGATCTTCGTCAGCAGTTCGCTGACATGGTCCACGCGCTGGCGGGCATGGGTGTTGCCCTTGATATAGTGGCAGGTGCCGGGCAGACATCCAGCCACGGCAACCCCGTCGGCGCCGTTTTCCATCGCGTGCAGAATTTCCAGCACATTGGCGCGTCCGGTGCAGGGCATTTCAACGATTTTGATGGCGCAAGGGTAGGTCATGCGCCCGCCGCCCGCCAGGTCCGCGGCTGAATACGCGCAGTGGCGGCAGCAAAATGCCACGACCTCCGGTTCGAACTCTTTAGCTTCCGTGGTCATTATACATAGGCCTTTTCAAACAGGGCATCGAGCTTGGCCGATACCTGGTTTTCCGTATAGTGCTTCAGTTCAATGGCTTCGGCCGGGCAGGCGGGCGCACACAGGCCGCAGCCCTGGCAAAGTGCGGATTCAATGTGGGCCGCACCCATAATACCGCCGGTGCTTTTGGCATCATCGACAATGCGCGGCGCGCCGAAGGGGCAGCATCTGATACAGGTCAGACAGGCAACGCACAGGTCGTTGTTGACTTCGGCCACCGGACCGCCGGTGGTCAAGGTGTCACGCGACAAAATGGTTGCGGCGCGCGCGGCGGCGGCCTGGGCCTGAACGATGGATTCCCGCAATAACTTGGGATAGTGGGCAAGCCCTGCCATAAACACGCCATCGGCCAGAAAATCCACCGGCCGCAGCTTGACGTGGGCTTCGAGGAAGAAGCCGTTGGCATCCTGAGAAACTTTCAGGTGCTTAGCCAACTCTTCGGCTGCCGGCGCGGGAACAATCGGAGTGCTGAGAACCACCGTGTCGGGGTTCAACTCCATTTGCTTGCCGAGGATTTCCTCCCACACACTGACGCTCAGAACGCCATCGGAACCAACCGTGACTTCCGGGGCCCGATCGTCTTCATAACGCATGAATATGACACCGGATTCACGGGCCCGGGTGTACAGGCGTTCCTTGAAGCCATAGGTGCGGATGTCCTTGTAGATCACGGTGATCTGCGCCGACGGATTCAGTCGCTTCAGGATCAGCGCGTTCTTCATGGCGGTGGTGCAGCAGATACGGCCACAATAGCGATCAGCCGGACCGACGCACTGGATCATCACGATGCTGTTGGGCAATTCGGCGGCCGGACCGGCAACGCCTTTTTCATAATCAGAGAGAACGCCCTCGAATTGTTGCTGGGTGGTGATCCGCGGATCGGTGCCGTAAGCATATTCTTCGCCGCGGTATTCAACGCCGCCAACACAAACCACCGTGGCACCGTGACTGATCTCAATTCGTTCACTACGATCGATATAGCCGATGGTGGAGGAGAAGTTGCCCACAAAGCCCCGGGCATTCACGATCTCGGCGTTGCAATGCAGGCGGATGGCCGGGTGTTCCCCAACCTTCGCAATCAGTTTTTTCAGGTAGTCCTGCGGGCTCATGTTGTTTCCGGATCCCTCCGGTGCTACGGCCGCTTCGATGCCGAAATCATCAAGGTCATAATGCAGGTGACGCAGAGCACCCCCCAGTTCGCTATCGCGTTCCACCAGATCAACCGGGAAGCCCTGGTCGGCGAGCATCAGGGCGGCTTCCATACCGGCGGCACCCCCGCCAATGACCAGCGCACCGCGTTGGACCGACATTTCACTGGTGGTCAGGGGTTGCAGGTTAGAGGCTCTCGCAATGGACATGCGAACCAGGTCCTTGGCCTTATCGGTTGCGGCATCCCAGTCGTGGGAGTGCACCCAGGAACATTGGTTACGGATGTTGGCCATATCGAGTAGATACGGGTTCAGGCCGGCCGAACGCATGCTTTTGCGGAACACCGGTTCGTGAGTCAACGGCGTACAGCTTGCAATGACCACACGGTTGGCGCCCAGTTCTTCAACCTTTTCGGTGATTTGCGCGACACTGTCCTGGGAACAGGCATAGAGGCTGTCTTCCGAGTGAATAACGCCGGGTAAATCCCTTGCGTATTCAGTCACTCCCGGCACGTCCAGATAGCCGCCGATATTGGTGCCGCAATGGCAGACAAAGACGGCGACCTTGGGGTTTTCCGCGACAATGTCGCGTTCGGGCGGAAATACCGCTTCACGGGTCAGGGTACCGCGTGACTTGCGCAGCATGGCACCCGCCTGGGCGGCGGCGCCACTGGCTTCAAGCAGGGATTCGGGAATATCTTTCGGCTCACGGAACGGACCCACCGCATAGAAACCTTCGCGGCTGGTCTGCAAGGGGTTGTATTGAACGGTTTTGCAGAAACCATGCTCGTCCACCTCGACACCGAGACGCTGCGCCAGCTCGCGGGTGCTGTCAGCCATTTCCATGCCGACGGACAGCACGACCATATCAAACAGCTCCTCCCGGATGCGCTCAACGGTCTCACCGCCGGCGCTCTCGCCGCGTTCCATATAGCGGACAATCAGATTGTTTGTCAGCGGATCCTCAACGATTTTTGAAACCCGGCAGCGGGTGTAACGAACTCCCAGTTTTTCACGTGCATGGTTGTAATAAGCTTCATAGCCCTTGCCAAACGAACGCAGATCCATAATAAAGATTTCCGTTTCCGTTTCCGGCCAATGGCCCTTGGTCATGGTGGCCTGCTTGGTGGCGTACATACAGCATACGGATGAACAATAATCATGGCGGGTATCACGCGAGCCGACACACTGTAACCAGGCAATACGCTTGGGCCGTTGGTCGTCGGATGGGCGCATGATTTTGCCATTGGTCGGACCGGATGCGGAAAGTTGCCGTTCGTACTGGATAGAGGATAGTACGTTGGGATAACGGCCGAGGCCGAACTCTTCAGAGTGTTCGGCATTATAGAGTTTGTAGCCCGGGGCCAGAATGACCGCACCAACATCCACATCGTATGTTTGTGCGGTTGCGCCCATGTCGATGGCTTGGACCTCACAGGCATCTTCGCAGATTAGACATTCCGAACAGATACCGCACGACAGGCAGCGGGCCGCTTCCGCGCGGGCTTCCTTTTCGGTGTAGCCATAATCAACCTCGGCAAAGCTGCCGGTTCTGCTTTCTACGGGAAGACTGGCATGGCGTACGCGCGGGGTTGGGACCAGTTCGCCTTTCAGGACACGATCATCGAGCTGTTCCCGGGTAAAACCGGCAACGGGGTATTGCGGTTCGGCAGTTTCCATGTCTTCGCCGCGCAGGTAACGGCCCATGGCCGTTGCGGCTTTGTGACCGCCGGCAACGGCTTCGATAACAAAGGCGGTGCCGCTGACTGCATCACCGGCGGCAAATACACCGGGGCGATCGGTGGCAAAGGTTTTTGGATTGACGCCAAGGGTGTGATTTGCATTGATGGTTATACCGCCGGCTTGCGGGAGAAAGGATAAACCTGATTTCTGACCGGCGGAGAAGATTACTACATCGGCATCGATGACAAACTCGGAGCCGTCAATCACATCCGGGATCCAGCGTCCGTAGTCGTCAATATCAAACTTGTTCACACGCTGGCACTCAAGACCAGACACGTTGCCGTTGCCGTCGTCCTGAATAGAGAGAAAATTCACCGAGGTATGCACAGTGATGTTTTCCTCGCGAGCACCGATGACTTCTTGCGGGCCGGCAGGAATGTTGTCACTGTCTTCGCGCATGGCGACCTGGACATCGGCAGCGCCGAGACGCAGTGCGGTTCGGGCAACGTCCATGGCAACATCACCACCACCGATCACAACAACGCGCCTGGCTTCTACATCGGAGCGCGGGTCGCGGATCGAGCCATCGATCTGGTGCAGGCGGACATCGCGTAAGAAGACGGTATTGATCAGAATGCCGTTCAGATCATTGCCTGGGATGGGCAGACGGTTGCCTTCATGGGCACCGACGGAAACCAGCACGGTACTGTAACCGTTGTCAAACAGCTCATCGAGATTTTCAACCGGACTGGACAAACGCAGCTCGATACCCAGGTCAATAATGTCGGCAACTTCGCGTTCGATGATCTCTGCAGGCAGACGGTATTCGGGAACTCCAACCCGCAACATGCCGCCGGCGACAGGCAGGGCTTCAAAGACGGTGACCCCATAGCCTTCCAGACATAGATCCCGGGCCGCCGTCAGGCCGCAGGGACCGGCACCGATGATGGCAATCTTTTCCTTGTACAGGCGTTCGGCTTTTCCCGGAACAAGGCGCGGTTTGGCCATGATTGCATCGGTGACGTAGCGTTTCAGGCTGCGGATACTGACCGGTTCGTCAACCTTGCCGCGGCTGCAGGCGCTTTCGCAGCGCGCGTTGCAGATACGACCGCAAATGGCCGGGAATGGATTGTCACGTTTAATGGAACGATAGGCTTCCTCGATACGACCTTCGGCGATCAGTGCGATATAGCCTTGGGCGCGCTGGCCGGTAGGGCAGGCATCTCGGCACGGCGCCACACCACGTTTGTCAATGGCATAGGCGTTTGGGGTGCCTTGCGGGTATAGTTTGTAGGCCGCACGGCGGTTGCGCAGAGAACCCTCAAAAACATTATCAACCGCAACGGGACAGACCTCGGCGCACATGCCGCAGGCTGTGCACTTGTCGGCATCGATGAACCGCGGTTTGGTGTGCAGGGTTGCAGTAAAGTTACCCACCTCGCCCTGGACGTGCAGAACTTCGCTATTGGTCAGGATTTCCACATCCAGGTGCTGGCCGGAATCAACCAGGCGGGGGGAGATCGTGCACATGGCACAGTCATTGGACGGGAATGTTTTATCCAGGCGGGCCATATTGCCGCCGATGGCCGAGTTTTTTTCGACCATGAAAACCTTGTAGCCGGTATTGGCCAGATCAAGCGAGGCCTGCATACCTGCAATGCCGCCACCGATAACCAGAGCAGCGCCCGTCGGATCCTTCGCGTCCGAATTCAAGCTGTAATTGTGGTCCTTGTTCGCCCCAGGTGGCATGTGTATGTTTCTCTCCGTATTGCTGAGGGGTGTTAACATATTGATCTGGAACACAGAACCGGATACCCACTGGATATTTCCGGATTCCCAAAAGTTATACTTTACTTTGTGTTACGGCGCCATAGGTCAGGCCGCCTTTTAGCGACCACCGGATGGGCGATGTAGCGGCGCGTGTACCCGGAACTCGGGGGGCATGGACCGCAAGCTCATCGGGACGGCCTTTTCATAGCGAGGCAGATGGTTTATCTTCTATCCATTAAGCGATTCGGCTATAACCAACAAAAAAGTTCCTTAACTTATCCCTTGGAAACCGTTACGACTGACTTGGTGATTATTGGTGGTGGTGGTGCAGGCCTGCGCGCGGCAATCGCCGCCGCCGAATCTGACCGTTCTCTTCCGATTACTCTCCTTTCGAAAGTGTACCCAATGCGCAGTCATACCGTTGCTGCCGAGGGGGGCGCCGCTGCAGTGACCCAGGAGCATGACAGCCTGGATTACCATTTCGATGACACAGTGGCAGGCGGCGACTGGTTGTGCGAGCAGGGCGTGGTGGAATATTTCGTCAACCACGCCCACAGGGAACTGGTGCAAATGGAACACTGGGGCTGCCCCTGGAGCAGACGCGAGAACGGCCGGGTGAATGTGCGGTCCTTCGGCGGTATGAAAATAGACCGTACCTGGTTTGCGGCGGACAAGACCGGCTTCCATATGCTGCATACCCTGTTTCAAACATCGATACGGTATCCATCGATTCACCGTCTGGACGAGCACTTCTGTTGCGATCTGGTTGTCGAGGACGATCGAGTACAGGGCGCCGTTACGATCGAAATTGCCAGCGGGCAATTCGTCTTCATTCAGGCCAGGGCTGCCATTATTGCGACAGGAGGTGCCGGCAGGGTCTTCAGACAAAACACCAATGGCGGCATCGTCACCGGTGACGGTATGGCTCTCGCCTACCGCCATGGGGTTCCATTGAGGGATATGGAGTTCATGCAATTCCATCCCACATGCATGCCCAGTACCGGTCTTTTGTTCACCGAAGCCTGCCGCGGTGAGGGAGGTTTTTTGCTCAACAAGGATGGCTATCGATACCTTCAGGACTATGGCCTGGGCCCCGCGGAGCCCTCACCCCGCAACAAGGCGATGGAACTGGGGCCAAGAGACCGCCTGAGCCAGGCCTTCTGGCATGAATATCAAAAAGGTAACACCATCGAAGGGCTTCACGGCGCGTATGTACAACTGGACCTCCGGCACATAGGCAAGAAAAAACTGCTGGAACGATTGCCTCAGATTTATGAAATGGCCGTGGACTATCAAAACGTCGACCCGGCGGAGTCGCCTATACCCGTCTTGCCTGCCGTCCATTACACCATGGGTGGTATAGAGGCCGGCCGGAAGACGGCGTCCCGGTTGCCCGGTCTGTACTCGGTTGGCGAGTGTTCCAGCATCGGCATTCATGGGGCGAACCGGCTGGGCTCCAACTCCCTGACGGAACTGTGCGTATTCGGCAAGGTTGCGGGCGAAGAAGCCGCCGCATTCGCGAAATCAGCCCCGCTAGGCGCTGCGGGGACACTCCGGAAACTCGCCAAAGAAATACAACAGCGGACAGAAAGTATCGTCTCCAATAACGGGGGCACCGAACGAACGGCTGACCTCCGCAGCGAAATGCTCAAGTCCATGGAGGAAGGCTGCGGCATCTATCGAACTGGCGATGGCATGCAGGTGACTTGTGACAAGCTCGCCGAGCTGCGTGATCGTTACAAGCGTGTCAAGGTTGAAGACACCGGCAGCGCCTGGAACACGGAACGACTGCTTGTACTAGAACTCGGCTACCAATTGGAGGTGGCCGAGGCTGTTGTACACTCCGCGATCAAGCGCAAGGAATCTCGCGGTTCCCATCAACGTCTTGACGGCTTTGAGGAGCGCGATGACGAGAACTTTCTCAAGCACTCCCTCGCTTTCTACAATGGGGACGATGCCCCGCGGATCGATTACTCCGACGTAAGCATCACCAAATCCAAACCGGATGTTCGGGCCTACGGTGCCGCCGGCGAAAAGGCGGAGCAGAAGAACGAGCGAAGTGACAATGGCTGAAGTCGAAAAAACCATCGAGATAGCAGTACTCCGCTATCGTCCCGAAAAGGACACTAAGCCGGTCTCGCAAACATTTGAAGTGCCTTTTACGGACGATATGTCGGTATTGCAGGGTGTGCAGTACATCAAGGATTACCTTGACGGCTCATTGAGCTTTCGATGGTCCTGCCGCATGGCCATATGCGGGAGCTGCGGCATGATGCTGAACGGCGAACCGAAGCTCGCCTGCAGTACTTTTTTGAGGGAGTATTATCCCGGTACATTACAGATTGAAGCACTCAAACACTTCCCTATCGAGAAAGATCTCGTTATCGACGCTTCCGATTTCATCGACAAGCTGGGGAGCATCACGCCCTACATCGTTCCTGCGGAACCTCGCAGTGTGGAACAAGGGGAATATCTCCAGACCCCCGCGCAAAAGGCCCAGTACGATCAGTTTAGTGCCTGTATCAACTGCATGCTCTGTTATGCGGCATGCCCGCAATATGGTTTAAGCACGAACTTTACCGGCCCCGGGATACTCGCGCTTCTCCACCGCTATAATGCCGATTCACGGGATGGTGCCCGGGAGACGCGAATGGAGATCGTTAATTCCGAAGAGGGTGTATGGGGCTGTACCCTGGTGGGCTATTGTTCGGAAGTTTGCCCCAAGGAGGTCGATCCGGCCAAAGCGGTAAACCTTAACAAAGTCAACAGCACCATGGACTACTTCCTGCGATTCTTCGCATCCGGGAAAGGAGCCGGCAAATGAGTGCACGCGATCCCTATGTAAGACCCATGACAAGCTGGTGGTTAAAGAACCCCTTCTACGTGCGCTATATGATCCGGGAAGCCACGTCGGTCTTTGTCGTGCTCTACGCCTTTGTGCTGTTGGGGGGGCTGGCGAGCCTGGTCAAGGGAGAAACCGCTTATAACGCCTGGCTTGCGTCACTGGCAAATCCATTGGCGATATTCTTTCATTTGATGGCCACGGCGGCCGCGCTGTATCACACAGTCACCTGGTTCAGGGTATCGCCCAAGGTGACGCCTCTTCTGTTCGTTGGTGGTTATCGCGTGCCGGACGGTCTCATTACCGGTGTCCAGTACGTTATTGCGGCAGTTTTGTATCTGATAATTTTCACCGTTGCCTGGACTTGATCATGAAGACACGCTCAAACGAACCCATATTCTGGTCCCTGTTCGGTGCGGGCGGGCTTGTTTTTGCCTTTATTCTGCCCGTGCTTATCTTCATCACCGGCGTGGCTGTGCCGCTGGCAATCATGCCCGAGGGCGTGATGAGTTTTGATCGAATCCATGGGTTTGCAACCGGCTGGTTCGGCAAGCTCTTTCTGTTCGCCGTTATCAGCCTCACTCTGTGGCACGGTTTCCACAGAATCTTTCTAAGTCTCCACGATCTGGGCGTTTACGGGGGCCGTATGTTTTTCAAATGGTTGCTATACGGCATCGCATTGATCGGGACTGTTGCAACGCTGATCCTTGTGTTGCAGATTTGACGATCCCTCGAGCATACGTTACGTACCGTTATAACATCGGCGCGAGCCCTAAACGACGAAAGGAATAAAACGTTTGGTGCGTCGAGCCCTGTTTCTATGCTCTTGTCAGCTCGTCGCGTTGAACGATCCGCTTAGTACCCTTGGGCATAAATACACACACGTTCAGCGGGATCGGAAAAGCCGATCGCCAAGGCACGCGAGCGCAGGACTGGCCCGGTCAATTCAAGCGAGCGTAACGCCGGCGAGGGGNNTTTCCGACC
>JAANXG010000037.1 GCA_018263405.1 Gammaproteobacteria bacterium
AGCGCCTCCAAAGCGCCACTGCGGCGTTGCGCTTCTTGAAAAGGGCTCGCCATTCCCTGCGAAGCGCGCCTTGCATTGGCACTTTGGAGACGCTCTGAACGTGTGTGTATTTATGCCCAAGGGTACTAAGAGAGAGGCAATGACAGAAGCAACAGCCGGCCGCGAATTGCCGTTGCGCGAAGCGCATGCACTGGTGCGCGAATTGCTGGTACCTAAGGCCTGGACTTACTGGTTGGATTTTCTTTTCCATATTATGCTGGGGTGGGGTGCCTTTGTGACGGCTTTACGCATGCCGGTATTTTCCGCGTGGCAGCTTGCCGCCTATGTAATCGCCACACTTGCGCTATATCGTGCCGTGATCTTCATCCATGAACTGGCGCACCTGAAAAGGGGGACGTTCGGTATATTCCGTTTCGTATGGAACCTCATCTGTGGCATTCCATTTATGGTGCCGTCCTTCACCTATGACGGCGTGCATAATGATCATCATAAACGCGATGTCTATGGCACCGGCGGTGACGGGGAATATACCCCCTTTGCCTTGGGCAGGCCTGTGGGCTTGATCGGTTATGTGCTGCTGTCGTTTATTTTACCGTTGTTTTTTGTGGGCCGCTTTCTGGTGCTGGCGCCGCTATCCTATGCGATACCGTCGTTGCGCCGTCTGGTGTGGACGCGAGCGTCTTCGCTGGCTATCGATCTAAGTTACAAACGGCCCGAAAACGCTATCCGCAACGACAAACACTGGCGGCTGCAGGAGTTCGCCGCATTTGTATTCGCCGCTACAGTGGTCACCTGCGTCGCGTCGGGCGTTCTGGGCTACCGGGTCCTGGTCCTGTGGTATGCAATCGCTGCACTGATATTTTTCCTTAACTCGCTGCGTACGCTGGCCGCACACGCCTACCGCAATCCGCTGGACAACAAAATGACTGTTACCGGCCAGTATCTTGATTCAATTAATGTACCCGGCAATCGGTTTTTGACGGCATTATGGGCGCCGGTGGGGCTGCGCTACCATGCCACGCATCACCTGGTCCCTAATATGCCTTATCACAATCTTGCTAAGGCTCACCGGCGCCTGGCGACTGACTTGAGCGGTAACAGGCTGTATCTGCAAACCGAGCGTACAAGTTTGTGGGACGCCTTGCGGCGGATATGGAACGAGGCGGCAACGGCGAGCCGTTGACGGTCACCGCCACCAAGAGGATCTTGCGTCACAAATCCCCTTACAGGCACTTCATGGCTAAACCCAATATTAGCCCTGCTAGTACTACGGTTTTGCTCCATCGGATCGTCCAAATCCAACCCAAATTCGGGCGCGAATTCTATGAAGTTATTTTTGCGCGAGCCCTTATGGCCGTACATTCGATTCACTCTCGCTCGTTAAAACGCGGCCCCGAAACGGCTGAGTGCGAATATCGAACCCCCCCTGCAAGCGCCCTTCACTCTCGAGGCAAGTGGTTTATCCGTGTCAGCTGCCAACATCGGGATCTCGCGACGACTACTGGGCGTTTTCGAGCATGTAATCCACGGCGGCTTTCACTTCCTCGTCCGAGAGGTTGCCGAATCCGCCCTTGGCGGGCATTACGCCTACCTCACCCTGAAAACCGTTGATTACATGTTCGTACAACGTCTCCAAGCCCTTAGCGATACTGTCGTCCCAGGCATCCGAATCCCCGAATTTCTGAGCTCCGTTCACGCCCTTAGCATGGCAAGCCATGCAGTACTGATCATAAACAGCTTTTCCATCCGCTGCGGACACAGGGCCTGCTGTGAGCATGGCGCCCAAAACTGAACCAAAAATGATTGCTTTTCGCATTCCAATTACCTCCGATTTCGAATTAGCGCGAAATTTCTTGCTTGATACGATTCAAGCAAGTTGAAGCAACGTGCGTGTTGTTATGGTTCAACACCCCGACTCGCGTACACTGAACCCGCATTATTTCACTGAGCAGGCAATAAAAAAGGGTGGCGCGCCCCGCTATTCGCAGTAAAATTATTCGTAGTAAAATCATGGTGAAAAAAAACGGACAAGGCCGGCAAAGCAAAGAGCCGGCCCCGTCCTCTATTTAGGGTTTTAGGGTTGCTATATGCTAGCTAGAATACCATGCGTACTTCGATCCTGATGCGGTCCTGCTCATCCGTTCCGTCGAACTCGTCGATCTCGCTGATGTATTCGCCCAGCACCTTCACGTTTTCGGTGACGTAGTAGTTCACGCCGAAAGTCGCGACCTCCTTGGTATCGCTTCCATTCGATTCCTCGAACGTGTCGTAACGGATCATCGGCACAAACGTGGGACGTCCGGTCTTGGTCTTGAATGTATAGAATGCCTGACCGGTAAACACATCGTTGTCCGTCTCGGCCGTCGCTGTTGCATTGTCATCTTCCGCACTAATGTAGGCGCCCTGCAGGCGAAGGTTTCCAACGTCCACCTGAGCATCCAGACCCAGACGCGTGAAATCCCGTTCTGGAGTCACGGTACCCGTCGTGCCATCCATATAGAATCCGCCGACCATGATGTCGTCGGTGATATCGAAGGCAAGCCGGCCGATGAAATTGCCCGCGTCGTCGCCTTCCGAATCGTCCGCTTCACCGGCCACGGCCGCACTGTAGAACAGCCTGTCCGCAACACGTCCGTAAACGCCGATCGACTGCCGGGAATCCCGGATCCTGCCGCCGGCGTCGGCACCGTCGAAGCGCTGATCAATCACCCCGACATGAGCCGGTGTCAGGCGAAAGTGATCGCCGAGCAGCCCGTATGGGTCCGCGAAGAAAGCCTGGCCCCAGGCACCCTGGATATTGAACGCCTGGTTATGGTGGTAAGACAGTACCGCGGTGGGGATGCCGATATCGAAACCAAAGTCATTGGTCGCTTCATCCTCCGCTTCAACTTCGAAAAATGTGGAGAACTTATTTAGCGGACCGCTAAAAATGAGCTCGGCCTCGTGGAGCACCCGGAGCCTCGGATCGTCATTCTGCCTGTCATCGTAAGGACGGGAAACGATTAGCGCCGAAACGGGAAAGTCATCCAAGTCCTGCAGGTAATCGCCAAGTTCCACCGGGGTGTCGACCGGCAGCCGGTATCCCAGTTCCTTGAATTGTCTGCCCTTATGGCTCAATTGCGGCCAGGCGGTGTGACAATAAGAACACACCTGGCCCGTTTGCGACGCAAACGCGGGAACCGCTTTCGCGGGAAGCGCCCAGGCCATGCCTAGCAGCGTCGCGAAGGCTAACAACAAGGTTGATTGTGTCATTTGTGGTTTCATACTATTCTCCTTAAGTTTGCCTAGAAGCTTGTTTCATGGATGTAATCGCAACTGAGTCGAGTAATGGGTTATGCCTGACCACTTTTGCAACTTGGTTGTCATTTTTTCTTGCCTGCCGAGAACCTCTCCACCAAGGCAGAGAGATTTTCCTTTACCGCAACGACGTCGATCGGTTTGTAAATGGAATCACCCATATGCAGTCCAAACATTTGGCCAAGTCTTTCCAGGCGCACCGTTTCTTCGTCATCCACCCCGGTCAACAGAATGACGCTTGCTTCCGAATTCCACTCCGAAAGAACCTCGAATACTTTCTCGCTGTCGATCTCCGGAGCGCCCGGGCTAAACAAGATAAAATCAGGCATGAATGTCAAACAGACGGTCTCGACATCGCGCGGGTTGTTTACCGAAAGAGATTCAAGTTCCATACGCCGTGTTATCCGATCGATCATGCGGCACACCCGTTCGTCATGATCTATGATTAGAATGCGCAGCTTATTCATCTCTCTCGTCGACCCAGTCGCTTGAATCGTTTTACCGCTTGATGCCGGAGAATTTATTCTTCTCGCCATGGCATTTTTCATGTCTTCGCAAGGCCTGTCTTACTCACGGCACTATGTGTAACACCTTGGTGTAAACCGCCGGGGCGCGGTGGGTAAATTCTGTGTGAATTTTTGTAAAGGATTTGTAAGGATCGTGGAAATCAACCTGCGCATTACAGTGCGCCGTGCGAAAGTGCGGTCCCCCGGCATGCAGCGATTCCGCCGGAGTACCGGCAAGGGTATGCAGATACAACGGGGCCGGCCGTGGCCTTCGGGGAGAAGGCGTGCCGGGCGCAACCGTTGCGAGGGGTCTATACCCCCAAGTCAGGCGGTGGGAAACGGTCTCTAGGTATCCCCACTATTCAGGATCGCGTGGCGCGGTGGATTGATCGCCCCGCAATTGCCGTTGAACAAAATGCGCGAGTTGTCCAAGGGAAAACGGTTTTCTCAACAGCGGAAAATTATCACCGGGCGTTGACGACTGTTTGGCTGCTTCCGTTCGCGCGCCCGTGGTCAACGCCACCTTTGTCCCCGGGCAATGTTGTTTGGTCCAAGCCGCCAGTTCACGCCCGTTTTTCCCACCGGGTATTATGATATCGGCGAACACGAGGTCGATGGAATGGCCTGCTCCGAGCATCTCCATCGCCGTATCCGCGTTGCCGGTGTCGAAAGTTCGGTATCCAAGACTCCTTAGACTGCGGACCACGAACCGGCGAACATTTTCCATATCTTCCACGATTAACACGGATTCTCTGCCGTGCGGTAAGTTTTTATAGTCTTCCCGATTCTCTTTGCCGGAAGCCGATATATACGTTTCGGGTAAGTATATCGTCACGGTCGAGCCCGATTTGCTTTCTATCTTGAGACCCCCGCCGAAATGTCTTGCAAAATTGTCTATCATGCTTAATCCCAGTCCCGTGCCACTGCCAGGCTCCTTCGTTGTAAAGTATGGCTCGCGGGCTTGTGCGACAACATCCGGGTCCATGCCGACACCGGTATCCGTTGCGACGATCGCGACATAGTTGCCGGGTTTGATTCCCGGAATCTCGGCGCCGTTTTGTGAATCAATGACCGTGCGCACTGTTTCGATAGTGAACACACCACCATCCGGCATGGCGTCACGGGCATTTACCGCCAAGTTCAAGATAGCGCTCTGTAATTGGTTTTGATCGGTCATGGTTGCGTCGATATCTTCGGTCAGGTCGAGCCTTACAGCAACGTCTTCACCCATCGCGCGATTCAGCAACCCTCTCATGCCGGTTATGCACGCGTTGATATCGACATTATGAATTTCGTGCTTATGTTTGCGCAATAAAATCAGGAGTTGCGAAACCACTTCACCACCATCCTGGGCCGCCGAATAAGCGTCGTTCAATATTTCCACCGTTTCCCGATTTTCCGTGTCGTCGATATCCGTCATAAGCAATTGCAAATTGCCGGTGATAATCGTCAGAAGATTATTGAAATCATGCGCGATACCGCTGGTTAATTTGCCCGCAGCCTCTACATTTAAGGCATGTACAAGCTGTTGCTCTCTCTCGACGTAACTGGTGATATCCTCTTTGACCGCGAGGAAGTGGGAGGTACGTCCTTCCGGATCCTTGACGGCCACAATGGATGCGGATTCCCAATATAGTTCGCCGTTCTTTTTCCTGTTGTGCAACTTGCCCCGCCACTCGCGCCCGGACGTTATATCGTCCCATAGGCCTTTATATTCCTCCGATGGGGTTTCTCCCGATTTCAGGATACGCGGATTCTCCCCGATCACATCGTCATATGTATAACCCGATACCTGGGTAAATTTTGGATTAACGTACTGTATGTTGCCGTGCGCATCGGTAATGACGACCGAAACCGGGCTTTGTTCGATCGCGCGCGACAACAGATTCAGTTGTTCCTCAGCCTGTAGTCGCTCGGTTACGTCCCGTACAACGACGATGGAGGTTTGCCGCCCTGCATGAATGGATTCGCTGACGGTTAATTCCATAGGGAAAACCGTTTCATCCTTGCGCCATCCTTTTAGTATCATAGCCTTGCCGAGCATCCCCGATTTGTATTTCTCCAGATGGCGAGCAAGATGGCCGTCATGCTTATCCGAACCGGGGAACGGCATGAGCATGGAAACATGCTCGCCAACCGCTTCCTCAGGTGTATATCCAAAGATGTTTTGGGCGCCCTGATTGAATGACTCGATGAATCCCCGGGAATCGACGTGAATAATTCCGTCCGCGGTACTATCGATGGACATACGGAATCCGACTTCATTGTCCCGGATTCGCACACCGAGCACCGCGACAATCCAGATTGCAGACAGCGTCAGGCCGCGGTTAGCCAGCACAACCCAGACCCCCGCTCCCTCCGGCGATGCGTAGTACCCGATTATGGTCAGTATCGTTGCCAGCATCGCCATAAGATAGATGTACAACCGCCAGGGCGCCCAATATCCCACGAACACAAGCACAATATAGGCCGCACCCCCCGCTATACCTAACGGCGTGGAAAGATCGAACACCAGCATGGCAAGGGCCAGAATGACACTGGCAAGAACGACCGCAACGGGAGATTGCTTGATGCGCTGCATTTATACTGCCTTATTGCTAAGCGATTATAACTATCTGCGTTGAAAGCACATTGGTCTCGAGGCGTAACCTACCACACTCCAGCGGCACCTAAGCCTATAACGAGCAACTTTGTCCTTCGAACCAACTCAACGCAACAGAGGTGTCCCATGAATTTCTCGAACAAAACCTTTTTGTCCAGTGTGATTGCCGCCATGTTAATCGGCGGCCCGTCGGTAAGCGCCGTTCAGGCGGCAGGGCCCAATTATGTCTCCGTATTCGGGGGTTTCAACTCGCTTGATGACCCAGACATTTCAACCTCCACCGGCGAGCTGAGCAGTGATGCCGATGGCGGATTCGGCGTAGGTATCGCCATCGGGCGTTGGTTCGATACCCAGCGCCACTGGCGGGCCGAAGTGGAGGCCAGCTATCGCGAAAACGATATAGACAGCTCCGGGACGGCCGGCGGCAGTGAAGGCGAAATCAATTCAGTGAATTACATGGTTAATGGTTATTACGATTTTCGGCCGGATTCGATTTTTTCGCCCTACCTCGGCGCCGGCATCGGCTTTGCGGACATCGATGTAGAAGGCCTGGATCTGGGGAGCGCCGGGACGCTGGATGACGACGATTCTGTCTTCTCTTACCAGTTGATCGGCGGTGTCAGTTACCAGGCAACCGCGACTATCGACCTGTTCGGCGAGCTCCGCTACCTCGCTACGGAAGATGCCGAATTCAGCAACGGTGGTCGCGAGTTCGATTACGAAACCGCCAGCGCACTCGCCGGGCTACGGTATCGATTCTGACAATACTGGTCGGCAAAGGCGGGCGGCCAGTCTGATACACTGGGCTCTCGACCAACATAAACACGCTTTGCATGGCAAAGCCCTTTCTGATTATTCAGCTACGGCCGGAGCAGGAAACCGCGGACAGCGAGTTTGCAGCGATCCTGCGATACGGCGGGCTGCGGGACGACGAAGTGGTGCGCGCACGTGTCGAGCGCACCGGGTTGCCCGAGTTAAGCCTAGGCAATTACGCGGCCATCATTGTCGGGGGCAGTCCGTTCGATATGAGCACCCCAGAAGGTGAAAAAAGCGCCATACAAAAAAGGCTTGAAGCGGGATTTATGAACTTATTGGAACGTGTGGTCGAGACTGACTTTCCGTTTTTGGGTGCGTGTTCCGGGGCCGGCTTACTCGGCACGTTTTGTGGTGCGAATATTTCAAGGAAGTATGCCGAGCCGGTCGGGGGAGCCGATATTGTGCTCACGGAAGAAGGAGAAAAAGATCCCTTGCTAAAAGGATTTCCGAAAGCGTTTCGCGTGCTGCTCGGACACAAGGAAGCCTGCGACGAAATCCCACCAAACGCGGTTCTGTTGGCGCGGTCCGAGGCATGTCCAGTGCAAATGTTCCGGGTGCAGAATAATATATACGCGACGCAATTCCACCCTGAAGGGGATCTGGAGGGATTCACCGTACGTGTCAAAGTTTACAAGTATCACGGCTACTTTCCGCCGGAAACCGCGGAAGATCTGATTGCCGCGGTTGCAAAGGAAGACACGCCTCTGCCCAAGCGGATGCTCGATAGATTCGTGGACAGATATCGGGCGTGAGACTCCGTACACTAGAATCCCCATGTGTCTTTGAGCCGATAGCCGCCCGGCCACGGGTCGTCCGGGTCGAGCATATGTTGATGCATCCCCGTAATCCAGCCGCGACCCGTGATCTCGGGCAAAATCCCCACGCCCCCGGCTACGTTTATTTCCCGGGCAATGCGCCCATGGAATTGCGAGCCGATGATGGAAACACCCGTCAGGCGATCTCCGATTTGCATTTGGCCTTTCGCGTAAAGCACGGCCATGCGTGCCGAGATAGCGGTTCCGGTGGGCGACCGATCCACTTTACCGGGTTGGATGGCCACGGCGGACTTCGCACGGTAGCCGTCGCAGGACTTCCGGAGCGAACCGGCAAATAAACAAAACGAGATATGCCGCCAGTTCGGGTTCTCCGGATGTTGAAAACCCAACTGCTTATTGGCGGCATTGGTGATGCGTACGCCCAGGAGGGCAATGTCCCGCGCTTCATCCGGCGTAATCTCGAAACCTAGATTCGCCGCATCAACAATGACGAAACTGTCCCCGCCGAAAGCAGTATCGACAAGCAGGCTGCCTGCCCCCTCCACTTCCAGCGTAGCCCCGATCCGGTCGGCAAAAGATGGGACATTTCGCACCGTAATGCGCTCGGCCTTGCCGTTTCTACACGCCGCTCGAATTCGCACCAACCCACCCGGCGCCTCCAGTGTCAGTTCGGTTTCAGGCTCCTGCATCGACAGGATGCCGCTTTCCAGCAACACAGTTGCTACACAGATGGCGTTGGAACCCGACATGGGCGGCGTGTCTTCGGGTTCCATAATGATGAACGCCGCGTCGGCTTCCGGATGCACGGGGGTAACCAACAGGTTTACGTGGCGAAATACCCCGCCGCGCGGTTCGTTCAAAACGAAGTTGCGGAGTGTTCCATCCCCGGCGATAAATTCTCGTTTCTCCCACAGCGTTTCTCCCGGTGGGGGGGCGACTCCACCGACAATAACATCACCGACCTCGCCCTCTGCGTGACAGGAAATGACATGGATAATTTTCGAACAGCGCATACGTGCTCCCCAAAGCCGGGGGGCCTTCTGGATAGTAACGTCTTTTGAGTAACTTCCCGACCCTACGTTCCAATTTGTGCCAAGTTACTCTCCAATGTATGCCCGCGCAGCGGGCTGGGGCACCCCTCACTAACTACACGTATTCTTTCAAGCCTTTTAAAGGTTGCACTTTGACCTGGGTACTTGCGGGTTTTGCCGCAACATCCATCAGCTCTCCGGGGCGGAAAGGATTAGGAACACCCTTGCGGGCTTTTCGCGCAGGTTTTTTAACCGTCTTAACCTTCAACAGGCCCGGCAAGGTAAATTCACCAGCGCCGCCCTTTTTAACATGCCTCTCAATCAAGACGGCCAGCCCATCCATCACTTCACCGACCTTCTTCTTAGACAGGTCGGTATTTGCAGCGATCTCCGTGAGAATCTGGCTTTTTGTATATTTCAGTTTAATGGGGGACTTCTTTATTGACTTCTTCGCAGTCGCCTTTTTTGCGGCCATTTGTTTGCTCCTTTTTCTAAAGCACTGAATTAAAGTTAACGCAACGGGTGTATCGTACGGACACGAATTATAAACTGTCTGACGATTGAAGGAAACGCACCCAGCATACGCGGTTCGGTGGTGCATGAAATATCCTTGCCGAACACTACTGTCGCGCCTTCAGGGTGACGACGACCGTTCCGAATTTCGGCGTATCTGCGCCTTTAAGACCGTGGCGGCGGCTTCGAACACATCCGACACCGCGCCTTTTGCGAGCTCGTCGGCCATAGGCTCGGCGATCGGACCGACGGTTTGATCGATTTCCGTAAGCCCTTCCTTTATATCACGGACAATTTGCGCATAAAGAGCATCGATCCGTTCAGCCGCTTCGGACTTGATTTGACCGTACTCCCCGGAATCTCTGGCAAGCTGCCGCTGCTCAACCCCGTCGGTCTCAACGCCCCCGTTCCGGCGCAACTCGTCGCGAAGTTTATCCAGAAAACGTGAGTCCTCTTTCGTCATGTAAACTTTTTCTCCGATGGTCTAATGAACTAGTGTACCCCTTCAGGATGATATTTATGGGTACAGCATATCATCTTGAAGGGGTACTAGGCCGGGCTTCGATCGATCCCGCCGGCGTGGTGAACCCGTTTTCCCGGAAAGGCGCTCGGGCTGTGTAACGGCTTAGGTAGGCGTACAAGCGTGAGGCGCCGGCGCCCGGTGCATCCAGCAGCACCATGGCATGGCGAAGCGGCGCATGCGCCGTTTCCGGCAGCAAACGATAGCGGCCGGCTCCGGCGAGCGCCGGACTTATGGCCAGCGACAGCGAAACGAGCGCCGCGTCCACCGAACCGGAGGCCGCGAATTGCGCCGCCCGGGCTACACTGTTCGCCACCACAACACGGCTCTCCAACGAACGCCACAAACCGCCACTTTCCAAGGCCTGGCGGGCGGCGCGCCCGTAGGGCGCAAGTTCGGGGTCGGCCACGGCCAAGTGCCGCAGCCTGTCGTGCGTCAGAGCCTCGGCGATTCCGGCCAGACCTTGCTCGACCTCGACCGGCGAGGCGTTGGGTGCGTAAACAGTCAGACGACCCCGCGCATAAACAAAGGGGCCCTTACTTACCCGCGCCGAGTCCGCGAGTTTTTCGGGGAATACCTCGTCCGCGGACAGGAAGATTTCGTACGGGGCGCCCCGCAGGATCTGGTGGGTTAGATTGCCCGAAGCGCCGTAGCTGACACGGACATCGATGCCCGTATCCCGCGCAAACCTCGCTACAACCTGCTCGAAGGGCTCACGGATACTGGAAGCGGCGGCCACGAGCACGTCCGCGGATGCCGTTGCGGGAAAAACAGCGAGCAGCCATAACCACAGATTCAGTCCACACCAACGTTTCATCGTTTACCCTAGTACTCCGTCAACGCGAGCGATCGTACTTCATCAAGTGAATCCCGGCGGCCCGGAGCGACACGCCGATGCGCTCGCCCATATCGAGCGAGTTTCGCTCGGCCACGTGCACCGGAACTGAGAAAGACAGCGTCTCGCCGGACGAGCTTTCGATGTCGAGTTCGATATTCACCGAACCGCCGAGCGTCACCAGGTCGCGAACCACACCAGCCACCGGGTTTTCGCGCTCGCCCCGCGACGGCCGCACCCGCTGGTGCAGAATGACATTATTGGGGGGAATCAACCAATGCACCGTCTCTCCGGGGCGATAGCTCTCGTTCAAGGCGCATTCCAGAATACGATCCCGCCATCGCAGTAAGGTTAACCTTCGCGCCCGATCGTGCTCCGCCACTTCTCCGGTAAATATGTTGGTTAACCCAACCAAGTGCGCCACTTCCGGCGTTGAAGGGCGCCGCATGACGGCATTGGGCGCCGCCGTGAACAGGGTCTTGCCATGGTACAGGATGCTGATCGTGTCGGAGAGCTCGTACGCTTCATCAAGATCATGCGTGACCATGATGATCGGAATCTCCAGGCGTTTGCGCATCCGGGCCAGGTCCTTGCGGAGTTTACGGCGCGTGACCAGATCCACCGCGGAGAACGGCTCGTCCAGGAGCAGCAAGCGCGGACGCCTTGCCAAAGCCCGGGCAAGCGCCACTCGCTGCTTTTGACCGCCGGAAAGCTGCGCGGGTCGTCGCGCTTCGAGCCCGGAAAGGTTCACCAACTCCAGCAACTCCGCCGCTCGAGAGTTGCGGCGCTCACGACTCCAGCCCGGTAGCGCGATGGTGATGTTGTCCCGGGCATTGAGGTGCTCGAACAATGCATAGTTCTGAAACACAATGCCCACATCGCGCCGGCGGGTCGGAAGATCGACGCCATCGGCGGGGTACCACAACACCGCGTCGCCGCACCGTACCTGGCCGGCGTCGGCCCGGGCGAGACCCGCAATGCAGCGCAATACCGTGGTCTTGCCACTCCCCGAGGGCCCCACCAAACCGAGCAGTTCCCCGGGTCCGCAGCGAAAATCCACATCCAGAGAAACCGGCCTTTGCTGTTGCAAGGTGACAGAGAGCCGGCCGCTACTGGAATTCATGATTTCGTCGGTGGTGTGCCAGAACATAGATGCTCGCGATCGCGGCGGCACTGAACGCCAGCAGGATGGCGGACATCGCCGCCGCGGACCGATCGTCGAACGCGGTGACACGATCGAAAATGGCAATGGAAATTGTGCGGGTTTCACCGGGGATATTGCCCCCCACCATCAACACCACGCCGAATTCTCCAAGCGTGTGCGCGAAGGTCAGGATCGCACCACTCAGCACGCCCATCCAGGCCTGCGGCAGTTCGATCTTCCAAAAAGTCTGCCAGGCATTCAGTCCGCAACACCACGCCGACTCGCGCACCTCACAGGCAATCGATTCGAACGCGCGTTGAGCGGGCTGCACGGCGAACGGCAGATTGAACACCAGGGACGCCAGCAACAGGCCGGTGAAGGAAAACGCCAAAGTCTCGCCGAACACATCGGCATAGATACTTCCGGGCATACCTTGCGGACCGAAACTGACCAGCAAATAGTAACCCAGCACCGTGGGCGGCAACACCAGCGGCAGCGCCACCAGTGCCTCCATGCCCCCTTTGAGCACCGAACGGGTCCACGCCAGATACCGGGCCAGAACCACGGCAAGGGGCAACAGCACCATGGTCGTGGCGCCGGCCAGTTTCAGAGACAGTGAAAACGCCTGCCATTCTATCGTCATCGATTCGCGCTCCCGGCACGGTGTTATAGCATGAACCTCGATCCCACCGACGTACAAAATCGTTCGGGCTGTTAACTTGCCGGATCGCTGCGATGGGAGCCCATTTTGTAAGACAACAAGGCTACAGGATTCTATCGCGCGTAACTTCTTCGATAACCCCATGCAGGAATGCGGGGGATCACCACTTGTTGGCAATACACTCCGCTCGCTACTCGGAACGAATACAAAACTTCGCGCTTCGGTTTACAATCCACATCCTGCTTTCGCTTATGCCTTGAACAATGACCACACTCGACGTAACCCACGTTCGCGCCCAGTACCCCGCATTTGACCATCCCGAAACGTCCAGGTGGGCATATTTCGAAAACGCCGGTGGATCCTATGTCCCGCGACAGGTGAGCGAGCGGCTGCATCGTTTTTTCACCGAATACAAGGTGCAGCCTTCCGGCTACTCCTATATGCAACAACAGGCCGCCCAGGCAATGGACGCAGGCTATGCCGCCGTGGCGGCGATGATCGATGCCGACCCCGAGGAAATCACACTGGGACCGTCCACTACCATAAACCTTTACGTGCTGGCCCAGGCATTAAGGCCCCGCCTGTCGGCCGGCGACGAAATCATCGTCACCAACCAGGACCACGAGGCAAATATCGGCTGCTGGCGGCGTCTGGAAGAGTTCGGCGCCGTGTTGCGGGAATGGCGAATCGATCCGGAGACGGGCGAACTCGACGCGAACGATTTAAAAGCACTCGTTAACAACAGAACGCGGATCCTGTGTTTCAACCTTTGCTCCAACATTGTCGGCAGCATGAACGATGTGGCAACCATCTGCGACATCGCCCGCGCCGCCGGGGCGATTACCATCGCCGATGGCGTGTCTTATGCACCGCACCACTTTCCCGATGTACACGCCCTGGGTCCCGATTTCATTGTATTCAGCACCTACAAGACTTTTGCCACCCACCTCGGCGTGTTGTGGGGGAAACCGGAGCAATTGTCGGCGTTGACGCCTCAGGGGCATTTTTTCAACGCCGACAAACCCCATTATCGATTGAACCCCGCCGGCCCGCTGCACGCCGAAATCGGCGCCCTCGCCGGTCTGTGTCAATACATACAGGATCTGCATCGCCATCACTTTCCCGAACGTTCCGGCGAACCGCTGCGCACCCGGACCGAAACGATGTTCGACTTGTTTTCGGCTCACGAAACGAATTTGGCCAACCGGATACTGGATTTCGCGCGCGAGCGACGGGATCTGCGCATTGTGGGCCGGGATCGGGCCGAGCCTCGCGGTCGCGCGGGGACCATCGCCCTGGTACCGGGCAAGCAAACGCCCGACCGGCTGGCACGGTCTCTCGCTGAATGCCGCGTAGCGGTCGGAGCCGGACATTTCTATGCGGTTCGATGTCTGAAAGCCCTCGGCATCTCGCCCGAATCCGGCGTGCTGCGCATCAGTTTGGTGCACTACAACAGTGCGCACGATGTGCACCAATTGCTCACCGCTTTGGATGAAGTACTTCAATAAGAAATAGGACGAAGCGCTCTCGACCGAATGACCGCATAACGTAGTCGGTATATGGCTGTCCGACGAACTGGGCCGCCCGATTTTTCGCGGTACGTATGTCCATTACCCGCTGATTATCCTGTCCATCGCGATCGCCTTTTCCACGCGCACCTTAGGTTTTCCATGGCTGGCGCTGTTGATCGTTGTCGCGGAAATCCAGATCGTGCTGTCGCGTTTTGTCTTCTCCTACGAGCAAGCGTATATGGGCGATCTGGTGCGTTTCTGGTACGCCGCGCTGTTCCTGTTCGCCAGCGCCTACGCGCTGCCCCATGAAGGACATGTGCGGGTGGATGTTTTTTACGCACAGTTTACGAAACAAGGTAAGGCGCGAACCAACGCCATCGGGTCCGTCGCACTCGGCCTGCCCCTGTGCTGGGTGATCCTGACCACCGGCATGTGGAAAAAAGGCAGCAGCCTGATCAGCCCCCTGACAAGTTTTGAAATCAGTCAGGCCGGATTCGGCATGTACGTCAAATACCTGATGGCCGGATTTCTGGTGATCTACGCCGTGTCCATGGCTGTCCAGTTCACAAGCTATTTCCTGGGTGCCGCCGCGGATCTGCGCCACGAGCCGGACGGCCCGGAAGAAAAGCAACCGGAACAAGCGGAGGTATAGGCCGGGGATGGAACTCCTATTCCTGGGGATTTTGCTGTTGCTCTTGGTGACGGCTCTCATGTCGGGTTTTCCCGTGGCGTTCTCCCTGCCCGG
Organism: Gammaproteobacteria bacterium; assembly: GCA_018263405.1. Classification (GTDB taxonomy): domain Bacteria; phylum Pseudomonadota; class Gammaproteobacteria; order Arenicellales; family JAANXG01; genus JAANXG01. The sequence continues at coordinate 14,958 of JAANXG010000037.1, forward strand.
GTCCGCCATACTGGCCATCGGGCTCGCGGCATTGTGCGGCTATCTGTTCGAAGGCGACGTGAGCGCTTATTTCACGCTGGACGGGCCCGTCGAGTGGCTCACCGCCGGCGTAACGAATTTCCGGAGCCTGTACTGGGATGTCGAACGAGACACGCTGATCGCCGTGCCCTTGTTCGTTTTCATGGGCATCATGCTGGAACGTTCCAAGATCGCCGAAGACCTGCTCGTCACCATGGCTCAGTTGTTCGGCCCGATTCCGGGCGGGCTCGGCATCTCGGTGGTGTTCGTGGGCACTCTCCTCGCGGCCACCACCGGCATCGTCGGCGCCACGGTGATCGCCATGGGCCTGATCTCCCTGCCGGCCATGCTGCGCGGCAACTACTCCAAGTCGCTCGCCTCCGGC
>JAANXG010000038.1 GCA_018263405.1 Gammaproteobacteria bacterium
GTAGTAGGCGCCGTTGATCGTAATGTTGCCGAAGGTCGCCGCGGCGCCGAATGTGACGGCATCCAGCGTTTCGTCGTTACCCGCTTCGGTCGCTTGATCAAAAATACCTTGCACGCTAAAAGTGAACGGATCGCTGCCGTAACCGCCCGATCCGTAGGTGTATTTCACGGCGTCGGACACACGCAAGCCAAATCCATCGTCATTGATTTTACCCGTGGTTTCGTAGTAGGTGGCGCCGCCAAAGCCGTGCGAGCGGAAGTCGTTCCAGCCGAGGTACTCGTACAGCACGCCCCACTGGTTACCGACCTTCAACGATCCGAAACCGCCGGACAGGCTAACATTCGCGAGGCGCTTGTCCCAGGGCTCAGCGTCTTCCTTCACACTGCCGCGGCTGAAGGCGGACGTGCCAAAGCCGATCTCAATCCGGTAGCCCGCGGTCAGGCCGTTGCCCAGATCCGTGCTGCCACGGAAACCGAATCGCGAGTTGGCCTGGTCACCCAGGTGGAAATCGCTATCGGCACCGGCGGGCAGGAACATATTGCTGCCGACGCCACCGTTGCTGGTGTCGGCAAAGTCGCCCGTGACATTGACGAACCCGTAAACTTGATGGTTGCCTTCGGCATCCACGGTCATCGCTTGGGCCGACACGGACGCCCCGCAGGCACCCGCAACAGCCACTGCAATTGCAGTTTTCTTAAACATAGCTCATTAACCCTAAATTATCGTTAGTGTGAATAACTTGTACTGCCCGCTACAAACCGCAACGATTGTCAAATCGAGCAACGGTTGCCGCCGTTGCCGTACTACAACAATTGTTGTTTTTGTAGCGTGAACGAGTTTATAGCACAAAAGATTTTTCAGTGCAACAAAACGAGAAAATGCTTTTTTACTTTCCAAACAAGAACTTACGAGCTGCTGTCCGGTTAACCTTGCGACCCATTCAGGCCGTCCGCCGGGCGTCGCGAAACCACGTGAGTCCGTGTTGTGGAAACCTTTGTTGGCCTGAAACCACAATACACAACTTTATCGCTTATAATATCGCGGGTTTCTCGACGTTCGATTATTCATGAGTCGCAAGCATTCGCGCCGTACCACGCATGGCAACTCTCCGGGCGCCGCACCGGCGGGCAATCCCGCGCGGCGTTGGCAGCGGGCCGTAACCGCCTACCAACGCGGTGACGCCGCAGAGGCCCGGCGCGCATTGAAGCCTCTGCTCGAACACCCGTCGGCGGACGGCCATACCTTCCTGTTGGGGGGGATGGTCGAGGCGCAGCTCGCGAACTGGCCGCGCGCCGAGAGTTTTCTCGTTAAAGCCGTCGAAACGATCCCTGAAAGGCTGGAGGGGTGGCTGACTCTGGGCAACGTGCTGCACGCCCGGGGACGCATGGAGGAGGCTTCGAACGCTTACCAAGAAGCGTCGACCCGGGCGCCCGGTAACGTGCAGGTATGGAACAACCTGGGTGTCGTCAACGAAGACATGGGCCGCATCCGGGATGCCCTCGACTACTACGAGCGCGCTTTGGAGATCGAGCCGGATTTTGCTCAATCCCTGCGGGGGCGCGCGGGCGTGCTGGGCCACCTGCGCTGGTTCGAGGAGGCGAAGCGGGCGTACGAGCAACTGTTCGGCCGGTTTCCGGATGACAAGGTGCTGCAGATCGAGTACGCCGAATTGTTGGAACAGGCAAACCGCCCGAAGGCCGCGGCGATGTATCTGCCCGGACCCGGTGTGCTTCGGGACACACTTGCCGACGCCCGGGCGGAATACTTGCGGGCTCAGCTATCGATACGCGAGGGGAAATTAAGCTCCGGTTTGGAGGGCCTGCGGCGGGCGCGCCAACGTACCGGCCAAGACTTTCTGTGCTATCGCGAAGGGACGATTCTCGATCGTCTGGGCCGTTACCCGGAGGCCATGACGGCGTTCGCGCGGGGTAACGACTCACGGTCCAAACAGAAAAACTTCCAGCGCTTGCTCGCGCAGCCGGTGGCGGAATATCTCGATCACAAGCTCGATAAAGGCGTCGAGTTATCCGCAACACCGGACGGCGAGAACGCAAGCGACGAAATCCTTCCGGTATTTATCACCGGCCTGCCGCGCTCGGGCACCACCTTGCTCGACCGGATGCTGAACGCGCATCCCGAAATCCAAGTGCTGGAGGAACTGGAAGGTTTGCGCATGGCCGAGGCCGCCTTGGCCGAAAATGCCACCCCTGTCGAAGCCCGGCGCCTGTACTGGGATTTCATCAGGCGCCACGTACAGCCAAGACCGGGCGCAACGATTATCGACAAGAATCCACTGCACGTCATGCACCTGGACGTACTATCGAAACTATTCCCGGAGGCTTCCGTCATTTTCGTGCTGCGTCACCCCTACGACGCGGCCCTGAGCTGTTTTATGCAGGATTTTAGCCCCGGGCCGGTCACGGCCCGCTTCCTAGAGCTCGGCTCCACCGCGGCGATTTGCGCGCGGTTCGTGAAGCTTATGCGACAGTACGAGGCGGCCTGCCCGCAGCGCACGATGCGGGTGCATTATGAAAATTTGGTTACGCGGTTCCAAGAGGAAGTGAAGCGCATTCTCGGGAAAATCGGGCTCGATTGGCACGAGGCGATCGAGGACTACGCGAACATTGCCGCCGGATCGGCGCCCATCATGACGGCAAGCTATGAACAAGTTACCCGAAAATTGTACAAAACATCCGTGGAGCGTTGGAAATATTACGAGCCGTGGCTGGGCCCGTTTCATAACGCGCTCGGCGAAGTGCTTGGCGATTTCGATTACGGGCGGGGAATTGATATCGACCCCGGAAGCGGTTAATCTCACGGCCGGTTCAGCAACACCGGATAGATCGACCCGTTGAAATATCGTCCCCTGCTTGTCGTGGCGGAGCGCAACAAATCATCCGCCGCCAAGGGACCGTTGGTTCCCTTCCTATTCTCCGCCATCGCGGCGCTGGCACCATTCTCCTCCCCCGCTGCTTCCCACGGGGCGGGGCTTGACGATATTCCAATATGCCACGGCTTTGGATGCCGGAACAAAGAAACCGCGTCGATTTCCGAAGCAGAGTGGAAACAGATCAAAGCGTTCTTCAGCGATCCCGCTGAATCCCCGAAAGAGGAGCGTGAACAAATCAGAAAAGCCGCCGGCTGGTTCGAGGTGGTCATCGGCCGTCATACTCCGATTCACCTGGATAAAGGCAAGAACGAGTACCCCGGCCGTATTAAGACCGCCGGGCCGGCCACGACGGAAGACGGCCCGAACGGAACCACCGTGGGGCAGATGGACTGTATCGACGAGTCGTTGAACACAACCACCTATCTGACCCTGATGGAAAAAGCCGGGCTGTTCAGATACCACCGAGTCGTGGAGCGGGCGCATCGGAAGTCGGCGTTCGACCAGCATTACGCGGGCCAGATCGAGGAGCTCCGAAGGGGGGCCCGGTGGGTCGTCGACTCGTGGTTCTACGACTATGGCAGCCTACCCTACGTTGAAGAAGCCACGGAGTGGTATGACATACCCTATTTGTTCAGCACATCGTTTCCGGAATAGCGCCCTGCGCTTGGATGGGATCCAGCGGGTTGGGCATCGACCCGCCCGAACGCAAGCGACGCGATGCACAGGATCGATCGCGCATGCGGTAAAGTGGAGTCCCGATTCGCTACTGACGAGGCGATGCTGTCGAGGATTATCCCCGACACGATGCGGGAGGGCACTCCTACAAATCCTTGCAGATACGAAGGGAATCGTAGATGGCCGAGTGAATGTTCCGGCTGGCCACGGCGTCCCCAACGCGGAATAGATCAAAACGGCCGTCCGGATTGGCTTGCGGCTTCTCCAGGCGGCCGTTCAGCAGTGAGGTGGAATCGACCTCCCCCCGGTTGATCGCCATATCCTTCAGTTCGAAATACAGGTCATCCACCGGCAGCGTACCGTGCTCCACGATCACTTGATCCACGAGCTGTTCCTGCCGGCTGTCGTCGAATTCGTTGTACAAATGCGCTTTCAACCGGCCATCGGAACGTTCCACCCCGACGAGCCGGAGGGTCGGCGACATCGTGACGCCGTTTTCGTGGAAGGTTTTCAGATAAGCGGGAATATTCGTGCCGCCCACTTCCTGCCCGATCAGGCGATCGGGTGTGGCGATCTCCACGCTGCTGCCCGCGTGAACCAGGTACTCGGCGCAGGACAACCCCTGGTGCTGGCCGTGGTCGTCAAACACCAGTACCTCCTTCGCCGGGGGCACCTGGCCCCCGAGTATGTCCCAGGTGGTGGTAACGAGCTCATCGCCGCTTTTCAGAAACGCGGTATTCGGCAGCCCCCCCGTCGCGACAACCACCGCGTCCGGCTCCAGCTGGAGCACGCTTTCGCTATCGGCCAGACAGTTGAACCGCGTCTCGACGCCGGCCGCTTCGGCCTCGGCGCTCAGCCACTCGGTGATGCCGATGATTTCCCGGCGGCGTTCCACTTTGGCAGCCAGCAGCACCTGACCGCCGGGCTGGGCGGCCGCTTCGAGCAGCGTGACCCGGTGACCGCGCCGGGCACAGACCCGCGCCGCCTCCAGGCCGGCCGGTCCGGCACCGACGACCACCACCCGCCGCTGCCGGGAGGCGGGCACGATGTCGTGGGGCATGTGCCGCTCCCTGCCGGTGGCGGGGTTGTGGATGCACAAGGCGTCGCCCGGTTCATACAGGCGGTCAATGCAATACCCCATACCGACGCACGGGCGGATCCGGTCTTCTTGTCCCCGCTCGATCTTGCGGGTGATGTGGGGATCCGCCATGTGTGCCCGGGTCATGCCCACCAGGTCCAGGGCGCCGCCGGCGATCGCGTGCCGGGCCGTGGCCACATCGTTGATGCGCGCGGAATGCAGTACCGGTATCTCGAGCGCCTCCTTGATCGTTCTACAGAAGTCGAGGTTGGGGCCGCTGGGCGTGCCCATGTTGGGAATGACTTTCGACAAACCCTTGTCGGTATCGATATGTCCGCGGATCACGTTGATGAAATCGATGGCCCCGGTATCCACTAGCCGGCGGGCAATCTCCAGGCCCTCGTCGAAGTGGAGGCCGCCGTCCAGCGCTTCGTCTAGCACCATGCGCACCCCAACGATATAGCCCCCGCCGACCTGCCGGCGAACCTCGTCCAGGACTTCGAGACTGAAGCGCATGCGCTTGTCCAGACTGCCGCCGTATTCATCCGCCCGCCGGTTCATGCGCGTGGCCCAGAATGCGTCGAACAAGTGGCCGTAGGCCTGGATTTCGACGCCGTCCAGGCCCCCTTCCCGGCACCGCCGCGCACCTTGACCGTAACTGCGCACCGCACGCGCAATATCGAAATCCTCCATGGGTTTGGGAAAGGATCGATGGGCGGGCTCGCGCACGCAGGACGGCCAAAGGGTCGGAAACCAATGCCCGGAGTACGAGGATGAGCGGCGCCCCAGATGGGTGATCTGACACATGATGCCCGCGCCGTGGGCGTGGACCCGTTCCGCAAGCCGCCGGAAGTGAGGGATGATTTCGTCACCGCCCACGTCCAGATTACCGAAAGCCGGGGCGCAATCCCGCGCCACGAGCGCCGAACCGCCGAACATGGTCAGGCCTAACCCGCCCTTGGCCTTTTCCTCCTGGTAGAGCTGGTAACGTTCGGTGGGGAGTCCGTTCTCGCTGTAGCTCGGTTCGTGGGCCGCACTGAAGATGCGGTTTTTCAGTTGCAGGTGCTTCAGCGTGAACGCTTGCAGTAAGGGGTCATTCTTCATTGCATCACCTTGTCGGGAATTATGAATTATGGTGACAGTGAATTATGGTGAATTATGGTGACAGTTACCTTAATTCACCATTTCTACCGCGCATGCACGACGAACATCGTGTCGCCGGCACATAACCCTCAGCGCTCATTCCTGGAATTAAGGTAACTGTCACCATAATTCATGGTCACCATAATTCATGCGCGCCCGGATCACACTGCCATGCCAAGCTTGCGCCCCTCATAGATTGCCATCACGACCAGCCGCGGCGCGACGCAGTCGCCGATGGCGTGCACCTCCATGCCGCTGTCGGCGAGCTCGTCAGCCAGCCAGGTCTGTGCCTCGCTGATCGTGGCGGTCACCAGGGTGTCGGCCTCGATGCGCGTCTTGCCGCCGTCGAGCAGATTCACCACGTCGGCGGCATCGCCGTGCCACTCGGTAATCGCACTATCTCCGACCTCGACCACGCCCAAGCGCTTCAGGCGCGCGCGCAACGGCACGTCCGCCGCCGTGCGCGCCAGCTCGACCCCAACAACCGGGTGGCGCGTAACGATGGTGACCTGGTGCCCCGCCTCTGCAAGATGCCACGCGGTCCCCGCGCCGTGCCAATGGCCAAGATCGTCCAGCAGGATAACACGCCGGCCGGGCCGGGCTACGCGGCCCATGACGTCATCGATCGTGCAGACCCGGCCCCGGTCGATGCCGGGCAGCCGCTCGACCTGGGGCAAGGCCCGCTGAAAGCCGCTCTCAGCGGGCAGCGAACCGGTCGCCACGACCACGGTATCGGCCCCGTAGGCTGGGACATCCCGGGCTTCCACGGGCGTGTTGTACCGCACCTCGACCCCGCAACGTTCGAGCTCGCGCGTCCACCACTCGATGAGCTCGGCGATCTGGCCCCGCCGGGGCTGCAGCCCGGCATAGAAAAACCGCCCCCCCAGCCGGGGGCTCGCCTCGGCAAGAGTAACCGCGTGGCCCCGCCCGGTGGCCACACGCGCCGCCTCGAGTCCGGCCGGTCCACCACCGACGACCAGAATCTTGCACGGTGTTTTGGTCCTGGCCGGGGCGTCACCGCCCCATTCGAACTCGCGCCCGGTCGACGGGTTCACCAAGCAGGAGATCCAGTAGTCGCGGTAACGCCGGCCCCAGCACATCTGGTTGCACGACAGGCAAGGCCGGATCTCCGCCTCGCGCCCTTCCCGGGCCTTGTTGCCCAGGTACGGGTCGGCAATCTGGCCGCGCACGATCGATACCAGGTCGGCCTGGCCGGCGCCAAGAACGGTGTTGGCGTTCTCGGCGGTACGCACGTGGCTCTCGCACTGTACCTTCGCGTGCCGCGTCACCTGCTTGAGCGCTTCGGCGAACGGCGCTCCGAGCTTGTCCGCGTAGAGGACCGTGGGCATCAGCGGGTAGAAGTCGAAATAACTGCCCGTGCCGCAGGTGACATAGTCCATCAGCGCGCGCTCGTCGTGCCAGGCAACGAGCTCCTGCATGGCCTCGATCGACAGCGATACCTCGACTCCCGGGTGCATATTGACCGCGAGGCCGATGATGAAGTCGTCGCCGCAGCGGCGGCGGATCCGGTCGAGCAGGGTCGCGGAAAATCGCATGCGGTTGTCGAACGACCCGCCCCATCGGTCATCTCGACGATTCGACCAGGGTGTCCAGAACTGATCGATCAGCGCATGATAGGCTGCGAACAGCTCCACACCCTCGAAGCCGGACTCCTTCGCCCGCCACGCCGCATCCTCGAAGCATTGCAGCGTCTCCTCGATCTCGGCTTCCGTCATGGCATGACTGCCGTCGGAATCGTGGTACGAGGGCAGGCCCGAGGGCGACCAGTTCGCGTGGAACGAATTGTCATAATCGCCATGCTCGCCGACGTGATAAAGCTGCTGCAGCACGACCACGTCGTATTGCTTAACGGCCTCGGCGATGCGCCGAAAATACGGAATGACCGCGTCGTCACAAGGCCGGTAATTGCGCGCCGTCAGCACCGCGGCCGGATGCACCGGCATCGGCTCGGTGACGATCATGGCGGCGCCCCCGCGGGCCCGTTCCTCGTAGTAGCCGCGGTGACGCTCGCTCGGCAGACCGTTATCCGCCATGTTCGCCGTATGCGCCCCGAACACGAGGCGGTTCTTGAGGCGCTTGTGCCGCAACTCGAGCGGCTGGAACAGGTGGCAGAACGGTTGCTCACCCATGGTCAAGTAGTACTCCTTCAAGCTGATATTGACGAGGTACTAGTACCATGCATCCGCCATCGATGCCTTCCGCCGAGCGACGAAATCTCGCAATGCCTCATCGAGGGCGGGATCCAGTACCGGTTCCTGCTCCGGGAACTGCGCCAGCATCGCCTTCCAGCGTGCGTTGGCGCGGGCAACGATGTCCTTCGATCCTTCCTCGGTCCACTGCTCGTAGGACTGATTGTCGGCCAAGTCCGAAGGATAGAAAGCCGTCCGGTAGTTGGCTAGGGTGTGTGAACAGGCGAGGAAGTGATTCCCCGGCCCCACCTCGCGGAAAGCATCGAGCGCGAGCGCGTTGTCGTCGGTGGCGAAGCCTTCGGCAAACGTATGCATGGCACCGCAGCGGTCGGCATCGATAACGAACTTCTCGTAACCGACAGCGAGAGCGCTCTCGAGCCAACCGGCGGCGTGAAGCACGTAGTGGGCACCCGCGAGCAGCGTCGGCATCAACGTATCCGCGCTCTCCTGAGCCGCCTGGGCATCCGGGATTTTCGATGCTGTGAGTGAACCACCAAGGCGCAGCGGCACACCGAGGCGGCGCGCGAGTTGGCCCACCACGAAATAGGCCAGGGCGGGCTCGGGAGTACCAAATGTCGGTGCCCCGGAGCGCAATGACATCGACGACAAGAAAACCCCGAGGACGGCGGGCGCACCGGGGCGAACGAGCTGGGTCAGCGCGACTCCGGCCATAGCCTCGGCAAACGCCTGGGCGACAGCGCCCGCCCCGGTCACCGGCCCCATCGCCCCGCCAAGGATGAAAGGCAGGATGATAGTGCCCTGGTTGGCAGTCGCGTAGGTGCGCAACGCACTGGTTGCCATTCGGTCGAACACCAGCGGCGAGTTCGCGTTTACGTTACCGAGGATTACGCAGTGCCGGTCCACGAATTGTTCGCCGAAAACCAGTCGGGCCATCTCGATCGAGTCGGCGGCCCGCTCCGGCGCCGTAATGGAGCCGAGGAATGGCTTATCGGAGTACTTCAGGTGGGCGTAGACCATGTCCAAGTGGCGATTGTTTACCGGCAGATCGACCGGCTCACAGACCGTGCCTCCCGAGTGATGGAGCCATGGCGACATCCAGGCGAGCTTGACCAGGTTGCGGAAGTCCTCAATGGAGGCATATCTACGTCCGCGGTCGGCGTCGGTCACGAATGGAGATCCGTACGCCGGGGCGAAGATCGTGGCATCACCGCCAAATTGGACCGAGCGCTCGGGGTTGCGCGCGTGCTGGATGAAGGTCCGCGGCGCAGTCTCCTGAATAATACGACGCAGCATGCCCTGCGGAAATCGCACGCGCTCGCCGTCGACATCGGCGCCTGCTTGGCGCCAAATTGCCAACGTCTCCGGGTCGTCCCGGAAGTCGATGCCGGGGTCCTGAAGAATCGAATCGATCGTGTTCTCGATCCGGCGCAACGCCTCTTCCCCCAAGAGTTCATAAGGACGCAAGTGGCGTGTCAGGTTGGCGGGTCCTCGTGTCGGACTCGCCGAAGACGGCGTTCGGCGCTTGGCCCCCGCACCGCCTTGTCGGCGTTTGCGCCGGCGAGTGGCATTCGCTTCGATCAAAATAACGTCTCCGTCTGCCTGAGCTGTGTGGACGTGAGCTCGGTTGTTTAACCGGGTAACGACTTATGTCAAATACTCTGCGCCGTTGATTCGCTCGGCGTCAAACAACATTTTTCGGGGGGAATTCGATAATTGTGGTTGATGCGTGGGTGTCGATAACCGTGAGATCAGTTGGCGCGGGCGCGGCCTCGCCGGCGCGAGCGGCGCACCGCACTCCGTACCGGAGCCGGAGCGCCGGCGATCTGGGTGCGCATTCCCTCGGTCACCGTACCCAGTCGCTGGATCACGGCATCGACATCGGGGAGTGGTTCCGGCTCCGCTTGTGCCAGGGCCTCGCGCATCGCCCGGACATGTCTCGCCGTGGTGCCGCAGCACCCGCCGATAATGGTAGCTCCCGCTGCGTAGGCCAACCGGGCGTAATCGGCCATCAACTCGGGCGTACCGTTGTAAACGATTTTTCCATCGATGTACTCCGGTATCCCGCAATTAGCCTTCGCCACCAGTGCCGGTTTTTCGGCGTTGTCTTCCCGTTCCCGGTTCATCCGCAGTATCGCCATGACCACCTCGGCGGCACCGATGCCGCAATTCGTACCGAAGGCCACCGGCGCCGGATTCAGCGCGTTTTGCAGGGCGACGATATCCTGCGCCGATACACCCATCATGGTACGGCCGTTGGTGTCGATGCTGAAACAGGTCACAATCGGCAGACCGGTGTCCGCGGCGCCCCGCACCGCCGCTGCCACCTCCTCCCTGGAGGACATGGTCTCGATCCACAACACGTCGACACCGCCTTCCCGCAGGCCCCTGGCCTGCTCCGAGAACGCGGCGACTGCGTCGTCGAAACACAAGCTGCCCACGGGCTGGAGAATTTCCCCGGTTGGGCCCATGGAGCCGGCCGCCACGACCGTCCGCTCCGACGCGTCGATGGCACCTCTCAGGATCCACGCCGCCTGCCGATTGATTTCGTAGACGCGGTCCTGGGCCTGGTGCAGGGCCAGGCGATGGCGAGTGCCGCCGAAAGAGTTGGTGAGCACGATGTCGGAACCGGCGTCGATGAAGCTGCGGTAATGGACCTCCACGCGTTCCGGATAGTCGATGTTCCACAACTCCGGCGCACCGCCGCTTGGCAGGCCCAGATCGAACAAACCGGTGCCGGTCGCGCCGTCCGCCAGCAGCCAGGGCCTGATATCCAGCAGTTTCCGCAGCAGATCAGTCATTGTCTGTTTATCATACCGGATCGACCCGTTTTGAATCCGTTCTGCAATCGCTCCGTAGCGGATTCAATCTCCAGGGATGGAGGAAGTGCAATAAATGGCCGGGAGCGAGTTGCTGCCGGCCGCGATATCGTCCTGGTCGGAGAATCGCAGCCAATAAAGCCGCTCCTGCTACACTCGGAACACCAAATCTACGCTTTCAGAGCCTCGGTCAACGCCGGGACCGCTGTAAACAGATCTTCCACCAGACCGTAATCGGCCACCTGGAAGATGGGTGCTTCCTCGTCATTGTTGATGGCCGCGATTACCTTGCTGTCCTTCATGCCGGCAAGGTGCTGAATAGCGCCGGAAATGCCGATCGCCAGATAAAGATCCGGAGCCACAACTTTGCCGGTCTGGCCAACCTGATAATCGTTCGGCACGTAGCCAGCATCCACGGCGGCGCGAGACGCGCCGACCGCGGCATTGAGACTCGCCGCGAGATCCTCGATCATCCGGAAATTTTCCGCGCTGCCAACGCCCCGACCACCGGACACGACGGTGCGCGCTGAGGTCAGCTCGGGCCGGTTCGACTGGGACAGATTCTGTTCCACGAAGCGCGATCCTTCGCCCGACACCGCCGCTTCCACGTTTTCCACCTCCGCGTTGCCGCCCTCGATGCCTGCGGCGTCGAATTTAGTGGTCCGCACGGTGACGACCTTAATCGGATCGGCGGACTGCACCTTCGCCAACGCGTTGCCCGCGTAAATCGGGCGCTCGAAGGTATCTTCCGAGAACACTGCACTGATGTCCGAGATCTGCGCGACATCCAGCAGGGCGCTGACGCGGGGCATCACGTTTTTGCCGTACGTAGTGGCGGCGGCAACGACATGACTGTATCCCTCGGCGAGCCCGACAATCAACGGCGCGATGTTCTCGGGCATATGGTGTTCATACTCGGGGGCATCCGCCAGCAGGACGCGTTCGACACCGCCTACCCTCGCACAAGTATCGGCAACACCCGCGCAACCGGAGCCGGCTACCAGCATTTCGACCGGCCCGCCCATCCGTGAAGCGGCGGTCACCGCGTGGAGGGCTACCTCGAGTAATTCGGAATTGTTGTGTTCGGAAACTACCAGGACCGCCATCAGATTACCTTTGCCTCGTTTTTCAATTTTTCGACCAGCTCTGCGACACTGCCGACCCGTACGCCTTCGGCACGGGGCGGCGGTTCGCTGACATTTAATATTTTCATCCTCGGTTCCAGGTCAAGGCCCAGATCGCCCGCGGCTTTTTTTTCCACCGGCTTTTTCTTCGCCTTCATAATATTGGGCAGTGAAGCATGCCGCGGCTCATTCAAACGAAGATCAACGGAAACGATGGCGGGCAGATCCAGCTCGACGGTCTCCAGGCCACCGTCGATCTCGCGAACCACCTTGGTCGTTTCGCCTTCCAGTTCAACGCCGGACGCAAACGTGCCCTGGGGCCAGTTCAGCAAAGCTGCCAGGCTCTGGCCGGCCTGGTTGCAGTCGTCGTCGATGGCCTGCTTGCCCAACAACACGAGCTGCGCAGATTCTTCCTCAACGATTTGCTTCAGGATCTTCGCGACCGCCAAGGGTTCGAGGTTTCGTTCACCTTCCACCAGAACGCCCCGGTCGGCACCCATGGCCAAGGCGGTGCGAATGGTTTCTTCGGACTTCGCCGGGCCGATCGACACAGCGATAATTTCTTCGGCGGCACCCGCTTCCTTCAGGCGCACGGCCTGTTCCACGGCGACCTCGTCGAAAGGATTCATGGACATCTTGGCGTTGGAAAGATCCACACCGGAGCCATCGGGTTTCACGTAAGCGCGGACATAGGGATCCAGCACTCGTTTCACACCTACGAGGATTTTCATGCTCACTCTGCTTTCCGGTTATAGTTAGTACCCCTTGGCACAATTACGCACGCGTTCAGTGCGTAATTGTGCCAAGGGGTACTTAGGGTGCATGTTGTCACAGCCTGTGGATTCTACCAGATCGTCTCATAATGAGGACCGCCACCGACAAGGCCGACCGGATCGGACCGGTCGACCCATAATCGGCCAAGCATCGATAAAAGCGCGGCAGTGTAGCTTCGGTCAAAAACCCGCTACAACGCGTTTGCGACTGCGTATGATGAAATTGCGTCACGGGTATGGCGCAGGTAAGAACATGGCGGTCGCGAGTCGCGCTGAAAGTCCAAAGGGAATCTTCAATGATTCGCACCGTAAAGCGCGGGACCGATATGAGTCTGACCGGCCCCGTCATCTACAGCCGAAAGCCGGAACCCCGATATGACCGACACTACAACAAGACGACGAGGCGGCGGCCGCGAGGCTCGTCAACGCCTGCGCAGCGAGATTGCACCCGCCCGTACCGCCTACATTAAGAGGCGTATCCCCGTCTATCAGATACTGGACGACGATGGCTTGTCGGTTATCGAAGCCAACGCCGATACGATCCTTCAAGAGATCGGCATTGAGTTTCGAGACGACGCCGAAGCTTTAGCATTATGGAAGGAGCACGGTGCGGATGTACAAGGTGAACGGGTGCGTTTCCCCAAAGGAATGTGCCGCTCGATTATCCAGGCATCGGCGCCTGTAGAATTTACCCAGCACGCGAGAAACCCTGCCAACAGCGTCCGGATCGGGGGCGACAACCTTGTGCTCGTCCCCGGCTACGGTCCGCCGTTTATTCGCAATCTGGACGAAGGCCGCCGCTACGCGAGGCTCGAGGATTTCCAGAATTTCGTCAAGCTTGCTTATATGGCACCGGCGCTTCACCATTCCGGCGGCACCCTGTGTGAGCCCGTGGATATACCCATACCGAAACGGCATCTGGACATGCTCCATAGCCATATGCGCTACAGCGACAAATGCTTCATGGGCTCGGTCACGGCCCCGGAGCGCGCGGAGGACACGATGGCAATGGCCAGGATCCTCTTCGGCGATAGCTTCGCGGACCCCGAAACCGGCGAAGAACGCACTTGCGTAGTCAGCCTAATCAACGCCAATTCGCCCTTGACCTTCGATGCGACCATGCTGGGGGCCGCCAAGGTTTATGCGCGCGCCAATCAGGGCACCGTCATCTCGCCGTTTATTCTGTCCGGCGCCATGTCGCCCGTGACCGTCGCCGGGACGGCGGCCCAGATCCTGTCCGAAGCCATGGCCGGCATGGCATTTGTACAACTGGTGCGACCCGGCGCTCCGGTCGTGTTCGGGACATTCTCCAGCTCCATTTCCATGCAATCCGGCGCCCCCACGTTCGGAACCCCGGAGCCGGCGCTGGTGATCAACGTGGCCGCGGCGCTTGCCCGGCGTCTGGGGGTACCTTTCCGCAGCGGCGGCGGCTTGTCGGCCTCCAAGATTGCGGACGCGCAGGCCGGCTACGAATCGGCCAACACGCTCAACGCCGCGGTCAATGCCGGCGTGAATTTCATGCTGCACACCACCGGCTGGCTGGAAGGAGGCCTGGCGATGGGCTACGAAAAATTCGTGCTGGATGCCGACCAGGCCGGGATGATCCAAGCGCTGTGCAACGGCGTGGACTTGTCCGACAACGGTCAGGCACTGGACGCAATCCGCGAAGTCGGTCCGGGGCAGCATTTTCTGGGCTGCGCCCACACCCAAGCGAACTTCCAGTCCGCGTTCTATCGCTCCAGTACCGCCGACAACAACAGCTTCGAACAGTGGGAATCCACAGGCGGTCTCGATGCCGCTCGACGGGCCAACAAGTTGTACAAGAAATGGCTCGCCGAATACCAGGAACCGAAGCTGGACGCCGCCGTTGACGAAGCACTGCAGGCATACATCTCGAAAAGAAAGTCGCAATTGCCGGACCGCGGCGAATAAGCCGGGCCCAAGATTCGAATTGGCGGCACGGCAACGGCCCGGAATCGAAGCATCCGGGCCGTTTTCTAATTGCGTCACCGGATATTTCCTCCTATATTGCAGACGATTTGCGTTTTCGCTCGTTTCGGCGGGAATCGGTCGCGCACCGTTTGTGCGCTGCAAAGTGAGGCACGCTACCAATTATGTCCGGTTCCTCAGAAAATTCGTTACCCAAGGTATTCAATTTCCTTTTGGTTCCGAATTTCACCTTGTTGGCCTACTCCTCCGCGGTAGAACCACTTCGGATGGCGAATACGCTATCGGGCCGGGAACTCTACAACTGGAACATTATTTCCCTCGACAGCGATCCGACGCCATCCAGTAGTGGCGTCAGCCTGCCCGGAAATTTCACGATTTATGATCGAATTCCGCCGGGGGCCCTACTGATCTGCGCCGGAATTGACGTCCTGCACGCCAATACGCCGGCATTGCAGGCGTGGTTAAAAAAAGCAGCAAAACAATACAGCCCTATCGGCGCCCTATGCACCGGCACCTTCATCCTGGCCGAAGCACAACTTCTGGCGGGCTACCGTTGTACGATCCACTGGGAGTATAACGCCACACTGCGGGAAACCCATCCCAACCTGGTTGTATCGCAGGAGTTGTTCGAAGTCGACCGCGACCGGTATACCTGCGCGGGCGGTGTCGCGTCGTTGGATATGATGTTGCACCTCATTCGGCAACAACAGGGCGCAGAGTTGTCGGCGGCTATATCCGAACAGTTGATCTGCGACCGTATACGGGACAAAAACGACCGCCAGCGCATCCCCCTTCGTCATCGTCTTGGTACCGGCCAACCCAAACTACTGGAGGCGGTCTCGTTGATGGAAGCCAACATAGAGGAGCCCATGGCCCTGGACGAACTGTCGCGGCACATCGGCTTGTCGCGCCGGCAGTTGGAGCGCCTGTTCAAGTCTTATCTGAGCTGTGTACCGACGCGCTACTATCTTCAGCTACGCTTGGAACGGGCCCGGCAACTGCTGCTGCAAACCAGCATGCCGGTGGTGGACATCGCCCTGGCCTGCGGCTTTATCTCCGCCCCTCACTTCAGCAAATGCTACAGATTGATTTTCGGCATACCTCCACGCGAAGACCGCAGACGGGCGACTTCGCCGAATTAGTTGACGTTCAAAAAAACCCGGGCGACCGGCCACCATCAAGCGCCCTCCCGTCGCCGAATGTATGGCCGTGGGGTTGCATACATTCTTGCCGGCAATATCCTGCGCGGCACCGCCGGCCGGATCGAACAATCCGGTACGGTCGACGAGATATGAAACTTATTCCACAGAGGGGATTGAACTTGGACTTGCTCGGGACCACGTCATGAATTTGCGCACGATCCGGTTGATCGCCGCCCTGTTGTTGGTTGGGTTGCCACTGGTAACGGGGTGGGCAGTGGGCTTCCCCGAGGGGTTTTTCGAGCTTCCGCCCAAAACAGTTTACATTGACCCGCCAAAGTTCTCGGTACCGTTGTATTCGTTCTTCACGGTACTTCTGTTTGTCGCTCTTTTCTTCTTGTGGGCGCCGCGGGTCTTTGGTTTCAACGGGCAAAGCCGGTCCGACTTCACTCCGTTTGACTGGACGGCCCCGCCGACTCACGGACATCGTTTTCCTGCCTGGGGTTGGGTTGGGATTGCCTTAATCGCCGCGAGCTGGCCGGCGGCTTGGACGCGTCCGGACTGGCTCGGCTCCGCCATCGATCATACCTTCTTTCCGCTTTGGCTCGGCTACATCCTAACCGTGGACGCTCTCACCTATCGCCGCGCCGGCACGAGTCCGATGTCCCGACACACCGTCGAGTGGCTGGCCTGGTTTCCAGCATCGGCTTTGACCTGGTGGTATTTCGAATTACTCAACCGGTTTATACAGAACTGGGTGTATCTCGGCATCGACCACTTCTCTTCGCTTCGCTACGTGTTGGGATCCACTCTCGCATTCGCTACGGTCATCCCGGCGGTTCTCACCACAGCGGCACTGCTTGGCACCTTCGATTATTTCCATGACCGTTTCGTTCGGACCGAACCGGGATACGCCGAATCGGTCCCGCGCCGTGGCGTATGGTGGGGGTTGGTGGCGGCGGGGTCACTGGGCTTGACGGTAATGCCCTGGTTTCCGATCACGTTATTCGCCTTAATCTGGGTTGCCCCCCTGCTCATCCTCGCCGGCCTTCTGGAACAGGCGGGGATAAACACCGGAGTAGGCCACCTGCTGCGCGGGGATTGGGGGCCGATCGTTACACTGGCCGTGGCCGCTCTGATATGCGGCTTTTTCTGGGAATTGTGGAACATCTACGCGCTACCGAAGTGGACCTACCAAGTACCCTGGGTAGACCGGTTCAAGTTGTTCGAAATGCCGCTCGCGGGTTACCTCGGCTACCTGCCGTTCGGCCCGGCATGCTGGATGTTCTGGCTGCTGCTGGCACCCCGCGCCGTGCAGGCAACGCCGAGACCTCAAGATACAACAGTTTATCGGGGACTTCAAAGACGATAAAGGCGACCGTATTCGTGCCGCCGCTCTTCGATTCCCGCCAGGCGCAGGCTGTGCCAGGCCATGGCATGATTGCTGGCAGTGGCCGGCTTGCCCAGCGTCTTTTCGATATCGTCGATTACCTCGGCTACCCTCAAACTGGTACAGGACACGAAGACACCGTCCACTTGTTCGTGACGTCCAAGATCAATGGCGGCATCCTGAATAGATCCGGGCGTTATGCGACAGGCCTTTCTGTCGTCTTCTACATTGAACGATCCCATGACAGGCACCTTAATGCCGGTGTCTTCGATATAGTCCCGTATGTGGTTATTAATGTCGTCGGTATAGGGCGTCAAAAGAGCGATCGCCTTCATACCGAGCTCACCGAATGCCGCACGGGCGGCTGTAATAGGGGTTGTGCATCGACTGTCGGGACGCGCCGCTTTCATCAGATCCATTACCCGCTGTTCCCCGATTTCCATCGTGGCGGAAGTACAACCGTAGCCGATAACATCCATGCGCATCCCCGGCAGTAACAGGTCGGTGGCGGCGGTAATACGCGCCTCCATGGCCCGCAGGTTTTCCCGGGATATGTCGTTGGAGTTGGTAAGCCGGCTTTGATAAACGGCGACACCCGGGAGATTCATAAGAAGCCGGTACTCGTACTCGATAGTCTGATCGCTGGACAGCACCACGAGTCCAATGTTGGCGCGGGGACCAATCCCTTCGTCCGCTTCGAAGGAAAGGTGTTTCAAGTTGACTTCGGCGGCTACAGCATCGGCTTGAGTGACCATGTTCTTGACCTCGATTCAGCGCAGGATCGGCGCCTGCATGGGCAATTCGGCATCTTTCCCATCGATCGCATCGGCCAGCAGCCGCGCCGTCCCGCAGGCCATCGTCCAGCCCATGTTGCCATGTCCCACATTCAAGTACAGATTGTCATACCGGCTCGAGCCGACGAACGGACGACCATTGGGGGTCATCGGCCGCAGGCAACTCCAGTATTCCGGACGGCCATAGTCTGCCGCATCGGGCATCAAGGCGGAAAATACTTCGATCATGTGATCGAAGTCGGCAGGTTTATACGATACATCGTATCCGGCGATTTCGGCGGTCGAAGTTACCCGCAACCGGTCGCCGAGCCGGCTGAACGCGATCAAACGATCCTCGTCCACGCCTCCGATCGAGGGCGCGTGGTGGTCCTGCCCCACCGGGAATGTGACCGAATAACCCTTGACCGGATAAATCGGCAGATCGATGCCGATAGGCCGCGTCAGCCGTGGCGCCTCGACGCCCGACGCGAGCACATAGATGTCGGCGTCGCGCTCGCCCGATGCCGTGCTCAGACATTTGACCCGGTTATTTTCCACCACCAACCGATCAACCGCGCAGTCAAACACAAACCGAACCCCCTGCTTCCTGCACGCTTCGGCCAGCTGCAACGAAAACAGTCTGGCATCCCCGCTTTCGTCCGTCGGGCAATACACGGCACCGGCGATCTGACCGGTCGACTGAGCAAAAGCCGGTTCCCGTTCTACGACTTCATCCACGGTCAGTACGCGAATCTCGTGGCCCATGTCCTTTATGATTTCCCTGTGTTTTACCCCCTCCCGCAGAGCGGAATCGCTCCGAAAGACATACAACAGGCCGCCACGCCGCGAGTCGTAATTCAACCTTGCTTGTTCGGTCACCTGGTGCAGACGCGACTGCGCGTACCGGCACAACCGGTATGCGTGGGCAGTGTTTTCGGCCGCGCGCCGATTGGTACACTGGCGGAGAAAGCTCAGACCCCAACACATCATGTGCCAATCCAGCCGGGGCCTCAGGCGATACGCCTGATCGGCGGTAAACAAGGACTTGAGCAGTATGCCGGGCACCTTCGGTGATGCCCAGGGCATGGCGTGCCCGGTTGCTATCAAGCCCGCGTTGGCATAGCTTGTCTCTGCGGCTGCCTCGGGCTGGCGGTCCAAAACAGTGACCGTGTGACCCGACTGCGAGAGTTCCCAGGCCGCGGTCACCCCCGCCAGGCCCGCGCCGATCACGAGTGCGTCCATGGGTTAAACAGCAGTCCCTCGATACGTCTCACAATATTGCGGGTTTGCCGGGTCACGGACTCCCCCGTCCGCGGCAACCTGCCCGGCGGGGTAGACTAACCCGGCATGGATCACTGCCTGGCTCATGCGCCGACCCGTTTTAATGCGTTTCACGTTCATCTTGAGTCCCAGTTTTGGTTCATTTTCGAGAATGACGAGTACGTCGCGTAGAATAGTGGCGGACTATACCTTGCCCCGCGGTAGTGGAACAAAGTTGAACAACGAGCTCGAAAGATTTGCACTCAATGGCAAGACCGTATTGATTACCGGTGCCTCGAGCGGCCTGGGCAGTCATTTCGCGCGAACCGTGGCAGCCGCCGGCGCCCGGACGGTACTCGCGGCGCGGCGCTTGGAGCGTCTCCAACAACTGCAAGAGGAAATCCGCTCGACGGGCGGAACGGCATGTGTGCTGCCACTGGACGTTACGGACGCAGCCGGCGTGGAATCGGCCTATGACAGCGCCGAGGTACAATCCGGCGGTGTGGATATTCTGATCAACAATTCCGGCGTAGCACTAGTCGCACCGGCCGTCGACATCAGCGAAAACGACTGGGACCGGCTGATCGATACCAACCTAAAGGGGGCGTGGTTAATGTCCCGGGGTTTCGCACGGCGCGCCATCGCCCGGCGGACGGGGGGTTCGATTATCAATATCACTTCGATTCTGGGCCGTCGGGTGGCCAAAGGCGTGGCCCCCTACTGTGCTTCCAAGGCGGCGCTGGAACACCTGACCCGGTCCCTGGCCCTGGAATGGTCACCCCACGGCATTCGCGTCAACTCCATCGCCCCGGGCTACTTCGACACCGAAATGAATCGGGATTTTCTGCAAAGCGGTCCCGGACAAGCTATGCTGAAACGTATCCCGCAACGCCGGGCCGGCTCCTTGGCAGAACTCGACGGTGCACTGCTACTGCTGGCAAGCGATGCTTCCAGCTACATGAGCGGCAGCACCCTAGTGGTGGATGGCGGTCATCTTTGCTCCACGTTGTAAGCCATGGACTTTCAGCTCGATCCATTCGTCGAAGACCTGCGCACCCAGATCCATGCGTTTGTCGACAACCGCGTTATCCCGCTTGAACAGAATCCGGACGCCCTGGATGAAGGTGGCAACATCGCCGAATCCCGGCTCAACGACTTGCGGGACAAGGCCAAGTCCGAAGGGTTGTGGTGCCTGCAGCTGCCCGAGCGCCTGGGTGGCCGGGGTTTGGGCAAAGCCGCCTTGGCGATCTGCTACGAGGAAATGAACCGTTCCATCTTCGGTCCGGTCGTGTTCAACAGCGCGGCGCCGGACGACGGCAATATGATGCTGCTGGAGAAAGCGGCCACCGAGGCCCAACAGGAGCGTTGGCTAAAACCAATTGCCGAAGGAATGGTTCGCTCGGCATTCGTCATGACCGAACCCCATCCCGGGTCCGGCTCTGACCCCGCCGGGATGATGCGCACAACGGCGTCCCGGGATAACGATCACTGGATCGTCCACGGGCATAAATGGTTCATTACCGGCGCCGGCATCGCCCGGCATTTCATTCTGGTGGCACGGACCTCGAATGACCGGCGCAAAGGGCTAACCGCGTTTTTGTTCCACCGCGACGACCCGGGCTGGGAAATCGTACGCCGAATTCCGATCATGGGACCGGAAGAGCACGGCGGCCACTGCGAACTCGAATTCAACGGCCTGCGTATCCCCGACAGCAACCGTTTGATGGAAATCGGTGACGGTTTAAAAGTGACCCAGATCCGGCTCGGTTCGGCGCGCCTTACCCATTGTATGCGCTGGCTGGGTCTGGCACGCCGCTGCCTGGAAATTGCCGGCGAATATGTCGGCGAGCGCGAGGCATTCGGCTCGACGTTGGCGGAACACGAAGGCGTGCAATGGATGCTCGGCGAAGCGGCGATGGCGGTGCAGACCGGTCGCTTGCTGACGCTGCACGCTGCCTGGAAACTGGATCAGGGTAACTTCGCACGCAAGGAAATCTCCATGGCCAAAGTGGCCGTGGCCGATGCGCTGCAGAGGGCGGTAGATACCGCTATCCAACTCTGCGGCGCCAAAGGCTATTCCAAGGACACAGTGCTGGAGTGGATCTACCGCTACGCCCGACAAGCAAGACTCGTGGACGGTGCCTCGGAAGTTCACAAAATGGTGCTGTCCAAGAATCTCATTAACGACCCAAATAGTTTTTGGTCATGGGATTAGAACTCGACGGACTGACTGATTTCATCAAGCAAGGAACCGAATCCAAGCGGATTTCGTTGACGTACAACCGGATAGACGGCGGCGCCATCCAGCAAAACTACGCTCTGGATATAGAGATCCATGACGGCCCGTGGCGCGGGTTTCGCGAGTGGGTACTGCGCACCGATTCACCTTCCGGCCTACAGATGAGCCATTCGCGCGAGAAAGAATTCCTATTATTGACCGCGGCTTTTGAAGCGGGCCTTACCGTTCCGAAGCCTTTGTGGCTATGCACCGATTCAACCGCCATCGGCCGGCCCTTCTACGTTATGGCAAAGGTACCGGGAACGGCCGACGGCCGTCGCCTGGTTCAAACCAATTGGACAAAAGCGCAACGACGCGCGATCGTGGAGGTACTCGGCGGAGAACTGGCGCGCTTGCATGCCATCGACCCCGAGAACGCCGGGTTGTCCTTTCTTCAATCACGCCGGGCGTCGTCATCCATCGAACGTATCGATCGATACCGTACCTATCTGGACGAGCTATCCGACCCGCAACCGGTTCTGGAATGGGGACTGCGCTGGCTGGAGCTGAACGCTCCCTCCCGCGAGGAAACAGCCCTGTGCCATGGCGATTTCAGAACCGGCAACATTATGATCGCCGGCGACCGAGTGAGCGGTATTCTCGACTGGGAATTCGCCGGCTACAGTAACCCGGTCGAGGATCTCGGCTGGTACTGTGCGCGGTGTTGGCGCTTCGGCGCGGATGGTTTCACAGCCGGCGGCATCGGCGAAAAAGAGGACTTTGTGCGTGCTTATGAGCAGGCCTCCGGCCGGCGCGTCGACCGCGATGAACTTGTCTACTGGCAGATCATGGCCGAAGCCCGCTGGGCCGTGATCGCTCTGCAACAGACCGACCGACACTTATCCGGGCGGGAATCGTCGCTGGAACTCGCGCTCACCGGCTACCTGGTCCCGGAAATGGAGCTGAACCTGATCCACAGCATCGAACGATCCATCCATGCATCGGCCGATTAACCCGCTCCTGGTGACCGCGCGAGGCTCTTGAATCCGTTCTCCGTGAATCCGCTGCGGATCAACCGAATTAACTACCGTGTCCCCGGAACTTGGAAGCGAGTGCCGCGCCGGGTTATGCAGGGATACGTTTCATGCTGTCGGGCCGACGCTGTCGAGAAAATACCGGAACAACACGGGTTCCTGCCGCTTGAGACGGGCGCGCAAGGCCATGGCTCGCTCTTGCCCGGCCTTCGTGTTCTCGTTGCCACGTTCCACTTGGGTGCGGACATGGTCGCGCTGTATCCGGTCCACGGTCCGGTAACTCGCGGGACACACCATCCCACTGCCGGCGGGCTTGGGCAATATCCGGGTCAACCCGGGTTTGTTCAACAACAGCCACGCCGGGAATGACTGGGTCGGCAGCTCCGGATCCAGTTCCAGGAAACTTACCCACTGCCGGCCCAGTTCCTGGTCGCCGCTGGTTTCGAGCGCATCGCTTTGCTCGGGAAATCGCCAGCACAGCTCGAACCAGCTTTGCAGCGCCGCAGCCCGCTGGTGCAGGTGATCGCAGGCCTGAGCATGGCGGCGCAACAACACGGAGTCGGCCCGCCAATCGGCTTCGCGCTCTACCGCCCGGCGGACCGTGCCCCAGTCCATCGCGCGGTTGGCCGTATAACTCAGGTGCAGATCGGGATGCGATGCCCGGTAGGATCGCCCGTGTAGGGCGGCGGACAAACGCCGCCACAACGGGATTAGTAGGTTGCGGCTGTTTTTACCCAGCAGGCTTTCAGCCAACGGCGTCAGCCATTGCTGCAGGTTCCGCAGCTCGTCGGCGACATCGTCCACCGGCGTGTCCAGGACTTCTACCGCTTTCACCAGACGCTCCAATTCCCCCAAACGGGCATGGTCCGGAGCGGTGTCGTAAAGCCGTTCCAGACCATGGCGAGCCTCAACCGGGTTCCGCTCCGCCAGCGCCAGGACGATGGCATTGGCTAGGTTGGTGGCCGGTGCGTCCGTGAACAGGTCCATCTGCGGCTGGTCTCGCGGCTTACGATAGCGCCGGAGAAAACAGCGCTCGAAGGCCTCGTTCGCGCTGAATCTCAGCGGCGCCGACGCCGCTTGCACGGCGGTCGGCGGATCAACATCTGACCAGGTCGTATAGGCGATGGATTCCGCCTGCCAGCCGCGGCGCTGCAAGTAGTCTTCCGCTTCCAGCAGTTGTTGCCGAATACGTTCGGGGTCGCCGAACAATGCCCGATCGAGAAAATCCAGCTCGCCATTACGCCAGGCCTCGTAATCGGCGAAAGCCAGGCATCCCTCCCGCAGCAGGAGCTCCAAGGGCAGGTACTCGCCTCGTTCCAGCAGGAGTTGGTCGACGTAGTAGTGGATGTGTTCGGTCATGGGGTCAATGCCCCGGCAGTACGAATAGAAGTATGGCCCCCATCTCCCTAGTGTACCCCGTCACTGATATTGCAACATTCAGAGCGTGCCGGAGCCGCCAGTGGAAGGCGCGATCCGCAGTGAATGGCCCAGTCCTTTACCAGGAGTGCAACGCCCCAATGGTGGCTCAGGCGCGCTCCCTTCGGGCGGCCCGGAAAGCGATCATCCGCGGCGTTATGTCTGTTGAGAAGGGCGCACCATTCCCGGCGAGACAGGCCTTGCGGCTCACCGCTTTCCGGGCCGCTGAACGTTACAATATCAGTGACGGGGTGCACTAGCTTGAAATACGCTCGAACACAACACGCCGGCCAGGTTAACAGCGTTATTGAAGGTCGAATTTTGGATGCGTAGCGGGCGACGAATTATTCCGGGCACCCCGCCCTCCACTCCTACGGGACCGGCCTTTGGCCGTTTAAATACGTTCCCGCCGCATTTGTTCAGCGGCTCCAGGATGACATGGGTCGTGCCGTTGCGATACGGTGTTTCCCCCGGAAGGGCCTTTTCACTACAAGACATAGGGTTTATCCTCTCTCTCTTATCCGTGATAACAACTTTTATCGGTATCACCCTGGTATCGGTATCACCTCCGACACCTTTGTCTCTGCCAATATCGAGCGGGGACCGGGAACGATTGAGTCTTTAAGCGATCTGACCGTACTACAAACGCTGATTGCTTTGGCACTGCTTGGAGTTTTCACGTTAATGCCGACAATCTACAGACAAATCAAAACTCGTAAAAAGGAAAATCAACATGTCATTCAAAGGCAAAACAGCAATCATTACCGGTTCAACAAGCGGAATTGGTTTAGGCATCGCGCAAGGTTTTGCAACACAAGGAATTAATATCGTCATGAACGGATTTGGTGATGAAGGCGAAATTGAAAAGGAACGCGCCGCACTGGAGGAAACGGGTGTCCGGACTGTTTATAACGGCGCAGACATGACCAAGCCGCATGAAATTACGGCAATGATTGAAGATACGGTGAAAGAATTCGGTTCTGTTGATATGGTACTCAATAATGCAGGCATACAATTATGTCGCGCCGGTTGAAGAGTTCCCGCCGGAAAAATGGGACGCCATTGTTGCGATTAACATGTCATCAAGCTTTCATACGGTACGCGCTGCTATCCCCCATATGAAGAAACAAGGCTGGGGGCGTATTATAAATATCGCCTCGGCGCACGGCCTTGTCGCTTCGCCTTTCAAGAGTGCCTATGTGACAGCCAAGCACGGCATTTTGGGCTTTGTCAAAACCATTGCCCTGGAAGTGGCACAGGACAACATCACCGTCAACGCGATTTGCCCCGGTTATGTGCTCACGCCTTTAGTGGAAAAACAGATAGTCGCGATGTGGTAATTGTCCATATCAATCCAATGGAACGTCCTGAAACCCCGACAACCGCGCCGGAGATCATGAACCGCCTCAATGAGATCAGCTTCAATTCCTCCCTCTTAAAAGAAATGCGGGCTATCGCCTTCGTTAAGAAACTGGTTGAACATGATATACTCAAAGACGAGCATAAGCATGATTTCAAGGATGTGCTGGTCCATTCGGTTCGCGCCGATGAAGCTTTGTGCGATTTATCTGTTGCCAGCAAATTCGATTCCGACTGGGATTTTCTGACCATGCTCCGCGATAGGGGTCGCGAGACTATGGCGTCATGGCTTGATGAACATTTTGATGATATCTGCGTGCGCGATACGGTCGCCCTGCATGGAGAATTTTTGAACTCGAACACAAGGCTGTTTGAAGACAAGCACGGCAATCACAGACATCGTCATAAAGAAGCCGAATCCGGAAAGAAAACCGCCTAAGGGCTCGCGTAAAAAGTCGGTTCACGTGGGATTGTGCCACAAATAGAACCCCCTATCTCCTTAGCTTGAAATCCGCTCGAACACAACACACCGATCAGTTAACAGCGTTATTGAAGGTCGAATTTTGGATGCGCGGCTGGCGAAATCGTTTTTTTGCTGGTGCCCGCGCACTTCTTAGTCGCCTAAGATGAATAAACCGAGTAATGCACCGGCGCCGGACGAACTGCTGTCGACGGCGCGTGAGGCGCTCAAGACCATGCTGCGAGAGTCGGACGCATACCACGCCTACACGATTTTAATGGCCATGAACGCCATGGGCATTGCGGCACGGGCCATGCGGGCCGAGGAGCCCGTTCCCGTTCGCGCCCCGGAAATTGATATGCCTTTCAAGGAATGGGTACGGCAGGGGGACGAGTCCGCCGTCACCGACCCCGGGCTGTTGCGGAACCTGCGCCGCCACGTGGCGCAAAAACTCGCCGTGGCCAACCCCCGCTTTCGAGCCGAGGCAGCGAAGGAGACACCGTGACCGGTTTTCTCAAAGACGTCCGGATCGACGACAAGTATACCGTCGAGGACGGTCGGATCTTTGTCACCGGTATCCAGACCTTGGTGCGGCTGCCGATGCTCCAGCACCAGCGCGACCTCGCGGCCGGCCATCGCACGGGAGGATATATCACGGGTTACCGCGGCTCGCCTCTTGGCGCCCTCGACCTGCAGTTGCAGCAGGCGCGGGAGCATCTCGACGCTCACCATATTACTTTTTCGCCGGCGGTTAACGAGGACTTGGCGGCCACGGCCCTGTGGGGAAGCCAGCAGGCGGAGCTCGACGGTGAGGGTCGCTTCGACGGCGTCTTCGGTATGTGGTACGGAAAAGGACCGGGAGTGGACCGCTCCGGCGACGCCCTGCGTCACGCCAACCTGGCGGGGACCTCGCCTCTGGGCGGCGTATTGGTTGTGATGGGCGACGATCACGCCTGTGAATCCTCCACGACATGTCACCAGAGCGAACCGGCCATGATGGACGCGATGATTCCGGTGTTGAGCCCGGCAGGCGTCCAAGACATCGCGGATTTTGGTTTGTACGGCTGGGCACTATCCCGTTACAGCGGATGCTGGGTGGGATTAAAATGCGTCCACGACACCGTGGAAGCCACCGCTTCCATCGATATCTCGCCGGGCCGCGTCCATATCGCGCTGCCGCCCAATTTCGAGCCGCCCGACGGCGGCCTGAATATCCGCTGGCCGGACACGCCCCGGGAACAGGAGCGCCGTCTGCACGCATACAAGCACCGCGCCGCCCAGGCCTTCACTCGGGCCAACGGCCTGGACCGCGTGATCCTTGATGCCGAAGACGCATGCATCGGTATTGTCACTGCCGGCAAGTCCTACCTCGATGTCAGGCAGGCCTTACGCGAACTCGGTATCGACGAACGGGAAGCAAAGCGTCTCGGTATCCGCCTATACAAGGTCGCCATGACCTATCCCCTGGAACCGTCGGGTATCCGTCGATTCTGCCGCGGCCTCGAGCGCGTCGTGGTGGTAGAGGAAAAAAGCGGTATCGTGGAAGACCAACTGAAAAGCATTCTGTTCAATGAGGCCAACAGACCCCAAGTAGTCGGCAAACACGACCTGAATGACACGCAGCTCTTTCCCTCCGCGGGGCGCCTTGAGTCCAACCAGATTGCCCGCGAACTGGGTCGGCAAATCCTGGGGCTTCGAACCGACGTTGCACTCGAGGACCGGCTGGGTCGCTTCGTCGAACGGCTGGAGGCGGCGCCGGCCGGTCACGTCGCCCCCATGATTCGCACGCCTTACTTCTGCTCCGGCTGTCCCCATAACACTTCGACGCTCGTACCGGAAGGCAGCAAGGCACTGGCGGGCATCGGCTGCCACTACATGGCGCAATGGATGGACCGCGACACCGCCCGGTCCACTCATATGGGCGGCGAAGGCGTAAGCTGGGTCGGCCAGGCGCCGTTCAGCACCCGTCCCCACATGTTTCAGAACATCGGCGACGGCACCTATTATCACTCCGGACTGCTCGCCATACGCGCCGCCATTGCCGCGGGCACCAATATTACGTTCAAGATTCTGTATAACGATGCCGTGGCCATGACCGGTGGCCAACCGGTGGACGGGCCGTTGTCCCCCGAGCAGGTTACCTGGCAGGTTTACGGCGAAGGGGCCAAGCGCATTGCCCTGATCAGCGACGAACCCGACAAGTACCGGCAGGACGACCTGGCGCCGGAGGTGGCCGTGCATCACCGGGACGTATTGAACGACGTACAACGGTCGTTCAGGGAAACACCGGGCACCACGGTGATTGTCTACGAACAGACTTGCGCCGCGGAAAAACGCCGGCGACGTAAACGCGGTACCTATCCGGACCCCGCTAAGCGTGTATTCATTTACGACCGAGTGTGCGAAGGGTGCGGCGACTGCGGCGTGCAATCCAACTGCGTTGCCATCCTGCCCAAGGACACGGCATTCGGCCGCAAACGGGAAATCGACCAATCGGCGTGCAACAAGGATTTCTCCTGCCTGAAGGGTTTCTGCCCCAGCTTCGTAACGGTATACGGCGGTACACCGAAACAGGGCATCAGCGACGCCCGCGCCGTCGATCAGGCACTCGATGGCTTGCCGGAACCGGAACAGCCGCCGATCGACGGCACTTACGATATCGTCCTGACCGGCGTCGGGGGCACCGGGGTGGTCACCGTCGGGGCCATACTCGGGATGGCGGCCCATGTCTCCGAAAAGGGTTGTTCGGTGCTGGACATGATGGGCCTGGCGCAGAAGGGCGGCGCGGTCATGAGCCATATTATCCTGGCCAACGACCCGGCGGATGTGGCGGCCACACACGTGCCGGTGGCAGGCGCCGACCTGCTTCTGGGCTGCGACATGGTGGTCGCGGCCGGCCCCGATGCCATCACCCGTGCCCAACCCGGTACGACACAGGCCGTGGTGAATGAATTCGAGCTGATGACGGGGGACTTTACCCACGACCCCGACAAGGGGTTTCCAGCGGAGAAGTTGAAGTCAGTCATCCGTGAACACACCGGGCCGGAGAACGCGTTGTTCGTCAATGCCACAGTCCTGGCGACACGGTTGCTCGGCAACTCCATCGGCGCCAATATGTTCCTCCTGGGGTGTGCCTACCAGATAGGCCGGCTCCCGCTTCATCGCGCCGCCATACATAAAGCCATCGAGCTCAACGGCCAGGCGGTGGATATGAATCAACGGGCATTCGGACTGGGACGTCTCTACGCGCTCGATCCCGAACAAGTCCGGCGCCTGGCCTACCCCGCCACCACCCCCTTAAAGCAGATCCCTCGTACGCTGGAGGAAATCGTCGCGCATCGTACCGATCAGTTGCGCGACTATCGAAGCCAAGCATACGCCAACCGATACCGCGAGGCGGTGGAGGGCGTCACACAAGCCGAGCGCGACAAAGCCAAGGGCTTCGAGGGGCTAGCGTTGAGGGCGGCGCACAACCTGTACTCGGTCATGGCCTACAAGGATGAGTACGAAGTGGCGCGGTTGTTTACATCTACCGAATTCCGCAATCAACTCACCGAAACCTTCGAAGGCGGCTATAAGATCGAATTCAATCTGGCGCCGCCGCTTCTCAGCCGGCCCGATCCGCGAACCGGGCGACCGCGCAAAATACGCTTGGGTCCCGGGATGATGAGCGTATTCAGAATACTCAGTGCGCTACGCGGATTGCGGGGTACATCGTTTGACGTATTCGGCTGCTCGCGCGCGCGCCGGGTGGAGCGCCGGATGATTGACGATTACCTGGCTGATATCGATCTGGTAACCCAATGCCTGGATTCCCGAAACCACAAACTGGCCCTGAACTTGCTGAGCTGGCCGGAGACAGTAAGGGGCTTCGGAGACATCAAATTCGCCGTCCTCGAAAAAGCCACGAAGCGGCGGGATGACCTTCGAGCTGCGCTGCAGGCACCCCCTGGAGAGCGGACGGCCGCTTGATGAGTCGACCAGTCCGAAACGACCGGCGTATGGAACGTACTTGAATGCACTGCTGTCTCACTTTTTCATTGTGTAGCAAGTAACTCAATGACACCGTGCATCACCGGGCCTGCAAGCGGACGCTTTTATCGACATGCCTTATAAGCTCCGAGGATGCTCGAATATAAACATCGATCCGACCAGAGGCTGAGATGGTTGACAAAATTGCCGCGTCGATAGAGATAACTCCAAGACAAGCGATGGAAAGCGACGATCTGCCCGGGCTCTTTCCCAAGGGCGTGCGGGTGTACATGACGGACGTCGGCACGGACACCACCGAAACGATCACCGCGGGGGCGGCGCGCCTCAATGAACTGGGATATGTCTCTGTCCCTCATTTCGCGTCCCGGCGCCTTACCACCCGAAAAGACCTGGAAAAACGCGTCAGGATGCTCGCTGAAGAAGCCCGAGTGAATGATGTGTTGATCATCGGCGGCGGCCTGGATAAACCGGCGGGCGAGTTTGCGTCGTCCATGGATATGCTGGAAACAGGGTTGTTTGACAAATACGGCATCAAACGGATCGGCATCGCGGGACATCCCGAAGGGTCCCCGGATTTCTCGAATCAGGCAGCGGAGGAGGCGCTACGACTCAAGCAGGCATTCGCCGGGCGCACGGGCGCCGAGATGCGGATCGTGACCCAGTTCGGATTCGATGCGCCCGGTTTCATTCGCTGGGCCAACGGTCTGCAGGAAGCCGGTATTAATCTGCCCGTACATTTGGGGGTTGCCGGACCAGCGAAGCTGACGACACTGGTCAGGTTTGCCGTGATGTGTGGCGTCGGAGCTTCGACTCAATTCATCAAGAAGCGCGCTGCATCGATCGGCACGTTGGTCAAGGGGTTCGACCCGGAAGAAGTCATCAAACCTATCGAGGAGCACGTCAACGAATCCGAGCAGACGCCCATCAAACAAATTCATGTCTTCGCCTTCGGCGGGATGAAAAAATCAGCCGAGTGGCTCAAGGCCCGCGGGAGCTGGGTTTAAACTTCAACCGGTACCGCCTTTCTTTAGCGCGATCCACGAGTGGATCGCAAGGGTGGCGATGACAAGCCACCAAAACCAGAATGTACCCGGGATAGCTTCGGCCCTGAGGAGCCGGCGATTATACGGATGAACCCCAATTACGGCGATACACAGTGGGGAATCGCGCCACAAGAAACACGTTACAATGTGAGGTCGAAACCCATCGCATAAAGAGAGCGTATAGTATGAAACCTTTCATCGCCGGCCTGTTAATCGGGTTAATTGTCGCCTTTCCGCTGGGCATGAACGTAGGGAAGGGCAATCCAGTATTCAGCAATCCTTTCGCTAATAAACCCCTGTCCGAACAAATCGGGGATGCGGCCAAGAGTGCTTCGGAAAAACTGAAGGAGAAAACCGGTGAGCTCATGCAGAACGCCGAAGACGCCGTGAACGAGGCGGCGGAGTAAATCCGGGAGCTTTGAATACGGTATGCTTCAAGGTTCAGATCGCCGCCGGCTGCGACGCCGGCGGCGATCGGGAACGTTGTCGCCTTGGAAGCGCGCCGATTCCGGCAGGCTGACCTTCTTCCGCAACTCGGCGTACGGGTCAATTTTGTGCGGAATAGCCATGGCATTGATAAAATGCTCCTGGAACCTCGGTTCCACGGCAGTTTCGATTTTTTGGATGCGTTTCACGACGCGGTCGATTTCGACCCGGGCATTCTTGTCCATCAATGCCATGCGGGCGCCGTCGCCGGCAGCATTGCCCACGGAAAACACATTGTCCAGATCGCAATCCGGAATCAACCCCAGAACCATCGCGTGCTTGGTGTCGATATGACTACCGAAGGCGCCGGCGATCTTGATTCGGTCTACATGGTCCACGCGCATCCGCTCCATTAACAGTTTCGCCCCGGCATAAAGGGCGGCTTTGGCCAGCTGGATCTGCCGGACATCGTTCTGCGTGACGACGACCCTTACGTTTTCGCTCTCATACAACAGGTAGGAATATGTTCGACCGTTGGGAAATACACGCTCGCTCCGGGCGGCAAGTTGACCGTCGATGATGCCGTCGGTGCTGACGATGCCGGCCAGGTACATTTCCGCAATCACTTCGATGATCCCAGACCCGCAAATCCCCGTGACTCCGGTTTTACTGCTGTCGAACGCCTCGCTATCCGACCACTCGTCGCAGCCGATCACCCGGACACGCGGCTCCAGCGTACCCGGATCGATCCGGACGCGGTCGATGGCACCCGGCGCCGCTCGCTGGCCGCCGCTGATTTGAGCGCCCTCGAATGCCGGCCCGGTGGGGCTGGAACAGGCCATCAGCTGCTCACGGTTGCCCAATACGATCTCGGCGTTGGTGCCGACATCCACCAGCAGCGTCATGGCGTCGTCGTGGTAGGGCCGTGCCGACAGCACCATCGCGGCGGCATCGGCGCCGACATGGCCCGCTATGCACGGCAGCACGTAGACCCGCGCCTCCGGGTTCATATCCAGTTTCAGGGTAGCCGCCGACGTTGCCACCGATTCATCGGTGGCCAGTGCGAAGGGCGCGCCGCCGAGTTCCACCGGATCGATTCCCAATAGCAGATGATGCATCACCGGGTTGCCCACGAAAGTCATATCCAATACATCGTGCAGGTCCGCTCCGATCTCCCGGGATACGTCCGAAATCAGACGAGCGATAGTTTCGCGTACCGACATAGTCATCTCCCTGTCACCGCCCGGGTTCATCATGACGTAGGACACCCGGCTCATCAGATCTTCGCCATAACGGATTTGCGGGTTCATTGCTCCCGATGACGCCAAAACCTTGCCATTGGCGAGATCGCACAGATGCACCGCGATCGTCGTGGACCCCACATCGATGGCCGCTCCGTAGACTTGGTCGTGAAATCCCGGCCACAGGGCAATGATGTCCCGCTCGTCATAGACCGCGGCCGTGACTTTCCACTCGCCTTGTCTCAGAATTTTCTGAAGATCCTGCACCAGCTCCACCCCGCACCGAAGGTCCGTCAATCCCCACTCGAATTCCAGTGCAAGCTTCAGCCGAGTCAGATCGCCTTCCGGATTGTGCATATTGGGTTCGGGCACCTCGACGTAGTGCAGGCGCACCGTCGGAAACAGCTCAAGGTCCAGCAGACCCGCCTGCTTGCGAATGACCTGCCGATGCACCTGGCTGTCCGGCGGGACATCGATGACGACGTCGTCGAGCAGGCACGCCTGACAGGCCAAACGCCTGCCTTCGGCAAGCCCGTATTGACGTTCATACCGGGTTTCGACAGCCCCCCGACCGCTGAGATGGTCTGCTTTGGAGCTGATACCATGCTTGGCGAATTCGCCTTCGGTGCACAGAACCTGACAGCGGCCGCACATCGCACGTCCACCACACACCGAGTCCAAATCGACGTTCAGTGTCCGCGCGGCGTCAAGTAGCGTCGTGCCCGGTTCGAATTCACCGCGCTTGCCGCTGGGAAGAAATACCACTTTGGCGGGTCGCTGGGACATACTCGTTTAACTTAGTACCCCTTGGCACAATGACGTACCCGTTCAGCGGGATCGGAAAGGCCCATCGCCAAGGGGTGCTTAGGGCTCGCGCAAAAATAACTTCCCATTTTCACATCCCGTCTTCGGGCCGTCTTCGGGCCATCTTTGAACGATCCTCCATCGCAAAATCCTCATAGCAGCCCTGCTAGGAGCCTGTCGGACTTAGGATGAATCTACTGCGGCGGCGGGAGATCGGCCCACTTTCCCGATTTATTTGTAAGTTCATTTCAATAACCCCGTGCAAGAATGTGGGGGTAGGGTTGTCTTTCAGGGCTGTCGAAAGCACGGAGGCTTTCGCCAGAGCGTACAGGGAGGTATCTACAGCGTCCCTGAAAGACAAC
>JAANXG010000039.1 GCA_018263405.1 Gammaproteobacteria bacterium
ATGCCCAAGGGTACTAAGGATGCAATACCTCCCTGTACGCTCTGGCGAAAGCCTCCGTGCTTTCGACAGCCCTGAAAGACAACCCTACCCCCACATTCTTGCACGGGGTTATTGAACTTACGATCTTTGCGGCTACGAAATGGCTTGCGACATGATAACGAGGGCTATGCGGCCTGGCTACCGGTGTCACGCATACCGAGACCGGGCCTGGCGAGACCGGATCTCTCTCGCGGCCCAGAAAAAAGGCCCGGTAACCGGGCCTTTTGAACTACCTCGATTTCCTGGCCGTTGCAATCGGCCCGAAATGGTCAAACGCCTATTTCTTTGGCCACTGCATCCACCGCCTGTTTGCTCGAGTCCACGATCTTGTCGGCCTGTTCCCGGGTTAGTACCAGAGGCGGGGCGTAACCGACGATGTCGGCGTGTGGCATGGCGCGCGCGATGACGCCGCGTTCCGCGACGGCATTGGCGACGCGGGGGGCTACTTTCAACTCGGCATCGAAAGGCTCAAGCCGCTCTTTGCTCTTGGCGAACTCCAGAGCTCCCAGCAGCCCCACGCCGCGGACCTCTCCGACTATGGGATGGTCATCGAAGGTTTCATGCATACGCTTCTGGAAGTAGTCACCGACGTCCGCCGTGTTTTCAATCAGTTTCTCGTTTTCGATGATCTCAAGGTTCTTCAGCCCCGAAGCGGCGCATAACGGGTGTGCCGAATAGGTCCAACCATGGCCGATGGGGCCGAGTTTGTCCGAACCCGTTTCCAGCACTTCCCATACGTCGTCGCTCACGATTACGCCGGAAAGCGGTAGATAGGCGCTGGTCAGCCCCTTGGCGATGGTGATCAAATCCGGCCGGATGTTGTATCGATGGCTGGCGAACGGTGTGCCGACCCGACCGAATGCCGTGACCACTTCGTCGGCGATCAGCAGGACTTCGTACTTATCGAGAACCGCCTGTATTTTATCCCAGTATCCTTCCGGGGGCGGGATCAGTCCGCCGGTACCCATGACGGGTTCGCCGATGAATGCGGCAACGGTCTCCGGTCCTTCGTCCAGTACCAAGCGCTCCAGCTGGTTGGCGCACCAGTCCGAGAAATCCGTTTCGCTCATGCCCGGTTCTGCATGGCGATAGTAGTGCGGACATACGGTGTGCAAGATCGGGTTGCGAGGCAGGTCGAAAGCCTTGTGGAACACTTCCAGTCCGGTCAAGCTGCCCGTCATCACGCCGGAACCGTGGTAACCGCGCCAACGCGAGATAATCTTCTTTTTTTCGGGTCGATCCAGCATGTTGTTGTAGTACCAAACAAGCTTGATCTGGGTTTCATTGGCATCGGAACCGGACATGCCGTAGTACACCCGGCTCATGCCTTTCGGCGCCATGCCGATAATCTTTTCCGACAGCAGGATGGCCGGTTCGCTGCCGTGCCCGACGTAGGAATGGTAATAACACAGATTCTTGGCTTGCTCGTAGATAGCCTCGGCCATTTCCTGGCGTCCATAGCCGATGTTGACGCAATACAGGCCGGCGAAGGCATCCAGGAGCCGCTTGCCTTCCGCATCCTCGATATAGACGCCCTGGCCGCCGGTGATAATTCGGTTCGGGGTTTCGCCATCCGCGTGCTGTCGCATGTGGGTCGAAGGGTGAAACAGATGGGCACGATCCATCGCATGCAGCGCGTCGGTATTCAGTTTAGTCATGAGTCAAACCTTGAATGTTTCGGTCTTGAAAAAGTGTGTATGGGTACTCACACCTGGATGCATACGTATTTCAGTTCACTGTATTCATCCAATCCGTGCGTCGAGCCCTCACGCCCCAGGCCGGATTGTTTGACGCCTCCAAATGGAGCCGGGGGTCCGGTCATTTTCACGCAGTTGACCGCGACCATGCCGTATTCCAGCGCGGACGAAAGACGGTGAACGCGTGACAGATTATCGCTGTAGATATAACTGGCGAGTCCGTATTCGCTGTCGTTGGCCATTGCCGCGATGTCGTCGTTATCGTCAAACGGTGTCACACCGGCGACGGGTCCAAATGTCTCTTCGCGGTAGATAGCCATATCCGGCCCGATGTCGGCCAGCACGGTCGGCTCGAAAAATAGTCCGCCCTTCTTGGAACGATTCCCGCCGGTCATTAGACGCGCGCCTTTGGACAAAGCGTCTTCGATATGTTGTTCCGCTTTATGCACCGCCTCTTCGTTCATCAACGGTCCGAGATCGACGTCTTCCGTCAACCCGTTGCCGATCTTCATCGAACCGGTCTTGCGGGAGAATTTCTCCAGAAAATCGTCATAGATATCCCGGTGAATATAGATTCGATTGGCGGCCAGGCAGTCCTGTCCGCAAGTCTGGAATTTCGCCGTGATCGCGCCTTCCACGAGCCGCTCGACACCCACATCGGGATAGCCGATAAAGGGGGCGTGTCCGCCCAATTCCATCGACATTTTCTTCACCGAATCGGCACTTTGTCGAAGCAGTACCCGGCCGACTTCAGTGGAACCCGTAAAGCTGAGTGCCCGCACTTGCGGATTGGTACACAACTCTGCCCCGATTTTGCGGCCACTGCCCGTCACCACCGAGAAAACACCGGGGGGAATACCCGCGCGGTTGGAGAGTTCCGCCAGAGCCAGGGCTGAGAAGGGCGTCTCGATCGCCGGCCGGGCCACCATCGTACATCCAGCGGCCAGCGCCGCCGATGCCTTGCGCGTCATCATGGCGGAAGGGAAGTTCCATGGTGTGATGCAAGCAGTGACGCCAATGGGCTCCCGATAGACGAACAGGCGTCGGTCCGGCAAGTGGCTGGCAATTGTTTCACCGTTCATCCGGCGCCCTTCCTCGGCGAACCACTTGATAAAGCCGGACGCGTAGTCGATTTCGTTGCGCGAATCCGCCAGGGGCTTTCCCTGCTCCAGAGTCATGATGCGGGCCAGATCTTCCCGATGCGAGAGAAGCAGGCGGTACCAGGTTTCAAGGAGTACGCCGCGCTCGTGCGGCAGCAGGGCCCGCCATGATACGAACGCGCGGGCAGCGGCGTCGATCGCATCCCGGGTTTCCGGCTCGCCCAGCATAGGAACTTGCCCGATGACCTGCCCATCCGCCGGGTTGGTCACTTCGATCGACTCGCCCCCGGCGGCACTAATCCATTCGCCGTTGACATAGGCTTGTTCGCGGAACAAGCCGGTGTTGAAAAGATGCATTTCAGATGCTTGATGGCGTTCAGCTTGAATCATGGATCCAGTGCGGCAGCAGTATAAAAAACGAATCAGGTGTCCGTTGACCCGGCCGGAAGTTTTCCCGAGCGCGCGGTCCGCGTCAGAGGTCGCAGTATGAGCGTA
Organism: Gammaproteobacteria bacterium; assembly: GCA_018263405.1. Classification (GTDB taxonomy): domain Bacteria; phylum Pseudomonadota; class Gammaproteobacteria; order Arenicellales; family JAANXG01; genus JAANXG01. Next base: position 3,332 of record JAANXG010000039.1, read on the forward strand.
AGGTTATCAACCCGGCGGATGAATAGGTTTTTTTATTTGTTGCCGCAAACAAAAAACTCGCGGTGTTTACAGCGAAAGTATTGGGGATTTTTCTTGGCGAACCAGTCGGTCCCGCTTGAAATTTTCGCAACGTAAAACGACCGGTGGAGAAGCCCGCTAATGGGCGACAAGACGAGCGCCGCGGACTCCTACGTGACGCACAACCGGCCCGGAATTGGATGCTCCGGTATGACGTTTGCCAGACGAGCGGTTTCCCAGAGGCTGACTTGATTCGCGGTGAGTACCGGTCGGTCAAGTTCGCGTTCCAGCGGGGCGATCCAGTGCATTGCGGGGATCGCCGTGTCGGGTATCAACAACGCGGCCTCATCGGGAACTGCCAGTGCTCGGCAGATTGAGGAAACACTTCCCTGGTCGAGGTTTGCGGCGACCGGTCCCGAGTTTATGGCCAGACACTCGTAGTTGCAGGTATCGATACCGCACTGAGCCAGAAACGAAATGAATTTGGAAGCTGTTCGTTCCGGATAGCTGGCCAGCACCGATACGTTGTCGATGGCGAGATGTTCCAACGCAGCGACGAATGCCAGGGAAGTGCTGGTAGCCGGACAGCCGAGGATCGAGCTGAGGGCGGTGATCTGCCCGCGAGCGTGTTCCAATCCACCGATGAAGCTTCCGCTGGTGCAGGCCCATACGACGGCATCCGGTTGTAGTTTTTTCATCGCCCGGGCACTCAGTGCCAGGTTGTCGATTTCGGCGGTTCGGTTTAAATACTCCGGGGCATGTTCATCGCTATCTCCGAATATGCGCACACCTATCAAGGCGATCCGCACTTCGGCCGACAATCCTTCTCCGTAGTAATAATATTCCGACTCCGCACCACACGGCGGATACAATATGCCGAGGCGCTTCATGTTTCGACATGCGTTGTTTCGTTGGTATCCAGGACTTGTTGAATCGAGATAAATCGCGATTTCTTCACGGTCTTGGTGACGATGTAGGTAAAGTATCGGTCAATGCCGATGTTCTGCTCGAGCATTCCGTCGATTACTGTCTGATAGTGATCGATGTCCTGTGCGACCACTTTCAAAACGTAATCCACACCCCCACCGGTGGCGTAGCAATCGATTATGTGGGGTGCGTCGTACATGGCATTTTCGAACCGCTGGAAATCTTCAGCCGCATGGTGTTTCAAGGCAATTTCCACAAGTACCGTGGTGAAATTAGCGAGCTTGTCCAGCCGAACTTCAGCATGATACCCGTCGATGATGCCCGCATCCTCCAGGCGCTTCAGGCGCACCCAGCAGGGACTGACCGACAGATTCACCTCATTGGCCAGTTTTTGCTTGGTAATTCGCCCGTATTTCTGAAGTACGGACAGTATTCGCAGGTCTATGCGGTCGAGTTTTGTCATTAAGACGATTGTAGTCCACTCTCCGCGTCGATATGCAAATCAATATAGGGCAATTAAGGTAAGTTCTCAATAACCCCGTGCAAGAATGTGGGGGTAGGGTTGTCTTTCAGGGCTGTCGAAAGCACGGAGGCTTTCGCCAGAGCGTACAGGGAGGTATTGCATCCTTAG
>JAANXG010000004.1 GCA_018263405.1 Gammaproteobacteria bacterium
GGTCGGAAAAGCCCCTCGCCGGCGTTACGCTCGCTTGAATTGACCGGGCCAGTCCTGCGCTCGCGTGCCTTGGCGATCGGCTTTTCCGATCCCGCTGAACGTGTGTGTATTTATGCCCAAGGGTACTTAGGGCTCGCGCAAAAATAACTTTTAGGACCTACAGGATAAACTATGGCCGAGGTCGATATTGCCTATGAGTACGCTTTCCCCGGTGAATCCGCAAGGTCGAGCTACGCCACCCAGCGCCAAGGATGGCGATGGTTTGCGGTTCTTGACCCAGTTGTTACAAACCGCTGTCCGCTGGAAGGCCTCGGACGTTCATCTCAAAGTTGGGATTCATCCTTATCTCCGCGTTGATGGCGTTCTGAGGGCGCTGCGGGAGTTTCCGGTACTCGCCGTGCCGGACATGGAGGCGCTCATCCCGATCGTGTTCGACGAAGGCCACCGAAAACAGCTCAGCATGAATTACCAGGTGGACGGTTCGTTAGGTCTCAAAAACATTGGGCGGGTTCGCGTGAACGCTTATTACCAGCGTGGCTCGGCTGCCATGGCATTGCGTGTAATCGAAACGCAGATTCCGAAGCCCGAAGCGCTGGGTTTGCCCGCAGCGGTAAAGGAGTTCACCCGCTTCGAGCGCGGTCTCGTGATCCTTACCGGCGCCACCGGCTGCGGGAAATCAACTACGCTTGCTTCGTTGATCAATGAAATGAATTTCAACTATGCCAAGAACGTAATTACGATTGAAGATCCCATCGAATACTTGTTCAGCGATCAACGCAGCATTATTTCACAGCGGGAGATCGGCGCCGATGCGAAGTCGTTTCCGGATGCCATGGTGTCCGCCCTGCGTGAAGACCCCGACGTGATTTTCCTCGGTGAAATGCGTGATACCGATTCGATCGATACGACTTTGACCGCGGCGGAAACCGGTCATCTCGTATTCACGACGTTGCACGCACCGAGCGCTGCCGACACCATTGCGCGCATCATTTCAAGCTTCGCGCCGGATGCACAGGCCACGATCCGCACCAAACTCGCACAGAACCTGCGGGCCGTAGTGGCTCAGCGCCTGGTTTCACGCGCCGACGGCAAGGGCCGCGTCGTGGCCTGTGAGGTGATGACGGTCGGTCCTCGCGTGCGGGAATTGATCCTGGATCCGCTGCGGGCCAAGGAAATTTCCGACTTGGTCAAAAGCGGCGCGATAGTGGAGGGTATGCTGTCGTTCGATAAGCACCTGTTCGAGTTGTGCCGAAAGGGCGACATTACGGATGAAACCGCCTTGCAGTACGCGACGAGCCCGACGGATCTCAAGCTCAAGCTCGACGGGTTCTGATCGGGCGTGTCCGATGGCAACAAAGCGATTGCCGCGCGCTCGTTTCAGATCGATTCCGAGGCGCTTTGTTGGTAGTGCATCCGAAGGGCATTTTCGCAGGGCGCATTCTTCCAGTCTGTACCGAAACGAACGGGACGACGATATCATCTTGAAGGAGTACTAAAATCGACGAATCGGCCAATTCCGGCGAAGGGCCTCGCATTCTAGTACCGCGTCCGGGTTGACCGCCACGGGATGATCGACACATTCAAGAAGTGGTAGATCGTTCCAGGAATCGGTATAGAACCAGCTTCCTCGCGGTTCACAGCCGGAACGCGCCAACCAATCATTAAATTTCGCTACTTTGCCTTCCCGGAAGCACGGCTCGCCGATGATCTTTCCGGTAAAGGCGCCGTCTATGAACTCGAGCTCGGTGGCGATAAGATGCTCGATTCCGAACAAGTTCGCAATCGGCCGCGTGATGAAGCTATTCGTGGCGGTGATGATCGCCAGAGTGTCTCCCTGCCCACGGTGGTACGCCACGAGAGTCCTGGCAGACTCCGTCACCAGGGGCTGAATTTTTTCTTCAATGTATTCTTCTCGCAGCTGGGCCAGCGCTTCATAGCGCTCCTCGACCAGCGGTGTGAGCTGGAAATCGAGAAATTCGCGGATATCCAGCCGGCCGGCGTCGTACTCTGCCATGTAGTAGTTACTGCGCTGTTCGAATATTTCGGGTTCTACGATGGTGCGTTCAGCCAGAAACAGCCCCCACGCATGGTCGCTGTCTCCCGATAACAGCGTGTGATCGAGATCGAACAGCGCTAATGCCATGGACAATAACTAATTTTGAGCGCGGCGGCGCCCGGAATTTTCCGTGAATGCCGGATCATGGAAAAATCTTCGTTGAGCTGGATGGTAAGATGTCGGTAATGAATTTCAATCTACCGCATAGCATATACGAAGAACTGCGCCGGGACGACGGGTATCGCCCCAACATCGGTATGATACTAATGAACTGCTTTGGCAAGGTATTATGGGCGCGACGGGCGAGCCGTGACGGTTGGCAATTCCCGCAGGGCGGTATCGAGCGCAACGAGTCGTTCGAGGACGCATTGTTGCGGGAGTTGTACGAAGAAGTCGGGTTGGGGGTTCATCAGGTGAACATGCTGGCGCACACTTTGAGGTGGATGCATTATGACTTGCCAGGGAGCTATCTCAAGCGGGCACGCCGGCGCGGAGATAGCAAATTCCGTGGCCAGAAACAGATCTGGTGTCTGCTCGTTCTGCTTGGCGACGACTCGCAGGTGTGTTTATCGGCTTCGAAAAAGCCTGAGTTCGACAAATGGATCTGGACCGATTGGTGGACGGCGGTCCAGCAGATCGTCGACTTTAAACGTCCTGTTTATGAATCCGTATGGTCCGAACTCAATCCGTTTTTAAGCACGTACATGAATTTCTGGTTCCCTGAAACCAGACCAGGGCGTCCCAAGGCCTGAGCGGCTTTTGTGAAGTTACCCCGATTTACTGTAATTTCTTAAAAAGTCCGTGCAATGCCGGCGATCATGTAGGGGCAGGGTTGTCTTTCAGGGACGCTGTAAGAAGTGGCATAGGGAAGTGCCGTTTACGGAGCTAAGGATGCAATACATCCTTGTACGCTCTGTCGAAAGCCTCCGTGCTTTCGACAGCCCCGAAAGACAACCCTACCCCTACATTCTTGCACGGGGTTATTGAGAAATTACGATTTACTTGGGCGGGAACAACCGGATTTTGCTGACCTGTCCATGATCCAGGACAAATCCTATGCCGCGGTCGTTGTAATTCAACCTTTCGGAATCCGTCTCTTTGGGTCCGTAGATAGTGGCAAGCTGGTGTTGTGCCATACCGAAGGATGCCCCCTCGGTAGTGACATAAGGAGAAGTAAATTTCCCGGTGATATTCATGACTTCCACGCTGTCGCCGCCGATGAGGGTAATCATGGTGTGGTCAGCGATCTTGTATGTCCATCTATTGCCAAAGATGTTGTCCCGTTTCTTTTGGGTCGGCGGCCCCCACGTTTGAAGCACTCGATCGAAAGCCGTGCCGATTTTTACTTTTTTAAGACCGACCCCGGGCTGTAGAAATATATCCCGCTGGAGATAGTCGGTAACCAATTTCGCCGCGCTGGAAGTCCCCTGGTCCTGGGCGGTGACCACGAGCGGGGCCAATGCGGCGCCCATCAGGCAAAACGCCAGGTACAGTACGGCATGTTTATACGCTGCCATGACTTCAATCTACATAACAAACGTATCTTCGTTGATTAAGAAGTGTTCTACCTCTCGGCCAAGAGTTATTACCGTACCACGGCATCGATAATGATTATCACTGGTGTAATAGAAATCGTAATGGCGTCTTAGCCGGCGATGTGTAAAACTAAATACCATGGCTTGGAGACACACGCTACCGTCAAGAAACTGATAATTCTGCTTATGACAAAAGTTCTTCACATAATCAATTGCGGTCTCACGGGCGCGCATGTTGTCATACCAACACCAAATAACGCCGAGTACCCCACATATCGCGGCCAGATTGTACAATGTCGAACTACCCAAGTCTGGTAAGTCGTGATTGAAATCGTGAAGGGGGATAGTACCACCCTTCAAGATGATATTTACGGGTACAGAACCCCGCAGGAGTGCACTTGCACAATTCCCTAATGACAACCCTGCCCCCACATTCTTACACGGGGTTACTGAGAACTTGTCAGGTATTTGAATCCATATGAAATCCCGCAAGCGCTATCTGGGGGTTGCATGTGCAGGTTTGCTCGTGTACCTCAGTGTCTTGCCGGTCGAGCTGGCGGCGGTCAGATTCAGTCGCGCACAAATTACCGGCGTCGATACTCGGATTGTTCGTGTGGCGCTCAAAGATGCAATGATACGGGAGCAATTTCCCGACAGGTTTCGCATAAAGAGCCGGGACCAGTGGGTGGAAGTGAACGCTGAATATACGATCCGCCCCAAACTGCAGGAATATCTTGACGATATCTACCAGCGCTGGAAGCCGGATTATGCGGCGTTCTTCGCCATGGATGCGGTCACCGGATCCGTGCTCGCCTACGCGGATTTTGTACGGCATGCTGAGGACGATGTCTACGGTCACCTTGCGCTTAACGCGCTGTTTCCCGCCGCCTCGGTTTTTAAGATAATTACGGCTGCTGCTGCTTTGGATACTGACACCGTGCGACCCGATTCGATCTTGCCCTATAACGGAAAATCGACCAGTTTGTACAAGAAACAAGTGTTGCACCATAAGGACCATAAATGGACCCGGCGCCCCACTTTGAAGAAAGCATTCGCCACATCGGTGAACACCGTGTTCGCGCGTCTGGGTGTATATGAGCTCGGTGCGGATGCCATGAACGAATATGCGCAACGTTTTGCATTCAATCGTCACGATTTGCTCACGGATATACCCATCGATTTGGGGGTTAGCAATATCGAGGACGAGCAGTGGGTGCTGGCCGAGGTAGCGTCCGGCTACACCGAACGCAATACACTGAGCCCCGTTCACGGGGCGATGCTGGCCAGTGCTATTGCCAATGACGGGCGTATTGCTGTTCCCTACGGGGTGAAACGTCTCACCAACTCCTACGGATGGCCGTTGTATGTCAACGAGCCGCGACATCTGACAGAGGCGATCGGGGCTGACACTGTGGAGCAGATGCGGGTGCTGATGCAGGAGACCGTGCGCCGCGGCTCAGCCCGCCGTTTTTTTCGCGGATTCTTCAAAGGCCGCGATATCGAAGTCGGCGGCAAAACAGGCTCTTTGTCCGGCGACCACCCGAAGGGTCGTAACGAATGGTTCGTGGGTTACGCCCGGAGAGGCGATGAGCGCATCGCGTTTGCTTCTTTGACGGTTAGCAAGAAAAAGTGGCGGGTCAAGCCGGCCCGTGTTGCAAGGAAATTTGCCGAAAAATATTTCGCTAGTCGTGATAACTAAAAGTAAGAAAAACAATCCCGCCCCCATATTCTGCACGGGGTTATCGATAACTTAGGGCTCTATCTCGAACGGATGCGCTCGATCAGTTCGGTTGTAGAACAGTCGTATTCGAATGGAATAGAGTGTATCTGACCGCCCCGGTACTTTACTGCCTCACCGCCGGCGATTTCATCGATGCTCCAGTCTCCTCCCTTGACCAGGTGGTCGGGTTCCACGAGATTAATTAGCTGTTCCGGAGTGTCTTCGTCAAAGGGAACGACAATATCGACGCTTTCGAGCGCTGCCAGCACAGCCATGCGGTCTTCAAGGCAGTTAACGGGACGGTCCGGCGATTTATCGAGCCGTTTGACGGAGGCGTCAGTATTAACCCCTACGACCAGGGATCTGCCGAAGGCAGCCGCCCGGGCCAAGTACGTCACGTGGCCCCGGTGTAGTATGTCAAAACATCCATTGGTAAAGACAATTGGTTTCGTCAGCCCTTCCAGGATATTTTGTAGTTCGCTTCGATCACGAACAATCTTTTCGTCCACCACGATTAATCCACGTATTCGAATACCTTGACAACAGGGATGACACCGTCAACGTGGCGCACGACGTCGATGGTGGTGACAGTGGCTGCGCCTGCAATTGTTGCAACGCATCTGTTCAACAATACGATACAAGCTAAAACACCAAACAGACGGCACAAATTAATCGCCATGCCCAAAGATCTTCCAGTCGATCAGGTCGCATATGCAGTGAATTATCAGCCCATGTATCTCCTGGACTCTGGCCGTGGACTTGCCGGGAGCGAGGATATTGATATCTTCACCCCTCATGACTTGGGCGGCTTGACCACCGTCGCGGCCATTCAGTGCAATGCAAATCATGTCTTTTTCATGCCCGGCATGCAAAGCTTTGGTGATATTGGCAGAATTTCCAGATGTAGTGATGGCAAATAAAATGTCATCCGGTTGGCCGAGTGCGTGAATTTGTCGTCCGAATATATCGCTGTAGTCGTAATCGTTCGCGATAGAGGTCAGTGTTGATGCGTCTGTCGTAATGGCCACGGCAGGTAGCCCGGGACGTTCGGCTTCGAAACGATTCAATAACTCCGACGAAAAGTGCTGAGCGTCGGCAGCGGATCCGCCGTTGCCACAGATCAATATTTTCCCACCATTAAGCAACGTCCGGGAGATACGGTCGGCAGCGAGGGATATCGGTTCAACCAGTGGCTCAACCGCCGCTTGTAGATTTGCGATACATTCGTTGAAGTGCGCGGCGACCCTGTCTGTCTGTTTCATGGGCTCTTATATTCGTGTAAGCAATGCAGCTTGTCGAGTGAATACACTTTACAAAGCATTCGGTATCCAGTCCACTTGTGCATTGTCATCGATGTCGGCATCCGGGTCGCTACCGAAGCCGGAAATAAGTACCACATCGAATCGACACGGAAAGTCCACTCCGACGCGTCGGCGCTGCAAATAACGTTCGGCCGAAGCGCGCAATTTACGCTGCTTGTGGAAATCGATACTCTCGAGTGCACCACCGTAGCGTTTATTTTTACGGTATCGGACTTCCACGAACACAATCGTGGATTGGTCCCGCATTACCAAATCGATTTCACCGAAGCGGCAACGGTAATTCGCTTCAACGCAGGTAAGACCCTGATTTTCGAGATATCTTCTGGCGCGGCGCTCCGCATTCCGACCCTTGATCAGATGCGCGGGTAAACGGGTCGGTTTCACTGGTATTTTTCCTGTTTCGTCAATGGGTCCAGATTCGCGCGGGTACACCTTTTATGAATTTCGCCCATTCCGGGTGGCGGTGCACACGGCCGTCTTTTCCGATAATCAACTCGGACGTCAGCCCGTTCAATCGCGTATCGCCGGCCTGGGGTGGACGAGCGGCCAGAAGAGCGAGTTGGTATGAACCATAACCAAATGCGAACAACTCTGACGAAACATCGGTAAACCCGGCGTTTTTCAGCAATGTTTTCAGTTTGTCGATACGCGCGGTATTTGCGATCGTCCAGGGCATGTCCGGGAACATGATGCCGTCAAGATCGGTGTCCTTGATGGTGTCCGCTGCTCCCGTGTATACGTGCGAGGTGCTGTAAACCGGCAGGTCATGGCCCTGGAAAAAATTAATCTGTGGTTTGAGAAGCCTTGCTTCGTCGGGTCGGGCGGCCATGAACAGTGCGTCAATATCGCGGCGGCGGCGTGCGTCGAAGTGCAGGTTTAGCCGGCTTTTCGCTTGCAGGAATGCCTTGCGATTCTCGCTTTCGGTGAGGTTGAACAATTTGTTAATGGGCACCGTAAAGTCATCGGAAGCCGGCGCATAGGGCTGTGATTCGGCCAAGGTCCCACCGAGCGTCTCCCAATGCCCGACAAATGCGTCGTAGATTCGACGACCCCATTCGTCGTTTGGATACAAAGTAGCGAGTCGACGATGCCCCGAGGCATACATGAACTCCGCGACTTGTTTCGCTTCCGATTCCGGCGCCAGGTCAAACTGGTAGGACCCGGTTGCCAGTGAATATTCCGTCGAGGAGCCGCCGAGCAGCACGATCGGCTTTTCTGGTTGCCGCGACTCGAGCAAGGCATTTACCGCCGATCTTCCCAGCGGTCCCACGATCACATTCGCGCCATCGGATGCCGCGACACCGACATAGTTGCCGGCCAGCGACGGTTCTCCGCCTACGTCATAGAAGACCACATTGGGGCGACGTGGATCGGTGTCGGTATGGTGGCCCGCATAGAATCCGTTGTAGACCCTCTGCGCGGCGGTGCCGAAATTAGACGAAAGTGGCAGCAGCAGCGCGACCTGGCGGATCTCCGGCGTACGGAGAGGCGGCAGCAATGCAGTGGTGAAATCGACCGCGGGGTGAAAGCTGTTGGCGTTGATCCACTGGGTTACGGCGGATCGCAAACCGTGCCGATCTCCCACAAACTCCAAAAACAAAATTGCGATGTCCAGCCATCCGCGGAGCTCGTCCGCTGCACCGACCTGGCCCGCCAACTGCAGTTCCAGTCCATTCAAATGGCCGAGCGCAAACCAGATTCGATTATGGTTATCGTCGATCGCCTGCGCATCGGTTAGTAAGTTGCCCCGTCCAATCCAGGCCTTGGCGGCATCCAGGGGTTGCCCTTGAAGTAGGTCGATGCGCGCCTTAAGATCCATGCCGCGGGAGACGTACGTTGGGTCAATGTTTTGGGCGCGGAGACTGCGCTCCACGAGCCGCATGGCTCGATCCAGGTTATCTTCCTGAAAGCTTATTTCCGCCCGGAGCAGGCGTTTACGGGCACGATGCACGGGTGCCAGTCCGCGCACGTCTATCTTGTTTAGAACGGCTTCGGCATCTTGTAGATCGCCCTTGTCGATCAGCTTATGGACCGCATCAAGATACGCGGTTTGACGGAACGGTGGCGGGGAGTCGAGGGCTTCGCGCAAATCCGCCCTGATCGATTCTTCCGGGCTCTTGGCTTGCTCGCCCGTATCGAATCCGGAATCCAATTCCAGGTCCTCTAGCGGAATCACCTGGACATTATCCGATTGTTCGGTCGATTTTTCCGCACCCTGCTCCTCGTCGCCGCGCACGGGTATAGTATCGCAGGCGCTTAGGAGTAACACCGCGAGGGCGACGACAAAAAAGCTGAATGGTGCGGACAATGCGGTTTGTCGAATGTATAGATTGGGCAGGAGTATAGCGAGTGGATGACGTACGAGGCAAAGCGGGCACGCTCTACGTGGTAGCAACGCCTATCGGCAATCTTGCGGATATGAGCCACCGGGCGACATCTACACTGCAGTGCGTGGACCTCATTGCCGCAGAAGACACCCGCCAAACCGGTAGGCTGTGCTCGCATTTTTCGATCGACACGCCGATGGCGGCATACCACGAGCACAACGAAGTTCAACAAACGCCGGTGTTGTTGGATCGATTGCTGAAAGGCGATGATGTGGCGTTGGTCAGCGATGCGGGCAGCCCGTTGATTAGCGATCCCGGTTATCGTCTGGTGGCGGCAGCGCGCGATGCATTACTCACCGTCGTGCCGATTCCCGGCCCTTGTGCCGCTATTGCGGCGATTTCAGTCGCGGGCTTGGCCTGCCACCATTTTCACTTTGAAGGTTTTCTGCCCGGCAAATCCGGGACGCGGCGTAACCGTTTGCAAAAGTTGCGGGCGATGCCCGATACCTTGATTTTTTATGAGTCCATACATCGCCACGAAGACATGCTTCAGGATCTGTGTGAAGTTCTCGGCGGCGAGCGCCGGGCGGTATTGGCCCGGGAATTGACGAAGTTGCATGAAACGATTTATCGAAATACTTTGCAAGAAATTCGGGAATGGGTTGCGGCGAATCCCCATCGGCAAAAGGGCGAGTTTGTCATTCTCGTGGAAGGCGCCGCCGAAGGGGAGGCGGATGCCCGGGCGGAACATGTGCTTGAATTGTTGAGCGAGCAATTGTCACCGGGCCAGGCGGCGGAACTGGCGGCCAAAATTACCGGTGTGCCCCGCAATCGGCTGTATAAGAGTAAATTACGGTGACAGTTAACTTAATTCGCTCCCAGCAAATATTCGATCGGTCGAATTAAGTTAACTGTCACCGTAATTCCTAATTCAGATATATCTTGTCCTGCACTGCGCGCGGGCGTATGTTCCGCACTGGGAAGTCAGCCGAACGGTCGCTCGTCATTGTTTGCGATTTGCGGTGTGCGGATCCCCGTCGCTCGTGCATCTCGAGTGCCGGGTAAGGTGACGGGAGGAAAGTCCGGGCTCCACAGGGCCGGGTGCCAGGTAACTCCTGGGCGGCGTGAGCCGACGGAAAGTGCCGCAGAAAAGATACCGCCCCGGCACTTAATTATGGTGACAGTTAACTTAATTCGACCGATCGAATATTTGCTGGGAGCGAATTAAGTTAACTGTCACCATAATTAAGTGCCGGGGTAAGGGTGAAAAGGTGCGGTAAGAGCGCACCGCGCTTCTGGTAACAGAAGTGGCAGGGTAAACCCCACCCGGAGCAAGGCCGAATAGGAGTCCAAAGGCGTGGCCCACGCCGGACTCGGGTAGGTCGCTTGAGGCGGGCGGTGACGTTCGTCCCAGATGAATGACCGTTCTCGACAGAACCCGGCTTACAGGCTGACTTCCCGTTTTCCGCTCTCGACGATCCCCCAATTACCTTTTAAATCAGCAGGTTTCGATGATCTTATAAAGCAATACTCTAATAATCAGAAACCGTTATAAGTTTCTGTACGGAAAGGACTTTTTGGCCGATCAGTGGGCCAAAATCGCTTGACTTGCTCGCAATGCCCTCTATAGTGTCACGGAGTGGGGAAAAGTGGGTAATTGTGGGTTGATGCAACAGAGACCGAACCTTGTTTAGGGGAGTCACATCGTTGAATCTGGACGCTAAGGGGCGACTTGCTATACCGGCTCGTCACCGCGAGGCGCTCGTGCAACAGTGCGACAGTCAACTCGTGATTACCATCAGCGACAGAGATCACTGCCTGTGGCTGTACCCACTGGACGAATGGGAGGACATCGAACATAAGCTGGTGAAATTGCCGAGCCTAGAGCCGGTGGCCCAACGACTCAAACGACTGCTTATCGGTCATGCGACCGACTGCGAAGTGGATGGTAATGGTCGGGTGCTGGTGCCGCCGCCGCTACGGGAACATGGCGGTTTGACCAAACGCGTGAAGCTGGTTGGGCAGGGTAACAAGTTCGAGATTTGGGACGAGAATCTCTGGAGTGTCCAAATCGAGACCGCGCTGTCGCAAAATCCCGATGAGTCTCCCGTGCCTGCTGATTTGGAATCGTTAGCCCTTTGAAAGGCGCGTATGACGATGTCCGCTCACACGCCGGTGCTCTTGAAAGAGGCCATAACGGCGTTGAATATCAAGCCCGGTGGTACATACCTCGACGTGACGTACGGTCGTGGTGGGCACAGCTATGCCATCGCCGAGCACCTCTGTCCGGATGGAATGTTGATTGCCATGGACCGGGATCCACACGCCGTTCGGCACGCTCGGGAATACCCGCCCAGTGGTCCGCGATTCGAGATTATTCAGGCGCCGTTCTCGGAATTGTACCGGGTCCAACAGAGTCTGCCGCCGGGGTGCCTTGCTGACGGCATCCTCGCCGATCTCGGCGTTTCGTCGCCACAACTCGAAGACGCCGAGCGAGGCTTTGCGTTCGATCGGGAGGGTCCCCTCGATATGCGCATGGATCCGACACGCGGACCGAGTGCTCGCGAGTGGATTGCCGATGCGGAGCAAGCCGAGTTGAAGTGGGCGATCAAAATCTACGGTGAAGAAAAGTACGCCGCCCGCATTGCGCGTGCCATCGTAGAGAAACGTGAAACTTCGCCGATCGTCAATACACGAGACCTTGCTGAACTTGTCGCCGGCAACGTGCCGGAGCGCGAATCGGGCAGGAACCCGGCCACGCGCACGTTCCAAGCGATTCGCATGCACGTAAACGGTGAGTTGGGACAGCTCCGGGCCTTGCTACCACAGGCGGTGCAATGCCTAAAAGGCGCCGGCCGTCTTGTGATTATCGGTTTCCATTCCCTTGAGGACCGGATCGTCAAACGGTTTATGCGCGACGAGGCACGCGGTGATCCTTTTCCCTCGGACCTACCGGTAACCGCCGGTGAACTCAAGCCGAGGCTCAGGATAATCGGAAAGCCCATCCGGCCGTCGGAACAGGAACTGCAATCGAACCGCCGCGCGCGCAGCGCCATCATGCGGGTCGCGGAGCGGACGGAGGCGGCTTATGCGTAACGCCATGGTGGTACTGGCTGTTTTGGTCGTTCTAAGCAGTTTTACCGCCATATTCGTGCGCCATCAGCATCGCTTGACATTCAATGCGCTTCAGTTCCAGCAACAACAGCGGGACAGTCTCAACACCGAATGGCACCAGCTTTTGTTGGAGCAAAGCACTTGGTCCTTCCGGCATTTTGTCGAAAAGAAGGCGCGCGACCGGCTCGATATGGTGTTTCCCAAGTCCATCCACCGGTTGGTGGTTGAAGGGCGATGAACGATAAGACCAACAAGTTGGTGCACGGTTTCCGCCATTACCTGGTGCTGTCGTTACTGGTAGCCGGACTGGGGTTGCTCGTGGCTCGTGCCGCCCAGTTGCAGTTGTTCCAGCACGAGTTCCTTCAGTCCAAGGGAAATATCAACTACTTGACGGTGCACGTGTCCCACGCGAACCGAGGCATGATTCTGGACCGCCATGGAGAGCCACTGGCTGTCAGCAGTCCCGTCGATTCAGTCGTGGCGGATCCCAAATCGGTACTTCGGGAAGGCGCTTTCGAAAACGACATTGCATGGAACACCTTGGCGGAATTAATCGACGAACCCGTGGCGAAGATCAAGCAAAAAATTACCCGAAACCCCGAATCGGAGTTCGCTTACCTGAAACGGCACCTCGATGATCCGGAGCGTGCCCGAGAAGTTGAAGACCTGGGTATACCCGGCATCCAATTAAGACGCGAATACAAGCGCTATTATCCGGGTGGGCCGGTGTTCGGCCATGTCGTTGGATTTACGGACACGGATCAAATCGGCTTGAGCGGGGTTGAAAAAACATTCAATGAACAATTAGCCGGGACATCGGGTCGGACACGCGTGCTCAGGGACGGCCAGGGACGCGTCATCGAATACGTCGAGCAGTTGTCCCCCACGGTCGACGGCGAGGACGTGCGCCTGAGCATCGATGCCCGCGTGCAATATCTCGCCTTTCGGTATCTCAAAGCGGCGTTCGAAAAACACCGCGCGGATTCGGGGAGTGCCGTGATCCTCGATGCGCGTACCGGTGAAATTCTGGCGATGGTGAACGAACCGACGATCAATCCCAATACCCGCAATCGCGCGGAACTGGCGTCCGTCAACGCCCGCAACCGGGTGGTGCAGTCGATATTCGAACCGGGATCCGCCATTAAACCGTTTACCATTGCCGCCGCACTGAATAGTGGAAAGTTCCTACCGGATTCAAGGATCGATACGACGCCGGGTTCGTTCACGGTAGGCGGATATCCGATACGCGACTACCGAAACCTCGGTTTGCTGACAGTAGCCCGCGTTCTCATAAAATCCAGCAATGTGGGTGCGGCGAAAGTGGCGCTCTGACTTGTGCTCTTCCGATCTCCCGGTCAATTCCGCGATCTTGGTTTTGGGCGGCCAACCGGCATTCCTCTGCCCGGTGAAGAATCCGGTCAAGCACCGCCCACCGGGCCGCTCCGCCCGCGCGCTCAGGCTTCATTGGCTTACGGCTATGGGCTGTCAACGAATGCCTTGCAGCTTGCTCGGGCCTACACCGTGTTGGCCGGCGACGGACGGATGCTGGAAGTCCGCTTGACTCCGGGCCCGGCGAGCTACAGCGGCCGGGTCTATGGCTCCGAGGTGGTGCGGCTATTGCAGGGCATGCTGGAAAAAGTAACATCCGCGGCCGGTACCGGGGTGAATGCGCAATTGCTGGACTATACCGAAGCCGGTAAGACCGGCACGGTCGTTAAATGGCTGGAGTCGGAAGGCCGATACGCCGAGGACCAGTACTTGTCCGTGTTTGCCGGTTACGCACCGGCTCGGGACCCGCGGCTGGTCATGGTTGTGGTGGTGGATAACCCCAAGGGCGAGGCCTATTACGGCGGCCTCGTGTCGGCGCCGGTGTTCTCCAAGGTGATGAACGGCGCGCTGCATCTCCTTAACGTGCCATTCCGACCCGGCGAGGACGCGCTGCGTCAGGCGATGTTTAAAGGAGGTTCGGATACATGAGCCCCGGAATTGCCGTTACTGATCTGCTGGCCGGGATGGCTGAACCGTCCGTCATCCTCGAAGGAACCGTAACGGGTCTGGCGATTGACAGCCGCTGCGTCGAGGGCGGTGAACTGTTTCTCGCGTACCCGGGCGTGCGTCTGGATGGCCGTTCGTTCATCGACGAGGCACTGAATCGGGGCGCGGCCGCGGTGGCGTTCGAGCCGGAACGGTTCGAATTCGCGAATCGCCGGGTGTCCGGTATTCCCGTTGCCGGCCTATCGGCTCGGGTCAGTGAAATCGCCGCGCGCTTTTATGCCAGGCCGAGCGGAGAGCTTTGTGTTATCGGGGTAACCGGTACCAATGGCAAAACGAGCTGCGTGCATTTCCTCTCCCAGAGCCTGGAACGGCTGGGGGAAAAGGTCCGCATGATCGGCACGCTCGGCAGCGGGGTTGTCTGGCGCCCGCGAACCAACGGATTAACCACCCCCAGCCCATTGGATTTGCAAAAGCAGTTGAGACAATTTGTGAATGATGGGGCGGCGTATGTCGTGATGGAAGTATCTTCCCATGCCCTGAAGCAAGGGCGGATTTCGGCGGTGGATTTCGATGTCGCCCTCTTTACGAATCTTACCCGGGACCACTTGGACTATCACGCCGATATCGACGATTATGCGGGCGCGAAAAAATCCCTCTTCGAGCGAGCGTCGTTGCGTTTGGCCGTGGTAAACGTCGACGACCCGGTGGGCCGGCAAATTCGCGAGGAATCGACGGCACCGGTAGCGAGTTTTGGGGAACAGGGCGTATTCGGGCCCGGCGCGGTCCGCATCGAGGAGACGGGACTGACGATACGGGTTACCAATCCATATCGAGCGATTAAGGTGTCCGTGGCCTTGCTCGGTCGTGTGAATGTCGCCAATGTACTGGCTGTTGCCGCTACCTTGCTGGCAATGGGTTTTGATCCGGCGGACGTGGAAAAGGCGCTCAATCAGCTGTCGCCGGTACCGGGCCGCATGGAGTTATTCCGGTCTCCTCGCGGGGGGCCGACCGCCGTGGTGGATTACGCCCACACCCCGGATGCGCTGGAACAGGCCTTGCGGTCCGTGCGCGAACACTGTCGCGGCGAGCTGTGGTGCGTGTTCGGGTGCGGCGGAGACCGTGATCGCGGCAAGCGACCCAAAATGGGGAGAATTGCCGAACAATACGCCGAGCGCGTAGTGCTTACCAACGACAATCCCCGCGGTGAACCACCGGACCGGATTGTAGCGGAAATTCGTGACGGCATGCACCGCGGTCCGGACGTTGTTCTGGACCGCGGAACGGCGATTGCCGGGGCGCTTGAGGCCGCGTGCCCGGACGATTGGGTATTAATCGCCGGAAAGGGCCATGAGACCAGTCAGGTCATCGATGAGAAGGTCATGCCTTTCGACGATCGCGAGGTCGTGTCGGGGTGCCTGGGAAAGGCCGCATGATGTGCTTATCCGAGGTGGCCGAGGGTGTGGGCGGCCGGTTGATCGGGCGCGACACCCGTATTCAAGGCGTATCGACGGATACCCGGACGCTGAATCGGGGGGAACTGTTCGTGGCGTTGAAAGGGCCGTCGTTCGACGGCGATGCCTTTGTGGAGGCGGCCCGCGACGCCGGAGCCGCAGGGGCCATCGTTCAAGCGGACATGGAATCCGTGCTCCCGATTATCCAGGTTCGGGATCCCCGCAAAGCACTGGGGGACCTTGGTGGACTTTGGCGGGCGGGGTTTTCCATTCCGGTCGTGGCGGTTACCGGCAGCAACGGCAAAACCACCGTCAAGGAAATGATCGGCTCGATTCTGACGACCCACGGACCGGCGTTGATCTCCACCGGCAATCTGAACAACGATATAGGCGTGCCGCGGATCTTGTGCGGTCTTCGTCCAGAGCATCAGTACGCGGTACTTGAAATGGGGATGAATCAACCGGGTGAAATTCGCTACCTCTCCTGCCTGGCAAAACCTACCGTGGCGGTCATCACCAACGCATCGCCGGCTCATCTCGAAGGGCTGGGAACGCTGGAGTCGGTGGTCGATGCCAAGGGCGAAATCATGGCGGGACTCGGGGCCGGTAGCGTGCTCGTGCTCAATCGGGAAGACTCCTTTTTTGATTACTGGTGCCGTATGGCGGGAGGCCATCCGGTGTTGTCCTTCGGACTCGAACCCGGCTCGGATGTATACGTGTCGGATTACTCGGGAACGGATAATCGATTCCGTCTGCACGTCCGCGGTCAATCCATCGACATCAGCCTGCGACTTTCGGGCCGGCACAATGCCGCCAATGCGCTTGCCGCGGCCGCCGCGGCGTTTGCCGTCGGTTTCGAACTGGAGCAGATCAAGGTCGGATTGGAGCGAGTCGAACCGGTGCCGGGCCGGCTGTGTTTTCGTCGAGGGGTAGGCGGCGCGCGGGTTCTGGATGACAGCTACAACGCTAATCCGGCTTCGGTCGCTGCCGGCATCGACGTGCTGGCGGCGCGACCGGGTAAACGCATCGTGGTGCTCGGAGATATGGCCGAATTGGGGTCGGAAGCGAGAGCGCTGCACGAAAGGGTAGGCACGCACGCACGCAGCAAGGGTGTTGACGAGCTGCACGGATTCGGAGCGTTGAGTGCGGCGGCGGTCGAAGCTTTCGGACCTGCCGGATTTCATTACCTCGATCGCGATGAACTCGTCGAACGACTCAAAGCCGAGGTGGGCCACGACACGACATTTCTCGTCAAGGGCTCCCGCGGCATGCACATGGACGAGATTGTCGATGCGCTCGTTGAAGCTCCGCGGGCGACGGGAGGCGCACACTGATGCTCTTGTTCCTGTTTGACGCCTTGGCCGACGAATTCTCCGTGTTCAATGTGTTTCGTTACATCACCTTCCGCGGCATTTGCGGTGTGCTCACCGCGCTGGCGATTTGTTTCGTTTTAGGCCCTTTGATGATCCGCAGGTTGAGCCTCTACCAGATCGGTCAGACGGTGCGCCAGGACGGACCGCCGACGCATTTCGACAAGGTGGGGACCCCGACGATGGGCGGGGCGATGATATTGGTTTCAGTCCTCGTCTCTACGCTGTTATGGGCCGACTTAACCAACCGGTTTGTGTGGGTAGTTTTGCTGGTTTGTGTGGCTTTCGGCGTCATCGGCTGGCTTGACGACTACCGCAAACTGGTCGACAAAAACCCGCGCGGCATCGGCGCCGGCAATAAATTCATCGCGCAGAGTGTCGTGGGACTCGCCAGCGCCGTGTTTTTGTACGTGACCGCCCAATCGCCGGCCGAGATTTCGTTGATCGTCCCGTTGTTCAAGGAAGTCACCATCTACATGGGCCCTTGGTTCATTCTGTTGACTTACCTGGTGATTGTCGGGACCAGCAACGCCGTCAATCTGACCGACGGCCTGGACGGTCTGGCGATCGTGCCGACGGTGCTGGTGGCGGGCGGCTTGGGAGTTTTTGCCTATGCCACCGGCCACAGCATTTTCGCCGGCTACTTGGGGATTCCCTATATTGCGGGCTCCGGAGAAGTTCTGATTGTCTGTGGTGTTCTGGTAGGGGCCGGATTGGGGTTTTTGTGGTTCAACACTTATCCGGCCCAGGTTTTCATGGGCGATATCGGAGCGCTGGCGCTGGGTGGCGCGTTGGGAACGGTGGCGGTGGTGGTCCGGCAGGAGATCGTTTTGTTCGTCATGGGTGGGATATTTGTCGTCGAGACCGTTTCCGTGATTCTCCAGGTGGCGTCTTTCAAACTTGTCGGGAAACGCGTGTTTAAAATGGCGCCGCTGCACCACCACTTCGAACTTAAAGGTTGGCCGGAGCCCAGGGTCAGTGTGCGATTCTGGATTATCAGCCTGATCCTTGTACTGGTGGGTCTGGCCACTCTGAAGATCCGCTGAACATGATCGCGGCGATGCAAACCCCGGAACTACAAACGCGATACGACGCGATCGTCGTGGGCCTGGGCAAAACCGGTCTGGCGTGTTTGCGGCATCTCCGGCAACGCGGTTTGACGGTGGCGGTGGCGGATACCCGCTTGGATCCACCTTTGGCGGGCGAGCTGCGCCGGAACCTACCGGAGGTCGAGCTCTTTACCGGTGAATTGCACGCCGCGTTGCTGAGGCGCGCCCGTCAGCTTGTCGTGAGTCCCGGCGTATCCATTCGCGAGACGGCCATCGACGAAGCGCGGCAATCGGGGGTCGAAGTCATCGGGGATATCGAGTTGTTTGCGCGAACGGTCGACCAACCAGTGATCGCGATTACGGGTTCGAACGGAAAAAGCACCGTCACTCGGCTGGTGGAATTCATGGGCCGTGAATCCGGCTTGGATGTGATAGCAGCCGGCAATATCGGCACGCCGGCGCTCGACCTGCTGGCGGGAACCGAACACGCGTTTTATGCCGTGGAGCTGTCGAGTTTCCAGCTGGAAACCACGTATACGCTTCGGCCGGCCGCGGCAGCGCTGTTGAATGTTTCCCACGACCACATGGACCGTTACACCACATTCGCCGAGTACCTTGAAGCCAAGCAGCGTATCCATAACGGCGCCCGGGCCGCGGTCGTCAACCGGGACGACCCCGCTACGCGTCCACGTCTGCCCGCAGCGAAAATTTATACCTTTGGTCTGGACCGCCCGCCCGGCGACCGGGACTTCGGGATCCTAAACTTGGGTGGGGAGTCCTGGCTGACGTGCGGCGAGCGGCGACTAATCGATGCCGACGCGCTGCAACTCGCCGGCCGCCACAACTGGGCCAATGTGCTGGCGGCGCTGGCGCTGGCGAAAGCGGTGGGCTGGGATGTTCAGCGATGCGCGCAGGCGGCGACCCGTTTCCAGGGTTTGCCGCACCGCATGGAGTGCGTGGCTGAAATAAACGGCGTGTGGTGGGTGAACGACTCGAAGGCGACCAATGTCGGTGCGACCGTATCGGCGCTGTCCGGCGTCGCGACACCAGTGATACTGATCGCCGGGGGCGATGGGAAAGGCGCGGATTTCACGCCGCTACAGGCGGCGGTCGAACAACATGCCCGAGCCCTGGTCCTGTTTGGCCGCGACGCGACGATGATCGACCGGGCAGTGGGTGATGCAGCCGCCAAGTATCGGGTGATCGATCTGGAGCAGGGCGTGCAACGGGCGTCGATGTTGGCCGAGTCCGGTGACACGGTGTTGTTCTCGCCGGCGTGCGCCAGCTTCGACATGTTTACCGATTACGAGCAGCGCGGTGCGGCATTCCGGGCGGCTGTACGGAGCTTGTCGTGAACACGGTCAGCCGGGTTACGGCCACGCGCTCGGATCCGTGGGCGCATGGAAACGGCTTCGACGGGCTGTTGCTCGGCACCGTGGCGGTAATCCTTGCCTTCGGCTCGCTAATGGTGGCGTCCGCCGGCGTCGCGAATGCCGGTTCGAGCGGCCCGATGGCGCTGTTCGGCCCCACGCTGCGCCATCTGGTCCACGTCGCGGTGGGCGTGGCCGCGATGCTCTTGGTGTCACGGGTTCCGGTGGCTTGGTGGGAGGCAATGGGCAAACCCCTGTTGCTGCTGGGACTGGGGTTGCTGGTGGTACTGTTTTTGCCCGGTATCGGTCTAACCTACAACGGCAGCACTCGATGGCTCGACATCGCCGGCTTTGGATTCCAGCCCGCGGAACCGGCGAAGCTTTTCATGGTGGTGTATGCCGCCGGTTACTTGACGCGCAAGCACGAAGTACTCGGGGATTTCACCCACGGCGTTTTAACGATCGGCCTGGTGTTGGCCGTTGTGGGTTTGCTGTTACTGTTGCAGCCGGATTTCGGTAGTTTTGTGGTGATTGCGCTCACCGTTGGGGCCCTGCTGTTTCTGTCCGGCGTCAGGTTTTGGCACTTTCTGCTTTGCGCGCTGGTCGGCGCCGGCGCCATGGTGTTCCTGATCTGGTCCAAGGCGTATCGAGCCGATCGCGTAACGAGCTTTCTGGATCCTTGGCAGGATCCCGCTGACACGTCCTACCAGCTCGTTCAGGGTCTGATCGCCTTGGGACGCGGGGAATGGTTTGGCGTTGGCATCGGGGCCAGTGTCCAGAAGCTGTACTTCCTGCCCCACGCGGAAACCGATTTCCTGCTGGCGGTGATCGGCGAAGAACTCGGGTTCGTCGGCGTCTGCTTCGCGATCGTCCTATACGGCATCCTTTTGTGGCGATCGTTCGCGATTTCGCGGACCGCCGAACGTATCGGGAAACTCCACGCCGCTCGTTTGGCCCAGGGATTGTCGCTGCTGCTCGTGTTGCAGGCGATGATTCATATCGGCGTCAATCTCGGGTCTTTGCCCACCAAGGGGTTGACTCTGCCGTTAATGAGCCATGGCGGCAGCAGCCTGATTACCAGTTGTATTGCCGTGGGCATGCTGTTGGCAATCGAACGCTCGATACAACCCGGACCGGGGAGAACGCCGTGAGAACGTTGTTGATCATGGCCGGCGGCACCGGCGGTCACGTGTACCCGGCCTTGTCCGTCGCCGGTGAAATGAAACGCCGCGGGGTCGAGGTCGTGTGGCTGGGGACACGCCACGGTTTGGAGGCGCGGGTCGTCCCGCAGGCCGGGTTTGACATTGAGTGGATTACGATTCGGGGCCTGAAGGGCAAAGGGCTCGCCGGTCTGCTACGCATGCCGTTTTTGCTGATGTTGGCCATGCTGCAAACCCTGGGCGTCGTGTTGCGGCGCCGGCCCGCGGCGGTACTGGGTATGGGAGGCTTTGTATCCGGACCGGGCGCACTGACGGCCTGGCTGCTGCAGATTCCCGTGTTGATTCACGAGGCCAATGCGATCGCGGGGTTCACCAACCGTTGGTTGGCCAGGATTGCGCGGCGCGTGATGACCGGCTTCCCCGTCGGTCTCGGTCCGCGGTCCATCCACGTCGGGCACCCGGTCCGCGAAGAGATCCTGGCCCTCCCGGGTCCCGATGCACGGCTCATCGACCGCCGGGGACCGTTCCGGATTCTCGTTGTCGGTGGCAGCCAGGGGGCGAGGGCGTTGAACCAACACATGCCGAAATTGCTGCCGTGCGTGCCGGTGGACGTGGCGATCCGCCATCAGGCGGGTCGGGACAACGTGGTGGCCGTACGCGAGATTTACGAGACGAGCGGTACCAATGCCGAAGTCCGGGAATTCATTAGTGACATGTCCGCCGCCTACGCCTGGGCGGACCTGGTTGTCTGCCGTGCCGGTGCGATGACCGTGGCGGAGGTCTGTGCGTCGGGCTCCGCCGCCGTATTTGTTCCCTTTCCGGTAGCCGTCGGTGACCATCAAACCGCCAATGCCCGTTTTCTGTGCGAGCGCAAAGCGGCCTGGATGTGGCCGGAGACCGGACTGACGCCGGAAACGGTCAACGCTTTTTTCGCCGTGTTGACCCGACAGGAAATCCGCGAACGGGGCGCGCGCGCCCGCGAACTGGCCGTCCCCGACAGCACGCAGCGAGTCGGCGACGCCTGCATGGAGGTACTCCATGCGTAACCGTGTGAATCGCATCCACTTCGTGGGAATCGGCGGAGCCGGTATGAGCGGAATCGCCGGAGTGCTCCTGAACCTGGGTTACCAGGTCTCCGGTTCGGATATCGTGGACAGTCCAACGACCGAGCACCTGCGCGAACAGGGCGCGGAGATTCATATTGGACACGACGCACGCTGGGTCGAGAACAGCGACGTGGTCGTTGTCTCCACGGCGATCCCTTCCGACAACGTGGAACTTGCGGCGGCGCGGAAAGCCAAGATTCCGGCGATCCCCCGGGCGGAAATGCTTGGAGAGTTGATGCGATTCCAGCGGGGAATCGCGGTGGCGGGGACCCACGGCAAAACGACCACGACGAGTTTGGTGTCAAGCGTCCTGGCCAGCGGCGGCCTGGATCCGACTTTCGTAGTGGGAGGATTGGTAAACAGCGTCGGAACGAATGCCTCGTTGGGTCGTGGAGAATATCTCGTGGCCGAGGCGGATGAGAGCGATGCCTCCTTTCTTCACCTTCAGCCTGTCGTGGCGGTAGTAACCAACATCGATGCCGACCACATGTCCACGTATGGAGGCGATTTCGAGGCCCTGAAACAGACTTTCGTCGAGTTCCTGCTGAACCTGCCGTTCTATGGCCGCGCGGTGCTGTGTTGGGACGACCCCGTGGTGCGCGCGGTAGCAAGGTCCGTATCTAAGCCGATGCTGACCTATGGGACATGCCGGGAGGCGGATATACGGGCCGTCGACATCCGGCAAAAAGGTCTGGAGACCCATTTCCGTGTCCCGGGGGATACGGATATGCAAGTGAAACTGGCGCTTCCCGGTAAACATAACGCGCTCAACGCCCTGGCCGCGATCGCCGTCGGCCGATATCTCGGTATCGGCGACGAACGAATCGGGGCGGGCCTGAGCCGGTTCAAAGGGATCGAACGGCGGTTCCAGCTCAAGGGTAACTTCGCAACGCGGGACGGCGAGGCACTTGTGGTGGATGACTATGGTCATCATCCCCGGGAACTGGAAGCCACCCTGGAAGCGGCACGGCAGGCCTGGCCGGACCGGCGCCTGGTGGTGGTATTCCAGCCCCACCGGTACTCGCGGACGAGGGAATTGCTGGACGATTTCAGTAGCGTCCTGGCGGATCAGGATCCATTGATCGTGACGGAAGTCTATTCGGCGGGGGAAACCCCGATCACGGGGGCCGACGGGCGTGCTCTGTGCCGCTCGATCCGACAACGGGGCCAAACCGATCCCGTGTTCGTAGAATCGCTGCACGAATTACCGGAGTTGTTGAAGGGCATCGTACACGACGGCGACGTCGTACTGACGCTCGGTGCCGGGGACATCGGCCGCAAAGCGTCGGATTTGGTGCGGCGACAGGAGGGTGCAGCGTGATGGCGGCGCACCGGCCCGTCGATTTCGAGCCCCGGGGCAAACTGCTTTACGGTGAGCCCATGTGCCGCCATACCAGTTGGCGCGTAGGGGGACCCGCCGATCTGTACTTCGCTCCCGCCGACCTCCAGGATTTGCTGGATTTCCTTCGATTTCGTCAACAGAAGGACTGGCCGGTAACGTGGTTCGGCCTCGGCAGCAATACGCTCGTTCGCGACGGGGGGATCCGGGGCATTGTCGTTGCAACCCACAAGAGCCTCGGTGAAATCGAATTGCGTGACGAACGTACGGTGCACGCGCAAGTAGGTGTGCCCTGTGCCAAGATTGCCCGGCTGACCGCGCGGAATGGCCTGGCGGATGCGGAATTTTTTGCAGGGATCCCCGGGACGCTGGGCGGTGCTTTGGCGATGAATGCGGGAGCCCACGGACGGACGACCTGGGAAGTGGTCCACGACGTCGAGACCGTGGACCCGGGTGGACTGATCCATCGCCGGCGGGCCGTGGAGTTCGAGATCGGATATCGCAGCGTCCGTTCGCCGCGTGAGGAATGGTTTGTGTCCGCGGTCCTCGCGTTAAAAGCCGGGGATCCGGTCCAGTCACGGGAGCGGATTCGTGAATTTTTGGAGAGCCGTGCACGCAGCCAGCCCATTCGAATTCCGAACGCGGGTTCGGTATTCATCAATCCACCGAACGATCACGCGGCGCGCCTGATCGAAACCGCGGGGCTCAAAGGCGTCTGCGTGGGCGGTGCTTGTGTCTCGGAAAAGCACGCCAACTTCATCGTGAACCACGGAACGGCCAGCGCCACCGATATTGAAACCTTGATCGAGCAGGTTGTGGGCAAGGTGAAGCAAGTGCATGGCATTGTGCTCCAACCGGAAGTCCGGATCGTCGGAGAAAGGCCATGAATCCGGCGGCGTTTGGAAAGGTAGCGGTGTTGATGGGGGGGATGTCTGCGGAGCGGGAAGTTTCGTTGAAAAGCGGAGCACAGGTACTCGAGGCACTGCAGGCCGCCGGTATTGATGCTGTCGCCATCGACGCCGGCCGTGACGTGATGGATCGATTGCGACGGGTTGGAGCCGAGCGGGCGTTTATTGTTCTGCACGGGCCCTGGGGCGAGGACGGTGTGGTACAGGGTGCGCTTGAAACCATCGGTATGCCGTATACGGGTAGCCGCGTACTTGGGTCGGCGCTGGCCATGGACAAGCTCCGGACCAAGCAGATCTGGTCGTGCCTGGGGTTGCCCACGCCGGAATACGCGGTCATCCGCCACGCCGACGAATTGCTCGGTGTGCTGGAGCGCCACGCGCTCCCACTGTTCGTCAAGCCCGGGGCCGAGGGCTCGAGCATCGGTGTCACGAAAGTCGAATCGCCGGAACAACTACGGGGTGCTTTCGATACCGCCGCGCGGTTTGGCGGTCCCGTGCTCGCCGAGTCTTTCATCGGCGGTCCGGAGGTCACGATATCCATTCTCGGCGACGATGCCCTGCCGATTATCAAGCTGGAAACGCCCCGCACATTTTACGACTACGAAGCGAAATACCAATCCGACACCACAGGCTACCTGTGCCCCTGTGGCCTGGACGACGAGCTGGAATCCTCGCTGCAGTCGCTCGCGCTGGAAGCCTTTCGGGCGCTGGATTGCACCGGCTGGGGTCGTGTCGACCTGATGCTGGATTCGCGAATGAATCCCTATTTACTGGAAGCGAATACCATTCCGGGGATGACCGACCACAGCCTCGTGCCCATGGCAGCGCGCGAGGTGGGCCTGTCGTTCCCCGAGCTGGTCACGAAAATCCTGGAGACATCGCTGTGAATGCCCGAGCACAGGAAAGACTGCACGGGCGCCGCCGGGCGGCGAAGCAGCAACGTATCCAGCGGGCGACGCTGGGTTGGGCCATGGCGGCTTTGATTCTGCTGGCAGGTGGTGGCCTGCTTGCGGATCGCTTGATGGATCCCGCCGCGTTTGCGATTCGTGAGCTGAGTTTCGAAGGCGAGTTCAACCACCTGGAACCCGGGACATTGCGCCGGCGGGTCGAACAAACGGTCGATGCCAATTACTTCGCTATTGACCTCGAGACCATCGAGCGCGCCGCGGAATCCCTGGATTGGGTACAGCGAGCCCGGGTACGCCGGATCTGGCCGGATGGTCTGCACATCGCTGTTCGTGAACACCGCTTGATTGCCCGGTGGGGTAACGATGCCTGGCTCAATGACGAGGGTGAGGTGGTCCGGGTATCGGTGAGCAGGCAAGCGGAAGAACTCCGGTTGGCAGGGCCGAACGGCCACGCCGAAAAGGTGTTGCGCCAAGCCCGGGAATGGTCCGCCGGCCTTGGCGGCGTGGGGCTTGAACTCAAGGCGTTGACGCTCAATGAGCGGCGGGCCTGGTATGCGGTGGTATCGAGCCCTGAAACCGGCACGTTATTCAGCGTCGCGCTGGGACGCGACGGTGTGGGAGGCAGGTTCCGACGGTTCGTGAAAGCTTTCCGGGCATTGCCGGGCGAAAAATTGCAACGTATCGGTCACGTTGACGCCCGCTATCCCAACGGCATCGCCTTGCGCCTGAAGCCTTCCATGAATTCAGAGGACTCAACCTGAGATCGCGACAATGCCCAAGAAAATCAAAGTCGAAGAAAGGTTAATCGTTGGCCTGGATATCGGAACGTCCAAGGTTCTGGCGATCGTCGGTGAAACCGATCCCGCCGGTGAAATCGGGATTATCGGGGTTGGCCACCACGTGGCGCGAGGGATGCGCAAAGGTGTTGTTGCCAACATCGAGTCCATCGTCCAGTCCATTCAACGCGCGGTGGAAGAAGCCGAGTTAATGGCGGGCTGCCAGATCTATTCCGTCCACGCGGGGATCGCCGGCGCCCACATCGGCAGCTTTAATTCACACGGTGTTGTGGCGATTCGGGATGAGGAAGTTCAAGTCGGGGATATCGAACGGGTTATCGAGGCGGCCCGGGCATTGGCAATTCCCAATGACCAGAAGGTCTTGCACATACTCCCCCAGGAATTCGTTATCGACGGGCAGGAAGGTATCCGCGAGCCCATCGGTATGAGCGGTGTCCGACTGGAAGCCAAGGTCCATATTATCACCGGCGCCGTGAGCGCGGCTCAGAACGTTATCAAGTGCATTCGACGGTGTGGTCTGGAGGTGGATGACATCATCCTCGAGCAACTGGCGTCCAGTGAGGCCGTGTTGACCGAGGACGAACGCGATCTCGGTGTATGCCTGGTGGACATCGGTGGCGGTACGACGGACATCGCGATTTTCACCGAAGGGGCGATCCGCCACACCGCCGTCATTCCGATTGCCGGAGATCAGGTTACCAACGATATCGCGGTGGCCCTGCGCACACCCACCCAGGCGGCGGAAGACATCAAGAAAAAGTATGGCTGTGCACTGATTCAGCTCGCCCATTCCGATGAAACGATCGAAGCACCGAGCGTCGGCGACCGGCCACCACGGAGGCTCGCGCGCCAGACGCTGGCGGAGGTGATCGAACCGCGCGTCGAGGAATTGTTCGGTCTGGTCAAGTCCGAGCTGCGCCGCAGCGGTTTCGAGGAATTGATCGGCTCGGGGATTGTTCTCACCGGCGGCACTTCCAAGATGGACGGCATTGTCGAGCTGGCGGAGGAAGTGTTTCACGTTCCTGTTCGATTGGGGATGCCGAACCATATCGCCGGACTGAGCGAGGTGGTGAAAAATCCCATTTATTCGACGGGGGTAGGACTCATTCAATTCGGTTTGCGTAACCAAAGTGAGCGCGAGCCTAAAAAGTCCAAAGAAAGTTATTCCATCAATTCCGTTTACCAACGAATGAAGAGTTGGTTCCAAGGCAGTTTTTAAAACGAGGTGAACGCCATGCCACAGTACGAGCGCAAAAAACAGCATCCGGCCGATTTTTCCGGCGAAACCGAATCGACTCAAGCGGACAACAGGCCGATATTTGAATTAGTGGACACGATGGGCCAACAAGCCCAAATCAAGGTGATCGGCGTCGGTGGCGGTGGTGGTAACGCCGTGGACCACATGCTCGAGGCGCAAATCGAAGGCGTCGAGTTCATCGGTAGTAATACCGACGTGCAGACGTTGAACCGCTCCAAAGCCAACGTACTGCTTCAAATTGGCAATAATCTCACGAAAGGTCTGGGCGCCGGTTCCAGTCCCGATGTCGGCCGTCAGGCCGCCATGGAAGACCGCGACCGGATCGGCGAAGCCCTGGCGGGCGCCGACATGGTGTTCATCACGGCTGGTATGGGTGGCGGCACGGGCACGGGTGCCGCTCCGGTCGTGGCTCAAGTGGCGCGTGAGCAGGGTGCATTGGCGGTGGCCGTGGTAACCAGGCCGTTTCCTTTCGAGGGAAACAAGCGTATGCGTGTTGCCGACAATGGAATTCGGGAGCTATCCGAACATGTGGATTCGTTGATCACCATTCCCAACGAGCGTGTATTGGAGGTCATGGGGAAACAGGCTACCCTGTTGGATGCATTTGCCAGGGCCAATGAAGTTTTGCTCAATGCCGTCCAGGGAATTTCCGAGTTAATCACCCGGCCCGGCCTGATTAATGTGGATTTTGCGGACGTGAGGACAGTCATGTCCGAGATGGGTATAGCGATGATGGGGTCGGCCACCGCGAGCGGGGTTGACCGGGCGGTTGAAGCGGCGCGCAATGCAGTGTTCAGTCCCTTGCTGGAGGATACCAATATCGCCGGCGCCAAGGGATTGCTGGTCAATGTAACGGCCGGCATGGATATGGCCATCGGCGAATTCGAAGAGGTCGGAAACGTCGTCCGGGAGTTTACGTCCGACGATGCGACGCTGGTGATTGGCACCGTACTCGATCCGGAAATGAAGGACGACCTCCGTGTCACCATGGTCGCCACGGGCATCGTCGGCGAGACCGAAAAACGCCAGGAACAACCGCGGAGAGTCGTACAATCCATGCCCAAAGCGGTTAACTACGAGGAGTTCGACGCACCGACGGTAATCCGTCACCGGCGAGAATCGGAAGACATGCCCTCGCCCTCCGACGATAAGGGTTTGGAATACCTCGACATTCCGGCTTTTCTGCGCAAGCAGGCGGATTAAGGTGGCGGCTTTACGTGGGGCAGGGGTTTTTGTGGCGCGCCGTATCCGGTGAGGGCTCGGGATGGACTACTGGACGGCCCCGGACGGCGGATATCCGGCGATAACGGGACACCTACACAAGCGGTGTGGAATCGTGTAGCATTCCCTGCACTTGGGGCGGCAGTTCGGGCTAACCACATAATCCGGCGCCCGGCTTGATGGCCGTGTGCGCTGGCAACCGACAAAAGAAAGGCCATTATAAGGCTTCATGATTCGACAAAGAACGCTAAAAAACGTAATTAGGGCCACTGGGGTAGGGCTCCACACTGGAGAAAAGGTCTATTTAACGTTGCGGCCGGCGGCGCCGAGTACCGGTATCGTATTCCGCAGAGTGGACCTGGATCCCCCCGTTGACGTTCCCGCGTGTTGCGAGAACGTGGGCGATACACGCTTATCCACGACCTTGCACAAAGGAGATGTCTGGATCTCGACCGTTGAACACTTGATGTCGGCGTTCGCGGGTCTAGGTATCGACAACGCCTATGTGGATTTAACGGCGCCGGAAGTGCCGATTATGGATGGCAGTGCGGGACCATTCGTTTTTTTGATCCAATCCGCCGGCATTGAGGAACAGTTGTGGCCCAAGCGCTTTATCCGGATCAAGAAACCGCTCGTTTTGGAGGAAGGCGATAAATGGGCGCGGTTCGATCCCTTGAATGGGTTCAAGGTGTCGTTCGGTATCGAATTTAATCACCCGATTTTTAGTCAATCGCTGCAACGATCAACAATCGATTTCTCGACAACATCGTTTGTCAAGGAAGTGAGCCGTGCCCGGACATTCGGTTTTATGCACGACGTTGAGGCATTGAGAAAATCGGGGCTTGCCAGAGGAGGAAGCCTCGATAACGCCATTGTCATGGACTCGTACCATATTCTGAACGAGGATGGACTCCGCTAC
Source organism: Gammaproteobacteria bacterium (assembly GCA_018263405.1). Classification (GTDB taxonomy): domain Bacteria; phylum Pseudomonadota; class Gammaproteobacteria; order Arenicellales; family JAANXG01; genus JAANXG01. The sequence continues at coordinate 28,926 of JAANXG010000004.1, forward strand.
GAGGATGAATTCGTCAAGCACAAGATCCTCGATGCGATTGGAGATCTGTACCTGCTGGGACATCCGCTGATCGGCGCGTTCAGTGCTCATAAATCGGGACATGCCCTGAATAACGAAATCTTGCGAATGCTGCTCAAAGCGGAAGAAATCTGGGAGCTGGTGTCCTTTGACGACGCCGACGATGCGCCACTGGCGTTTGTGCATCCATTGACGGCATCGGCTTAGGGCTCGCGCAAAAATAACTTCACAGAATTCGCGCCCGAAGACGGGATGTGAAAATGGGAAGTTATTTTTGCGCGAGCCCTTAGAAAACGCAATAAGCCGAACGGCACGTAGTTACTCCAGCGCCTTTCTCAGTTGTGCAAAGAGTTGTTTGATTCTGGGGCTGACTTCTTCGCGCTCCGTCGCCGGAGAGTCGGTTTGGGAGTGGGGAGGAGGTGAAGTGCGAATACGCAGGTCTCGAACTTCAGACAATCCCGAGTTCCGTAATGCGGCAATGGTGGAACGTTCGGTGTTACGGAGTAGGTTGGCCCAAACCGGTGACTCGGCATGAACGGTCAGTGTTCCGTCTTGCAGGGACACGGCATAAGTATGTCGGCACAACGGCTGGGCCACGGAGCGGTTCCACGCAGTGTTCAAGGGAAAGAGCGCTTGATAACGGTCGACGACCTCGCCGAGGACTGGATGCCGCGACTGTCGCAGGGTTTGCCCGACGGAAACGAATGTTTTTAATCGATCGGCGCGATGCATGATGCCGGCATTGGAATACGAGTGAGGTAGGCAATGCAAGTCATACTCCTTCCCAAAGGTTCGGGTCCCAGCCGAGTATATCGGTTTCGGATTGTTCTCGTCTGCTCCATCGTGGCCGGCGTATTGCTCGCTATCGGTGTTGGCGGCGGTTATTTCGGGTATCGCATCGGTAGCGATCTGGCCCATCTGGAACAGCGCGTGCCCGAGATCCAAGTCGAGAGTTTCGCCGCGGTTGGCGTGGAAAAACTGTTTGATCTGAAAGCGAGCGTGGATGAACAGCGCCGCATGTTGCAGGAGTCCCGCCGGCGCGTGGGCGATCGCTTTGACAGCCTGGGTCGGCGCCTCGGAAGGCTCCAGGCCCATGTCTCGCGCATCGATGCCCTCGGCCTTCGATTGACCGATATGGCGGGACTCGACCCCGATGAATTCGGCTTCGATAAGACGCCGGCTTTGGGCGGACCGGGGCGCCCCGCACCCTGGAAGTCGTTTCGAGAACCGGAATTAACGCAATCCCTGGAAATTATGGAGATCGCGCTTGAGGCAAAGGAGGGTGAATTACGGATTCTCGAGGCCATGATGATGAACCGGGAACTACAGAAAAAGCAATATCCCCGGGGTTGGCCGATCCTTGATGGCGGTTGGATAAGCTCCGGCTACGGGGGTCGAACGGACCCGTTCACCGGTGGAAAAGAATTTCATGAAGGTGTAGATATCGCCGCGCGGAGCGGGTCCGAGCTGCGCGCCATGGCGGCGGGCGTGGTCGGTTTTGCCGGGGAAAAACCGGGTTATGGTCTAGTTATCGAAATCAATCATGGCAACGGCTACGAGACGCGCTATGCGCATGCAAAGAAGTTGATCGCAAGCAGGGGCGAGCGCGTTAAGAAAGGCGATATTGTCGCGCTGGTGGGCAGTACGGGACGTTCGACGGGCAGCCATGTGCATATCGAGGTTCTGAAAAACGGCAAGGCGGTTAACCCCGGTGGGCATCTGCATCCCTCCTAAGGGCTCGCGCAAAAATAACTTCCCATTTTCACATCCCGTCTTCGGGCCATCTTTGAACGATCCTCAATCGAAAAATCCTCATAGTAGCCCTGCTAGGAGCCTGTCGGACTTAGGATGAATCTACTGCGGCGGCGGGAGATCGGCCCACTTTCCCGATTTATTTCGTTAAATAGCTGGCTATTCGCCTCAATAAATCGAAAAATTGGTCTCGATTTCCCACCTACCTCGCTACGATCCCCTAAGTCCGACAGGCTCCTAGTACTGCGGTTTTGCTCCATCGGATCGTCCAAATCTAACCCAAATTCGGGCGCGAATTCTGTGAAGTTATTTTTGCGCGAGCCCTTACGGTAAATGCCGGAAAACAAGCATCGATTACATCGCCGACTATGTAATTACCCAGAGTCTGTATGAGTATTACAGCTCGGACGCCAATTCCGCCGCCCGGTCCCGCTGTGCCGGATCCCCTTCGCGCATCACCTCGTCAATGATGCTGCGTGCGCCAACCTTGTCGCCCATATCGAGATAGGCACGGGCAAGATCCAGCTTGGTTTCCACCTCGTCATAGGGCGGCGCATCGGTAGGCTCTATGTCATCCGAAGGCGAAGAGGAGAGGGCATCCTCGTCACTCGTGTGCGGTACATCAGTGGACGGGCCTGCCCAAGTTTCTTCCGGGGGAATATTGTCGGATTCAAACTCAAGCAACCCTTCTCCGGGTTCCCGGGTCCGCTCCCGGTCCTCGCCTACCAAGTCCGACTCGAGCGCAGAATCGTCACCCGATTCGGGGAGTTGCTGGACACTGCTTTCGTCAAAAGTCAGGTCGAATTCGATTTCCGAGTCGTCGCCCGTTGGAAAATCAAGGGTGGCGGATTCCAAATCCTCTTTCTCCCAAGCCGCTTCCCGAGACGGCCCCCCTTCGACGTCGGTCGACTCCGTTCCAGCCCGCCGGCCCGTTCCCTGCTCTATGTCCGGCTCCAAGTCGACCTGCTCATCCGGCGTCGGATACGACCGTGTGGCGGGATCGGGTTTTCGAGGCGTTTGCTCCGGTAAGCTTTCTTCTAAATTCAATACGCTATCGCCGCCGCTCCCGGAAGTCGGCGTTTCTGTTTCACTGTCCAGATCGAGACCCTGCATTTCGCTGCCCTTCAAACCGGACTCCGTCGCGGTTTGCGTCGGCTCGGAGCCGGGTTCATCCATATCGAAATCCAGTGTCGCCCCGCTTCCGGCCGATTCCGAACCCGAATCGGTGGCTGCGCCCGTCGGCGACCCGGGTACATCCGCCGTCTCCGCCGACTCTTGCTCCTGGAACAGGGGATTATCCGGATTCAGCTCACGACCCATTGCGTTGACTTGGCGCCAGACCTCGGGGTCCTCCCGGTCGCCGGCGGGATACAGTTCCTCGGCAATGGTCTCGAAGGATTTAACGTCGTTGCGCTGTTTGTAGATTTCGAGAAGCTTCAGTTTGATTTCCGAACGCTCGGGGTTCCGGCGTGCAGCTTCCTTCAGCACTTCTTCTGCCTGTTCATCCCGACCATAGGCAAGGTATACCTCGGCCTCCGCCAGCGGATCCACTTCGTCCGTCTGCATCGTACCCATGCCGGTCGTTCCGAAGTCACTTAAAAACGAGGTTTCCGATGCGGACGTTTCGGCGGAATCGGCAGTTTCGGTAGCGCTGTCCGACGCCGTGCCGGATAAGACACTTTTTTCGAACTCCGCCATGGATTGGCGGCGTCGAACTATCATCAATAATCCCAGGAGCAAAACGATGACACCGACGCCGGCACTCATCATCCACGTACGGTTCGATAAAAACATGCCGGAAATCCAGCCAGACCAGGACGTCCACGGTGCTCTATTAACCACTTTACGCACTTTTGAATCTTGGGTGGCACTTGCCGTGGTGTCCGCGGCGACCACCGGGCCGTCAGCGCCATCGCCCCGCG
>JAANXG010000040.1 GCA_018263405.1 Gammaproteobacteria bacterium
AGGTATTGCATCCTTAGCTCCGTAAACGGCACTTCCCTATGCCACTTCTTACAGCGTCCCTGAAAGACAACCCTACCCCCACATGATCGCCGACATTGCACGGACTTTTTGAGAAATTACGTAAATAGGCCGTGCGGTGCCGGCGATCATGTGAGCAATCGTATTCTCGGAACCGGAAAACCGGCGCCGTCGAGTAGCGGTCGTCGGCGGGGCGAATCCCCATTTGAAAAACGCGTGGATTGTACAAGTTATTCTCTTGAGAAGGGCGCGTCATTCCCGGTGAGACAGGCCTTGCGGCTCACCGCTTTCCGGGCCGCTGAACGTTTGAGCCGCATTCGAATACCGGCAAGTTTCACGGGTCGCTCGGACGCGTGTATTATCCCCGGAATTCCCAAGAGTCCATTCGAGTAACCTGCCTGATGCCCCGCTATTCCGCCTGGCGCGTTTTTTGGAACGGTTTGTCCGGTCACAAAAAATGGGAACGCGCGTGGCGCGATCCCGAGCCCGCGGGCAAATACGACGTAGTGATCATCGGGGGTGGTCTGCATGGTCTCGCAACGGCGTATTACCTGGCCCAAAACCACGGCATCGCCAACATCGCCGTACTGGAAAAGGGCTGGCTTGGCAGCGGCAATGCCGGGCGCAACACCACTATCGTACGTTCCAACTACATGATGCCGGGCAACCGCGAGTTCTACGAGTACTCGCTCAAGCTGTGGGAAAACCTGAGCCATGATCTGAACTACAACGTGATGTTCAGCCAACGGGCGCACGTCACCCTGCTTCACAGCCTGGCGGCCCGCGATGCCGCAGCGAGGCGCTACAACCTCATGCGCCTGACCGGCTCCGACGCCGAGTTGTGGGATCTGGAAGCCCTTCGGCGCGAAATTCCACACCTAAACTACGGGCCCGGCGCGCGCTTTCCCATCATCGGCGCTGCGGTGCAGAGACGCGCGGGCAACGCGCGCCATGACGCCGTAGCCTGGGGCTATGCGCGGGCCGCGGACAGCCGCGGCGTGGATATCATTCAAAACTGCGAAGTGACCGGCATTGCCCGTGACGGGCACCGGATCAGCGGTCTCGAAACCAGCCGCGGGTTGATCCGCGGCAAAAAGATCGGGTTCGCGGTGGCGGGCAATACGTCGCGCCTGTGGCAGATGGCGGAACTGGGCACCCTGCCGATCGAAACGCACAAACTGCAAGCGTTTATTTCCGAACCCCTTAAGCCTCTGCTGGACCAGGTAGTGGTGTTCGGTGTGGGCGGCTCACACTTTTATATCTCGCAGACGGACAAGGGCGGAATGGTCTTCGGAGGCGACTTGGATTGGTATAAATCCTACGCGCAGCGCGGCAACCTGCCGATGATCTACGACGCGGCCGAAGCCGCTACTTCGGTCTTACCGTGTTTATCGAGGGTGCGCCTACTGCGGCACTGGTCCGGAAGTGTAGACATGTCGATGGACGGCAGCTTCTTCCTGTGCAAGACACCGCTCGACAACCTCTATCTCAACGCCGGTTGGAATTATGGCGGGTTCAAGGCCACGCCGGCGTCCGGCTGGTATTTTGCCGATTTAATCGCCAACGATCGGCCGGATCCCATAATCGCCAACCACGACCTGCAGCGCTTCGAGCGGGGCGTTCAAATCGACGAGCGCGGCGCGGGTTCCGATCCAAAATTGCATGGGTGAAAAAGCGATGGTAGCGGCATGATACGAATTCCCTGTCCCTTCTGCGGCGAACGCGACCACGCCGAGTTCAGCTACGGCAAGGACGCCTCCATTCAATACCCGGATCTGGATGCGCCGATGCGCGATTGGGTGAACGCCGTGTTCGAGCGGGAAAACATTGCCGGCAACCAGCTGGAAACCTGGCACCACAGCAGCGGTTGCCGCATGTGGCTGATTGTCGAACGCGACACGACTACCCATGAAATCCATTCCGTTCGACCCGCTCATCCCGATTGGGCGCAGGTGCTTGCCGCGGGCCGCTCATCCACGGAACAGGATCGCTGATGGCGGCGCGGCGACTCGCGGAAGGCGGTCGGATTGACCGGACGCAGCCGCTCAATTTCAGCTGGGACGATCGCGTCATGACCGGTTACCGGGGCGACACCCTGGCGTCAGCGCTGCTGGCTAACAACGAAAGAGTCCTGGGCCGCAGTTTCAAGTATCACCGTCCGCGCGGCGTGATGTCGGCGGGTGTGGAAGAATCCGGCGCCCTGGTGACCGCGGGTGCCGGCGCCCGCCGCGACCCCAACGTCCGGGTCACCGTCCAGGAGCTTTATGAAGGACTGACGGCCACCGGCCAGAGCGCCTGGCCGAACGTGCGGTTCGATGTGGGTGGCGTCAATAACCTATTCAGCCGTTTTTTTGTCGCCGGGTTTTATTACAAGACCTTCATGGGTGCCCCGCCGTTTGAATGGGGCAGCGGCACCGGCTGGTGGATGTGGTACGAAAAATTCATCCGCAAGGCGGCGGGCATGGGAGAAGCATCTCGGGAGCCGGATCCGGATCAGTATGAACATGCCCATGTCTACTGCGACGTGCTCGTAGTGGGGTCCGGTCCCGCCGGTTTCGCGGCCGCGCACACCGCGGCCGAAGCCGGTTTGGATGTCCTGCTGGTGGAACAGGATTATGAACTCGGCGGCGATTACCTCAATGGCTCCGACTACACGGTACTTTCAACCTGGATCGATGCGCTCAAGTCCGCCGGGGTCAGGATCATGACCCGTACCACCGCTTTCGGTCTTTATGACCACGGCGTTGCCGGGTTGTACGAACGCGTCACTGACCACTTGTCATCGCCCTCCAGCTACCAACCGCGTCACCGGCTTTGGACACTGCGCGCCCGCCACACCATCGTGGCCGCGGGCGCCCTGGAGCGTCATCTTGCCTTTGGCGACAATGACCGCCCCGGGGTCATGAGTGCGTCGGCGGGCAGGACCTATCTCAACCGCTACGGGATACTGCCCGGCGAACGCATCATCGTCGCGACCAATAATGACTCTGCTTATCCGGCGGCGGCTGAGCTGGCTCAAGCGGGAGCAGCGGTGAAACTGCTCGAAGCCCGGAACGCCGTATCGAGTGGCGTCAGTCAAACGGCTACCGAGCACGGCGTGAGTCTCAGCTTGGGCAGCGTACCCATGCGGGCCCGAGGCAAGAAAGGCGTGACGGCCTTGCAGACGGCGGTGGCGGACGGAAGCGCTTGGCGCGCAGGGTCCACCGAACAATGCGACCTAGTACTGGTGTCGGCGGGATGGTCGCCGGTGGTGAACCTGCTTTCGCATCGCGGTGCGAAACCGGTATGGGATGTGGACAACGCCTGTTTTCTCCCCGGCGACACCGACGAACCGGTCACCATGGCCGGCTCAGCCGCGGGCGTGTGGAACCACGAACGGTGCCTTGTTTCCGGTCAGGCGGCGGGGGGGCGTGCGGCCAGGGCACTCGGCCACTCGGCACCGGCCATCGAAGCACCCGAGCTCGGCGGTTGGGTGGAGCCGATTCGCCCGCTCTACGAAGTCCGTGTACCCGGTCGCAAATTGAAAAGCTTCGCGGACATACAGAGCGATGTCACCACCGAAGACGTGCGCCTCGCCCATCGTGAAGGGTTCGTATCGGTGGAGCACTTGAAGCGCTACACCGGGCTGGGTATGGCCACCGATCAGGGCAAGATGGGCAACGTCATCGGTCTGGCCCTAATGGCCGAAGCCCAGGGCAAGGAAATCCCCGAGGTGGGCACCACGACGTTCCGCCCGCCATATACCCCGGTCGGCATTGGCGCGCTGCGCGGGCGTAGTGTCGGCGCGCATTTCAAGCCCCTGCGGCGCACGCCGATGCACGACTGGAATCTCGAACACGGCGCGGCGATGACCGAAGCAGGGTTATGGCAGCGGCCGTGGTATTTCCCGCAGCACGACGAAGGCCTGAACGAGGCCTATGTGCGCGAAGCGGAGACGGTGCGCAGAATGGTCGGGCTGTGCGACGTAACCTCCCTCGGCAAGATTGCGGTGCAGGGACCCGATGCCGCCAGGTTTCTCAACCGGGTGTATTCCAATGCCTTTGCCAAACTCGCGATCGGCAAGGCGCGCTACGGCATCATGCTGCGCGACGACGGTATCGTGATGGACGACGGTACCACGTGGCGATTGAGCGAAACGGATTTCTTCATGACCACCACCACGGCGCACGCGGTGCAGACCATGGCCTGGCTGGAAGAGCTGCTACAGACGCGCTGGCCGGATTTGAGAGTCCACGTGACGTCCGTTTCCGAGCAATGGGGCGGGGTGGCGGTCGCTGGACCGAAGTCGCGCGATGTACTTGAGGAGTGCGTAACCGACGCGTCGATGGTTTCCAACGACACCCTGCCGTTTATGGGTGTCGTCGAGACCCTGTTGAAAGGGGATGTCCCCTGTCGTATTGCGCGCATCAGTTTCTCCGGCGAACGGGCTTACGAGGTGTATTTTCCGTCCGACTTCGCCGGCGTCACTATGAAACTGCTATGGAACTGTGTGAAGTCAAAGGAGGGTTGCTTATATGGATTGGAAGCCCTTGGCGCTTTGCGTGTCGAAAAAGGGCACGTCACCCATGCGGAGCTCGACGGCCGTATGACCATTGACGATGCGGGCCTCGGCAAAATGGCCTCCACCAAGAAGAGCTATATCGGCAACGTTCTGCGCCGGCGTCCGGAACTGGTGCGCGAAGACCGGCCACGACTCGTTGGCATTTTCCCGAAGGATCGCAGCGAAATATTCAACGCCGGTGCGATTATATGTGCGCCGGATCACGTCAGCGGCCATGGTGAGGGGTGGATTACGGCCGTGACGCACTCGCCGGACCTCGGCCACTGGATCGGCATCGGCTATGTCAAAGGTGGTCATGAGAACTGGGAAGGCAAGGCATTGATCGCCGCCGACCCCGTGCGCAAGGGCAACACCGACATCGAAGTGGTATCACCCCACATGATTGATCCAAGCGGGGAGCGAATGCGTGGCTGATCGGATCTCTGCCCTCGATGGGCATTACAATACGGGCCGTTTTGGCGAGCCGGGTGAAATTGGCGTCACGTTGAGCGAAGTGCGGAGCCTGACTCTGTATCAACTCGCCGCCTGGCCGGACACGATTGATGCGGTCGCCGCCAAGGCCGCGGAGATGGCGGGCGCCGACGCGGCGCCCGGCCCGTGTGCCGCAACGCTTGGAAGCCAAGGCGCCTTGCTGCGCATCGAGCCGCTCAAGTGGTGGTTGTACGGCGCCGAAGCGCGGGCAATCGATCCCGAACAAGGCACAGCACTGGAGCTTTCGCACTCGCGCACCCATGTGCGTCTGGCCGGTCCGTACGCTAGAGTGTGCCTCAACCGGTTGATCCCGCTTGATCTGCGTGGTCAATCCTGTCCGGTCGGTGCGGTGGCTTCAACGGCCATGCATCACGTCGCCGTCACGCTCTGGCGTTCCAACAACGGCTTTGAGTTGTTTTTGCCCCGCGGCTTCGCCCTGTCTCTATGGGAAATGCTCTTCGACACCGCCGTCCAGTTCGGTGTCGAGATATCATAGCTCGGCATTTCCGACGCCCAGCCATAACACGACGCCCAAAATCGCGCCGATGCCCGGCAATGTTCCGCAAACCGGTTCAGGATCCCACCCGGCGCCCGCGGCCTTTCCGCCGGAATTAGGTTTCCGGCAACGATTAGCTCCGTCGATAAGTACCGATCAGGCGGTTCATGCCGATGACGTGGGGTTCGATCCTTTCCAGCAGCTCCCACATCGTCAGACCACTGTCCAGATTGACCTCCTTATCCAATGCCAGTACCCAGAAATAGTACTTATGCTCGCCGTGGCCTTCCGGGGGCATGGGTCCGCCATAGTCCGTGTTGCCGAAATCATTCTTTCCCGTCGTATAGTCGGAGCAGCCCTCGGGCAGTCCGGCGACCGAACCCGAGATGTTGTACAGCGTCCAGTGAACGAAACCGTAAGTGCCCCGGCCCGAAATCAACGGCGCATCCGGATCGTGACAGATCACTGCGAAGCTTTGCGTTCCCTCGGGCGCATCGCTCCAGGACAAGACAGGTGATACGTCCTCGGCTTCGCCGGTGTACCGGGCGGGAATTGGGGTGTCGTTGTCAAACGCCGTGCTCGTTAACCGCATATTGGAAAGCGCAAATCCCATCACTACCTCCTGTTGGTTTGATTCGGATCACATGATCGTAACGCGGGACCTGTAGGAGGGGAAGAGTCAGTCCCGCATTCGGGGCTGCCGAAAAATAGGCGGGCAACTCTTACTCCGGCAAGAGGCCGGTGAGCTGCTCCACTAAGACGGCGCGGTTGAGCTCGCCAACGTATATGTCCTCGATGATTCGATCGGGGTCGATAAAAACCGTTGTAGGTAAACCGACACCGCCGAATCGGCCGAATATCTCATTGGTGTCGTCGACATCCTGAGCGCCGGACCCCGCGTTGGTCCATACCGGGTACGTTATGCCCATGGTATCGATGAAAGATCGTACCATCTTCGGCGATTCGCCCACGTCGACGCCGACAATGACGATACCTTTGGAACGATATTCCAGCCAGATCGACTCCAGCAAGGGCATTTCACGGCGGCACGGCGGGCACCAGGTGGCCCAGAAGTTCAGGACAACGCCTTTTCCCTGTAAATCGGACAGTGCGACGCGTTCACCGTCTAGGTTCACGAGCTCGAAATCCTGTACTTTGTCCTCGGATCCGGCGACCCCCGACGGGGGGGGAAAGGTTATGCTGATCAGCGCCGTAGCCAGCAACGTGGCACCTACTGCAAAACCCGTGCTGATGGCGCGGAGGTGAGGCAGACGCCGATCCGCCGCTTGAGAACGGAGACGATACAGGACATACAACGCACCCCCGGCCAGCCCGGCAACGAGCAGGTAGCCCGGTTGCCAGATGTACAACGCTGTCCACGGCTCCAGCGCGAACGCATTCCAATTCAGTGCTACGTAGGCGATCCGCGCAGTGATTAGGCCGGCCAGGGCGCTTCCCGCGCAGGTCTGCCGGGTCCAGGTCGCGTCGGCGCCGGATCGGACTGCCAGGCGGGAGGCGATCCACAGCGCCACGAACACGGCGACAACGAACGCCGCGATGCGTGTTGGGATTAGCAATGGTCCCAGAGTAAAGGCTTCAGGCATTCGAGTATTTTCTGCTTTGTGGCGATGACATCGCGTTACCCGATCGTGCCCAGAGCGGGGAACGTGTCGAGCAGCCAGAACGAGAAGGTCGATAGGTATCCCGTCATCATAGCCACGCCCATAATGACAAGCAGCACGCCGGCCGCTTTGTGCAAAAGCGGCCCGATGCGCCGTGCCTTGCCCATGTGATGCAGGAACCAGTCCGTGAAAAGCGCCGCGACGAGAAAAGGCACGCCGAGACCGAAGGAATAGATCAGCAGCAGCGACGTGCCGGCCGAAGGCGTGGTGGCGGCGACCGTGAGAATCGAACCGAGTATCGGGCCGATGCAGGGCGTCCAGCCGAATCCGAACGCGACGCCGAGCAAACCCGCCGAGGCGGCGCGGCCGCCCTTGAGCTGACCGTAAAAACGGAACTCCCGCTGCAGCCAACGCCAGCGGATGATACCCGCCGCGAACAAACCGAAGACGATCACGATCATACCAGCGGCAATATTCGCTTCGTTCTTGTACCGCAGAAGCATGCCGCCGAGCAGGTTCATGCCGGCGCCAAGCAGCACGAAGACCGTCGAGAAGCCGAGCACGAAGCAGAAGCTCAAGCCCAGTATCGCGAGCCGTTCCGAAGAGAAAATGCGTTTCTCGACGTCGCTCAATGACTGGTCGGAGATATAGGAAAGGTATCCCGGCACGAGCGGCAGTACGCAGGGCGAGAGGAATGAAATCAGCCCGGCGACAAACGCGGTTACTACGCCTACGCCCGATATCTCCAGCATCTTAGTCTTTCCTCCGAGTACCCTTTTGAATGGGACAAAACCCTTGCGGTTCGACGCCAAGCGCGGCGTTGAACTTGCTCGACAGGTTCTGGAACGCGATCAGCCCGGTCAGCTCGACTATCCCGTCGTCATCGAAGTATCGCCACAGCGCAGCGAATTGTTCCTCGCCCGGCTGTCTGTGGGTGAAGGTCACGGCCTCTACATAATGCAGGACCGCCTTCTCGCGCTCGTCGAAATATTCGCTGTCGGAGAATGCGCCCACTTCCGCGAGTTTCGCTTCGGACAGGCCCCGCTTCAGTGCCGTGGCCGAGTTGATATCCACGCAAAACGAACAGCTGTTGATCTGGGACACACGAACGGTGATCAGAGTGCGCAGCAACGGATCGACGGGTGAGGAACGCCGGTCCAGAGCCCCGTAAAGAAGCGCCATTGCCACGAATACTTTGGGAGATCGGCCCCACAGCCGCGACGGTTCGAGCACTTTGCCGTAGCGTCTTTTCTGGTTCCGGAAAAATAGGCGGACGTACCAGGGAAATCCGTAGTGCGCGGGTGTCTGTATCATGATAATCCTCTCGTCGCTGTTTCCGGGGAAGCGGTTGTTTAGGTAAACGCAACCCGCGAGGTGCCGGGAGGGTTTGCATTGCGCTTACGTTACAAACTGTGTTGACGCCCTGTTATCACCGTAGTTCCACGCGAACCCTAAAGCTTGATCTGTCTCAACCTCAAGGCGTTAGTAATGACCGACACCGAGCTGAAACTCATGGCCGCTGCCGCGATCATGGGCGAGAGTAGCAAGCCGAAGAACGGATACAACACACCGGCCGCGATCGGCACACCCAGCGAGTTGTAGACGAAGGCGAAGAAAAGGTTCTGTCGGATGTTGCGCATGGTGGCCCGGGACAGGCGCCGCGCACGCACGATGCCGTTCAGATCGCCCTTGACCAGGGTCACCCCCGCGCTTTCCATGGCCACGTCGGTGCCGGTGCCCATAGCGATGCCGACCTGGGCCTGCGCGAGTGCCGGTGCGTCGTTGATGCCGTCGCCCGCCATAGCCACTATGTGTCCTTCGGTCTGCAGGCGTTTCACCATGCCCGCCTTCTGCTCGGGCAATACCTCCGCGGCGACTTCGTCGATGCCGAGTTTTTCCGCTACCGCCTGCGCGGTGGTACGGCTGTCGCCGGTGAGCATCGTGATCGTGATACCCTCTTCGTGTAGTGTTTCAATGGCACGCGGCGTGGTTTCCTTGATCGGATCGGCGACACCCAGCAGCCCCGCCGGTCCGCCGTCGACGGACACGAACATCACGGTCTGTCCCCGGCTGCGTAGCGACTCGGCCTGATTGGAAAGCACTTCGACGTCAACGCCGAGTTCCGCCATCAGTGTGCGGTTGCCCAACGCGACTTGCCTGTCTTCGACAGTGCCCAGCACGCCCATTCCGGTCTTGGAATCGAAGTTCGTTGCGTCGGTACACCGCACACTGCGCTCTGCCGCGCCCTCGACAATGGCGGCGGCCAGCGGATGTTCGCTGCCGCGTTCGAGACTGGCTACCAGACGCAGCAGCGTCTCCTCATCAATGCTCTCGGCGGCAGTGACCGAGACCAGCCTGGGCCTGCCTTCCGTCAATGTGCCGGTCTTGTCCACCACGAGGGTGTCGATCCGGCGCACCGTTTCGATGGCTTCGGCGTTCTTGAACAGTACTCCCATGTGCGCGCTGCGCCCCGTGGCCACCATGATGGATACCGGCGTCGCCAGTCCGAGTGCGCAAGGGCAGGCGACGATCAACACCGCTACTGCATTGATGAGCGCGAACGCCATGACGGGCTCCGGACCCACCAGGGCCCAGACAATGAACGTGATGACGGCAATGAGCACCACCGCCGGCACGAAATACCCCGCCACCAAATCGGCCAGTTTCTGTATGGGTGCGCGGCTGCGCTGGGCTTCGGCCACCATCTGCACGATCCGCGACAACATCGTATCGGCGCCCACCCGCTCGGCCCGCATCACCAGGCTGCCGGTGCCGTTCACGGTGGCCCCGATGACGCGGTCCCCCGGATTTTTCTCCACCGGGATCGGCTCGCCGGTGATCATCGACTCGTCCACCGCGCTCGAGCCTTCGATCACCTCGCCGTCCACCGGTAGCTTCTCGCCGGGGCGCGCCCGAAGCCGGTCCCCGGCCCGTACCTGATCCAGCGGCACGTCCTCCTCGGTGCCGTCGGCGTTGATGCGCCGGGCGGTCGTGGGGACAAGGTCCAGCAGTGCGCGGAGGGCGGCGCCCGTGCGGTTGCGGGCCTTGAGCTCTAGCACCTGTCCCAACAGCACGAGCGTCGTAATGACGGCCGCTGCCTCGAAGTAGACGGGTACCTCGCCGTGTGCGTCCCGGAACGAAGGCGGAAACAGACCGGGGAACACCGCCGCCACCACGCTGTAACCGTAAGCGACGCCGACGCCGAGCCCGACCAAGGTGAACATGTTGAGACTGCGGTTGATGAGGGAACTCCAAAAACGCGTAAAGAACGGCGCGCCGGCCCAGAGCACCACCGGCGTGGCGAGCAACAGTTCGAGCCAACTCAACATCCGCGGCGAGGTCAGCCACTCGAAAGACAGACCTACCACTCCGCCCATGGCGATGATGACGAGCGGCACGGTCAGCACCGCGCTCCATCGGAACCGCCGCGTCATATCTACCAGCTCGGGATTCTCATCCTCCTCGAGGGTCACGGTGCGCGGTTCCAGAGCCATGCCGCAGTTGGGGCAGTCACCGGGTTCGTCACGCACGATTTCTGGATGCATGGGGCAGACGTAATCGGTGCGCGTCGACGGCGCGGCCGGAGTCTCCGGCTCCAGAGCCATGCCGCAGCTCGGACACGCACCCGGGCCGTCGTTCTCGACGCCCGGACACATGGGGCAGATGTGCTTGCCGGTCGCGGAGCGGGTGTCGGCTTCCTGCTGCGAACCGGACAGGTAGCAATCGGGATCGCCGATGAACTTGTTCCGGCAGCCTTCCCGGCAAAAGTAGTAGGTATCGCCCGCGTGGGACGCGTTGACCGCCGTGGACGGATCCACGGTCATGCCGCAAACAGGATCGGTGACCTGTTCAGTCGCATCGACTTTCGGGGCGTCTTGTGGTTCAGCCATAGTGGGTTAGATCCGTCGTTTGGGGTTCTTCTTGGGCCGCTTGTGCATCCGACAGGCTGCCTGGATACGTTAATTAACATTCGCGGCGGCGAATGGTCAGCGTTTTGTTGGCCTTTTGTTTAAGGGCCCCTCTATTCATTGATGGCCGGAAATCTTGAGTCCAAAATATCGTAAGTTCTCAATAACCCCGTGCAAGAATGTGGGGGTAGGGTTGTCTTTCAGGGCTGTCGAAAGCACGGAGGCTTTCGCCAGAGCGTACAGGGAGGTATTGCATCCTTAGCTCC
>JAANXG010000041.1 GCA_018263405.1 Gammaproteobacteria bacterium
GTATCTACAGCGTCCCTGAAAGACAACCCTACCCCCACATGATCGCCGACATTGCACGGACTTTTTGAGAAATTACCGAATTTCGCCTTGATCTTGAATATTTCGTCTCTCAACCTTTCTCGCCCACAATGAATAGAGGGGCCCTGAAGTGACTTGAATATGCTGAAGAAAACATCGCTTCACGAACTGCACGTGGAATACGGTGCCCGCATGGTGCCGTTTGCCGGCTATGAAATGCCGGTCCGGTTTCCGAGCGGCATCGTCAAGGAACACCACCACACCCGCACCGCGGCCGGCCTGTTCGACGTATCGCATATGGGCCAGGTGTCGCTCCGCGCGGAACGGGCCGCCACCCAACTCGAAAAGCTTGTTCCCATGGATATCGAGGGACTCAAACCGATGCGGCAGCGATATGCCCTGTTCACGAATGAAAACGGCGGCATTCTCGACGACTTCATGGTCACCAACATGGGCGACTATCTGTTTGCGGTCGTGAACGCCGCCTGCAAAGAACAAGACGTGTCCCATTTGAAACAACACATCGACGACGTCGAGCTACACGATGACCGTGCTCTGGTGGCTTTACAAGGACCCAAGGCAGCCGACGTGCTTACTCGCCTGTGCCCGGAAGCCGGGAACCTCGTTTTCATGCAGGGGGCGGCCCTTGCCCTCGACCACATCGAATGCTTTGTGACCCGTTCCGGTTATACGGGCGAGGACGGCTTTGAAATATCCATGCCCGCCGACGAAAGTATGGCGCTGGTCCGGAAACTGTTGTCCCACAACGAAGTCGTTCCGGTCGGGTTGGGGGCCCGCGATACTCTGCGGCTCGAGGCGGGCCTGTGCCTGTACGGCCACGATATCGATACGCGGACCACGCCCGTTGAAGCGGACCTTGCCTGGGCCCTTTCCAAAACAAGGCGACCGGGTGGCGTCCGGTCAGGCGGTTACCCCGGTGTCGATACGATCGAACGACAACTCAAAGAGGGGGCCGCGCGAAAACGCGTGGGCCTCCTTCCCCACGGTCGCGCACCGGTGCGGGAAGGCGTGGAACTTATGGACAGTGACGGCGCAGCGGCGGGAATGGTTACCAGCGGCGGCTTCGGCCCCACCGTGGGCCATCCCGTCGCCATGGGATATGTGGACACCCCGTACAGCCGGCCCGGGACGTCTTTATCGGCCCGGGTGCGAAGTCGCGAACTGGAAATCAATGTACACGCGCTGCCCTTCGTTGAACGCAATTATCGGAGAGGTAAAAGTAAATAGGAACATACCGTGACGGCAGGGACGTACCGCCATTTAATTTATCGGTCGATCTGCTATGCAGTTCTTATACGGGATAGTAGTGATGATTCATAAATGAAGAAAGTGTAAATTGTTATTTTCGTTTTTGTGCTTTGGGGACATACGAGTATGCTTTCAGAGCCGATCCGACAAACTAATCGAATATCCGCGGAGGCGTTGCATGGCAACCCGACAATCGACCCTTTCGGAGCTGGAAGCCCGCAATGAATTTATAAGGCGCCACGTGGGGCCGAGTCCTTCCGACCAAAAAGAAATGTTGAAAACCTTGGGACTATCGTCATTGGATGAACTCATCGAGCGCGTTGTACCCGGGAATATCCGCACGAGTAACTCCATTGAAATACCCGAGCCAGAAAGCGAAGCGGAAATACTGAGAGAACTGCAAGCGATCGCCGAACAAAACCGAATTTTTAAGTCTTTCCTCGGCATGGGGTACTACGATACCCATACCCCGACCGTCATACAACGCAATATCCTGGAGAACCCCGCCTGGTACACCGCTTATACGCCCTACCAATCGGAAATTTCACAGGGCCGATTGGAAGCGCTCCTCAATTTTCAAACCATGGTAGTGGACCTCACCGGTTTGGAGATCGCGAATGCGTCCATGCTTGACGAAAGCACCGCGGCGGCGGAAGCCATGACCTTGAGCAAACGGGTGAGCAAAAACAAAGGCAATGTGTTTCTTGTTGGACATGATTGTCACCCACAAACCCTCGACGTGGTGGGTACGCGGGCAAAACCCCTCGATATAGAAGTCGTGGTCGGTGATCCGGGGGACGGGGAACTCCCCGATGATGTATTCGGAGCGTTGGTCCAGTATCCCGGCACCCACGGACATATCGTCGACTACCGGGAATTCATCGAAAATGTTCACGCGCAAAATGGCCTCGTGACCATGGCCGCGGACCTCCTCGCCCTGACGCTGATCACCCCCCCGGGAGAATTGGGTGCGGATATTGCGGTGGGCAACACGCAGCGGTTCGGGGTCCCGATGGGGTACGGCGGGCCACATGCTGCCTACATGTCGACGAAAAACGCATACAAGCGGTCGCTGCCGGGCCGGCTGGTGGGTGTTTCCGTCGACACCAAGGGTAATCGTGGCTACCGCCTGGCATTGGCAACCCGCGAACAGCACATACGCCGCGAAAAAGCCACATCCAACATCTGCACGGCTCAATCCCTGCTCGCCATCATGGCGGCAATGTACGCGACTTACCACGGCCCCGAAGGACTTACACGCATCGCCCGACGGATTCATCGTTTAACGTGCATTCTGGCGCAGGGCCTGCGCTCGCTTGAACTGGAGGTCAAAACAGAGGCTTTCTTCGACACACTTGTCGTGGTGACCGGTGATTCGACCCGGGATGTGCTCGGCCGGGCGCACGACAACGGCGTCAACTTGCGTGAGGTCGATAATCGGACCCTGGGCGTTTCCCTGGATGAAACCACGGTCCACGCCGATGTCGAACTGTTGTGGCGGATCTTTACCGGTGCCGGCGACGTTCCTTCTGTCATTGAACAGGACGACAAAGTTGACGATACACTGCCGGCAGCTCTTATCCGCGAGTCCGACTTTCTCGACAATCCGGTATTTCATAACTATCGAACCGAAACCGGATTGCTTCGATACATGCGCCGGCTGGCGGATATGGACCTGGCACTCGACCGCTCCATGATTCCGCTGGGATCGTGCACTATGAAACTGAACGCCACGACACAGATGATCCCCGTCACCTGGCCGGCCTTCGCGCGTATTCATCCATTCGCGCCCCGGGACCAGACTCTTGGTTACCGCCGGTTGTGCGACGAGATCGAGTCGATGCTATGCGCTTGCACGGGATATTCCGCCGTTTCCCTGCAACCCAATGCGGGCTCCCAAGGGGAGTACGCGGGACTACTCGCTATCAAGGCCTATCATGATGCCCAGGGACAGGGTCACCGCAACATATGCCTCATCCCCAGTTCGGCGCACGGCACCAACCCCGCCTCCGCCAGCATGGCGGGTATGAAGGTCATCGTCGTGGAGTCGGACCACAACGGCAATATTGACCTTGAA
The DNA here is from genome assembly GCA_018263405.1 of Gammaproteobacteria bacterium. Classification (GTDB taxonomy): domain Bacteria; phylum Pseudomonadota; class Gammaproteobacteria; order Arenicellales; family JAANXG01; genus JAANXG01. Next base: position 3,365 of record JAANXG010000041.1, read on the forward strand.
GATCTGCGGCGCAGGGCCAGGGAACACACGGATGAACTGGCGGCCATCATGATCACTTATCCTTCCACCCACGGCGTATTCGAGGCGGAAGTCAGGCAGGTGTGTGACATCGTCCACCACCACGGCGGCCAGGTCTATATCGACGGCGCTAACCTGAATGCCATGGTGGGCGTGTGCGAACCCGGTGAGTTCGGCGGTGACGTGTCTCATCTCAACCTCCACAAAACCTTTGCCATCCCGCACGGCGGCGGAGGCCCCGGCGTGGGCCCGATTGGCGTCAAGGAGCATTTAAAACCGTTCCTGCCCGGGCATTTCTTACTGGACAAAAAAACCCCGGTCGGGCCCGTGGCTTCGGCCCCTTGGGGCAGCGCCGGCATTCTGCCCATTACCTGGGCATATCTCAGATTATTGGGAAAAGAAGGACTTTACGACGCCACGTGCAATGCAATACTGAACGCAAACTACATTGCCAGGCGGCTCGCTCCCCACTACCCCGTACTGTATGCCGGACCGGGCAACATGGTGGCGCACGAATGCATCCTGGACCTTCGGCTCCTCAAGGAGAATACCGGCGTCACCGTTGAAGACGTCTCTAAACGCCTGATGGATTTCGGATTCCACGCTCCAACCATGTCGTTCCCGGTGACCGGTACGCTGATGGTGGAACCTACGGAAAGCGAGTCCAAGGCGGAGCTGGACCGTTTTATTGCAGCGATGATCGAAATCCGGAAAGAGATCAAGGATGTCGAGAAAGGAAAGCTCGATGCGGAGGACAACCCCTTGAAGAATGCGCCCCATACCGCAATGGACGTCAGCGAGACATGGGAACGTAGTTACACGCGCGAACAAGCGCTTCGCCTGGACTGCCAGGGCATCGGGAGCAAGTACTGGCCACCAGTCAACCGGATCGACAATATTCACGGCGACCGAAACGTTGTGTGTACCTGCCCTCCCGTGTCTGGCTATCGGAGCCCGGATTCCAACAAGCATAAAGCGGCTTAAGCACGACGGGCGTCATTTGTATTAAAATCCCGCCTCTTTGAAGCGTTTGGCGACACCCATGAAGAAATACGGTATCCGGATTACTTTGACCGAAGACAACCCGATGCGCGCCTTTCACCTTTTGGGCGAGGATTGGGAAGCGTACCGTTGGTATGACGATCCGGAGGCCCGGGACCGTTCTATCGAGGCCATGCGTACCCGCCTGCCCAATTATCGATTGGGGGATGCGCCGGCCCAGATCGTGGAGCCCGTCGAGCGCTGAGGATCGGTTCTTTGGCAGACCCGGGTTCCGCACTGAGTCCCGACTCGTTCTGGAGCACGGTCAAGAAGCGCTCCCAAAGCGCGCTGCACACAGGAGCGCTTCAGCCGATTTCCACGCACACCAGTATTATTGAAGACGAAGGTATAGACTTCGTCGTCCGCATTACCGACAACCTCCTGCGCAAGCCGGGCACGCGATCATCCTACCTACAATCTCGTAAGCTAAATCCCTTTTTACCACCGGATACCGAACTGACTATCGGTTACTTGCCGCCACACCATGTCGCGGTACTCAACAAGTTCAATGTTCTGAACCACCACGTTCTGGTTGTTACCCATGGTTTTGTCCATCAGGAATCCCCTTTGACCGCTGCCGATTTTTCCGCGGTTGCAACAGGACTCAAGCACGACGGGAGCCTCGCGTTCTACAACGGGGGGAAACTGGCTGGCGCCAGCCAGCTACATAAACACTTTCAGCTTGTACCACCACCTCTCGGAGGGAGCTCTGATATTCCGATGGCCGTGCTGTTCGATAAAGCTGAAAATGGTATCAATACAATCGAATCGCTGCGTTTCCAACATGCGTTTAGCCTACTGGGTGCCGATCCGTCGGATCCGGCCGCCTTCGGTTACGCTTGCCATAATGTATACGCACGCGCTCTGCGCGAACTCGAAGTCGTTGAGCAATTCTGCGGCGACGAAGAAACCCGCTTACCGCCTTACAATTTGTTGCTGACCAAACGTTGGCTTTTTATTGCGCCACGGCGTACGGAACATTATCTGGACATTTCCGTCAATGGACTCGGTTATGCGGGTTCGCTGTTTGTCAGCTCACCGGACAAACTGGAGCAAGTCAAATCGGCGGGACCGATGACTATCCTCGAAACAGTCTCTATAACGACTTGAATAAGTTCCGGGCAACTCTTAAAAGGATCAACCTGGACAAGTCACGGTCTTCAGGACTTACACCAAATTGAGGCGGTGGAAAAGATTTCTCAGTTCGTGGCGGGCAGCGACATGGGACATTGTGAGTGATCGGCCTCTCGGTCCGACGTTGAAGTCCAGTAGTGTCAAACCCTGGGGAAACAACTCGCGGAAAATCGCACGCTCACCGAGGCCTTCCAAGTAGCGAAAGGCGATTTTTACCTCGAGCTCGCGCAGAGCCAAATCCACGCGTGTCTTGTTATAGGACCGGACTGCGGGCACACGATTTCTGATCACTACCCAATCGAGACCGTGTTTCCCGGAGAGCGCCCGCTGCTTCCGGCATTCCCAGACGGATTCGCTGTATAGACTCAGTTGCTTCACTTCGAAGTTATCCGGATCGACATGTCCCAGCAAGTCCACGTCGACAAAACTGTCGTTCACCGGCGTGACCAGAGTATCGGCGTACGCATGAGCCGCCCTGGATAGGTCGGTATCATGGCCGGGGCAATCGATTACTAAAAACTCGCTATTTTCCAAGTGAAACCCGATGGCTTCCTCGAGCTGGCCCACCGTCTCCGGCACACCAACGTTGGGATGAACCGAGGGAATATCCAGACCGAGATTGTGTCTGTCCGAGTAAACGATCCTGTTCTCTATATACCTGCTGAGCGTTTTTTGTCTCGGATCGAGATCAATAACGGACACACGGTGGAACCTTTCCATCAGCAGGGCTACCACGTGCATGGCCGTGGTTGATTTTCCCGTGCCGCCTTTTTCGTTACCGAAAACAACGATTCGCGCCGTATCCCCTTTGCTCCCAGCCATGCCGGCTACCTTCTTTTTTTGTACTGTGTGACCCGATGTGTTGCCAGCCACAGGGCCAGCCCCGCCACAAGCAACCCGGCCCATAGCCATCCCGAAACCCGGTGTGCCTGATCCCCCATCGCTACCATAAGCGCAGTGAGAGGGGTAATGCCAATGGCGGTGACCCAGAAAAACGTCCATCCGGGTATCCGGGTCAACCCGGCGGCGTAATTGATAAGATTGAATGCGATAACCGGAATAAAACGACTGAACATCAAAGAACCGGGGCCGTGGTGTGCAAGCCAGGCATCGATCCGCTGCAGGTGGGAGTCACTGAGATAACGATCCACAAAGGGGCGACCCAACTTTCGGGCCAGTCCGAAGCTCAACATTGCGCCGATCATGGCACCTGCCCAGGTGATAACAATGCCCCAGAACCATCCATACACCATACCGTTGGCCACCGCGACGAGCTCCGCGGGAAACGGCACGAACGAATGGACAATCATCAAGCCGACACTGACAGCGATGCCCCAGTGGCCCGAAGCCCTGATGTAATGAATCACCCCGTCCATGGAAACGTGCGGCCACCATGGATACCACCGATCGTCCGCCATAAGACCGAACCACAATATTATCCCGAATATGACCGCGACTACCACGGCCGCCGTAACGGCGCCTAGTACTCCTTCAGGGTGATATTGTCGCATTCGGCGAGTCGGACAGTTTTTGGCCGCCAGGCGCATCTCGCAGGCAAGGGCCGGCCCTTACCCAGAGGCACAACAGCGTGGACGAAGGCTGTCCGGATCGCTCTGAATACGCCAATATCGAATTCACAATGTGGCGCCGGTCGGCTCCGACAATCCACGCGTAAGTAGCTCCGAGGTAAGGAATTCAAAAGTCTCATCCACCGAATCACAGAACTTGAACAGCTCCAAATCTTCCGGATCGATGCTGCCGAATTCGACCAAGGCATCGAAGTTAACCACCTTATTCCAATACTCCGACCCGTAGAGCACCAATGGTAAATGCTTCTCCACTTTACGGGTCTGCACGAGCGTCAGGATTTCGAACAACTCATCGAGGGTCCCGAACCCGCCCGGGAAAAATACTACCGCTTTCGCCAGATAAAGAAACCAAAACTTGCGCATGAAAAAGTAGTGGAAACGAAAAGCCAGTTCCCGGGTGATATAGGCATTTTCCTGCTCCTCGAACGGCAAAGAGATCGATAAACCGATATTAACCCCTTGGGCTTCGCTGGCGCCCCGGTTTGCGGCCTCCATGACTCCCGGCCCTCCTCCGGTACATACCACTAACCGCCGGTGTTCCTCGGGCAGCCCCTTCGACCAGTGCGTCAGCCGGTTTGCAAGCGACCGCGCGTCCTCATAATACTTTGCCATCTTGACGCGCACCTCGGCCCGCGCGACACCGTCACCGGCTTCCTTCGCTTTTTTCAGTTCCGCTTCGGCCGTTTCCCGGTCCGTATATCGGGCCGAGCCCATTACGACAATGGTGTCATCGATCGAGAACTTACCGAACCGGGTGTTGGGCTCATAGTACTCGGCGAGTATCCGGATTGGACGCGCCTCCGGACTCAGCAGGAACTCTTCGTTGCTATAGGCTTTAACGACGGGTTTGTTTTTCATAGTCTGTCAGGTTGATGCCGAAACGGCTTTATCGCAATCAATGCTATATTGGTAGCAGCCACCGGTCCCAATTCTCCCGGATGATAACGCAGTCTTGCTATGCCGCGCTTGGGCTTTATGGCCTTCAAGGCCTCGGACGGAAGACACTTCCTCCAAATCTTGGACGAATACACTACGCACACAGCTCGGGAAAGTTACAATGAGCCGTCAAACTTTGTGGCGACTCTTGGTGTTACCTGCATCGGTGGCACCCGAATCGCGTTCGCCCAGTCCGAGACACACCAGGCCATTAATATGAACACGACCATCGAGCAACTGAGGCTCCCCGAGGCCGAGTGGCGTGAGAAACTCACCCTCGGACAGTTCCGAATCCTGCGTAAAGAAGGAACGGAAAGGGCGTATTCCAGTGCTCTCAACCGGGAATATGGAAAAGGGGTTTACCATTGCGCGGGGTGCGGACTGTCTCTATTCGACTCCGAGGCCAAGTTTGACAGCGGCACCGGCTGGCCGAGTTTCTACCAACCCATTGACGACAGCCATATTGGCATCAAGACCGACTACAAAATGATTCTTCCGCGGACCGAATATCACTGCGCGCGCTGCAACGGACACCAAGGGCATGTGTTCGACGACGGTCCGGAACCCACCGGCAAGCGATACTGCAACAACGGCCTGGCGCTTACGTTCGAACCCGCGGGCGCTCTGAATACGGCAATATCGTCTTGAAGAAGTACTAGTGTACCCCGTCACTGATGTTGCAACATTCAGAGTGTGCCTGAGCCGCCAGTGGGAGGCGCAATCCGCAGTGAATGGCCCAGTCCTTTGCCAGGAGCGCAACGCGCGGTCACTTCCGGTCACCCTGTCACGGATGCGGGCGAGCCCCCGCGACCGGATACCGAGGTCTTCGAGATGACGGCAAGTATTGACAATATAATCGATGTTGCTGCCACTCCGGCCCCGGGCCCGTTTGATACGGCTGACGAGATCGCGTTCGGTGAGCGACGGGGCGTATTGTTCGTGGCTTCGGTCCGCGACAAAACACAATGCCGTCACCCGGCCAAGCGGTGTGCCTGCCGGGATCCAGCAAGGTTTATAGACACCCCTGACCATCTCGCGCTCCATGAGATAGGCGTACGTCTCCAGCCGGCGCTTCGTGTCTACACGGAAAACACGGCCAACACAGGACCCGCCGGCATCCAATCCAAAGACCATCCCCGGGAAATCCCGCGTACCGCGGTACACATAAGAGAGAATACAAAGAGTGCGCCGATACCCGAAAAGCCGTGCCTGGCGGCAACTTGTATAATCGAAACCCGGGTGCCACATCAGCGAGCCGTATGCAAATACCCAGAACGACCCCCTCGGCGGTTTCGGTATGGATTGCGCATTAACAATCATCTGGCTCGTTACCGCGGGAACACGACGAAGTATGCCGGTTTGGCTGTGTTCAATGTTAAGGGCACCTCTATTCATTGTGGGCGATGCAAGGATACCCAATGGCGAAAATTAATCCAATAGTTACAGAATCCATGAACGGCATTAAGAAAGAGTTGCTCAAGAAAAGAGATGAATTAGAAGGTCGATTGCGTTCGATTACCCGCAATGTACGGCACGAGGACAACCCGCTGTCAGGCGATTGGAGAGAACAGGCCGTGCAACGGGAAAATGACGAAGTCATCGACGCTTTAGGCAACGAGGCCCAACGAGAACTCGAACAAATCAACCAAGCACTGCAACGCATTGACAGTGGCGAATATTCACACTGCTCCGATTGTGGGGAAGAAATTCAAAAAGCCCGGTTGGAGACTCTTCCTTATACCAGCCTGTGCGTGCAATGCGCGGCCAAACACGAGGCGTCGATATAAATAGAAACTTTCTTCAGTACAACAGGATATTCAGCAAATTGTCGCGAAACGTCATGTTACCTGCCAGCCGAAAGTGCCTTTCGCATAGGAACACCGCGAAATCTATGGGGAACAGACCTCCTGCCCGCTCGGTAGTGTCGAGATTGTCCCGTCCCATGAGGGAAGCTTTGGTTACCGTGCCGTCCCCCGGCTCCAGCATCAAGCCTTCGTAATCCACACCCGGAAACGGGTTCCGGATCTTGTCGGGGTGCAGACGAACCCGGGGCTCGCCGTCCACGTACTCGAGCGCGCAACGGGCCGGTGTCAAATGGCAATCGCCTCCGAATATGATAAAGGTGTTGGGCGGTTGTAGTTGCCGGACGGACAAAGCCCGGTGAAAGCGCGCGCCGCGTTCGAGGCTCCCGACAAAGAACTGCTCGAGTTTTTCGAGGTATTGCGCCGCGGCAACCGGCTCCTGGAAACGATCGCTGATCCGCTTTCTAACCCCGGGATCGAATATCGACCATTTCCACTGCCTCCAGGCTTCCGGATCATACAGATCCCGCTCGATTCGGCGCCCCTGCATATCGATCATCCATGTCCGGTCAGGGTGAGGCAACAGTTGGTATAAGCCCGGCATCGTGGCCACGATGCCGGGCGACATTCGTGCCGGTCCCACACTCAAACCTTTTATGGCCTGCTGCAAAGCGCTGATCGATCCAAAGTTCGGCGTGCCGATTAAGATGGCTTTTCGAACTTTGTGAGAACCGACGTCCGTAATCCGATAGTTTTGCTCCTTGAGTACATCGTCACCGCCATAGCGCAGAAAATAGCGTGCAATCAATCCGCCCGCGCTATGCGCCACTATATCGACGCGCAGATCCGGATCATTGCGTAGCTCCCGGAAACGATCCACCAACGCATTTAGTTTTTCAGCCGCCTTGACCAGGTCTTTTCGCCAATCCCAGCTGAATAACACACAGTTCGTATCAGTATTAATCTGGGTCGGGCTTTTACAGTCGTACCCCCCGGGACCGTTAAGCGTGTCCGTGAGCTTTTCATAAAAATCCTGTCCGGCTATATCGTGAAACAGGCCGCCGGGCTCAATCGACGGCACAATTTCCCAATGGCCACCGCCTTCCACTGGCAAAGCAAGGCGATCGAAATTCAAACCAGTGAGCAGATCCAAGACCGATCCCGGCCACACGGCTTTACCGGAATCCACGTCAATCAACCTCGATCCCATGGCCCCTGGTATGACGATGAGGGGGTATTCCTTGGGGGCTTGGGCAAGGTCACCGTAAAGCCACGTTAAATCCGGTTTCTGCGTGGCACAAGCGGAAAGGCCCGCAATACTAAGTACCCTTGGGCATAAATACACACACGTTCAGCGGGATCGGAAAAGCCGATCGCCAAGGCACGCGAGCGCAGGACTGGCCCGGTCAATTCAAGCGAGCGTAACGCCGGCGAGGGGCTTTTCCGACC
>JAANXG010000042.1 GCA_018263405.1 Gammaproteobacteria bacterium
AAATTTGTGTGACGAAGCACGTTTTACCGGTTACCGGATCGACGGCGGATATGCGACGCATGCGGTGGCGGATGCGCGCTACTGCTTCGAGATTCCCGACCGATACGACGATGCCCACGCCGCACCGTTGCTCTGCGCGGGTCTGATCGGATACCGGTCGCTGCGTATGGCCGGGCCCGGTGTCGACAGGCTCGGGATATACGGCTTTGGCGCGGCTGCCCACGTCATCGCTCAGGTCGCCGTTCACCAGGGCGTGGAGATCTACGCGTTCGCCCGTCCGGGCGACCAAGCGGCGCGGCGATTTGCTCGAGACCTGGGGGCGGTCTGGAGTGGCGGATCGGACGAGAACCCCGGTGTCGAATTGGATGCCGCCCTTATCTTCGCCCCGGTGGGTTCGCTGATTCCCGCGGCCCTGAAACAGGTACGCAAGGGCGGCACGCTCGTGTGTGGGGGCATCCACATGTCGGAGATCCCTTCCTTTCCTTACCGTGACCTATGGGGCGAGCGGTGCATTCGTTCCGTCGCCAACCTGACCCGCCGGGATGCGCGGGAGTTTCTTGATGTCGCGGCGGAGGTGCCTATCCAGTGCGAAGTCCACCCCTACAAGCTGCGCGACGCCAACCGGGCCCTGGAGGACTTGCGCCACGGCAGGTTTCAGGGTGCCGCGGTGCTGGTTATGTCATAAACCGTTTCGGGTGCGCATCGCGACGGCATCGCAACGCTTGCGATCGCAATGAGCCGCGCCGCTGCGGGGTCGTGCCGGGATTATCACTTGGTCCCATACAGCCGGTCACCCGCATCGCCCAAGCCCGGCAGGATATAGCCGTGGTCGTTAAGACGCTCGTCGATGGCGGCAGTGAACAGCGGTACATCCGGGTGTGCCGCGCGAAAGGCCGTTATACCTTCCGGAGCCGCGAGCAGGCATATGAATCGAACACGGTCGGCACCACGCTCTTTCAGCCGCTGGACCGCTGCGATCGCGGAATTACCGGTCGCGAGCATGGGGTCGACGACTATGACCAATCGATCCGCGATGTCGTTCGGAACTTTGTAGTAATACTCCACCGCGACAAGCGTATCCGGGTCTCGATACAGACCCACGTGTCCGACGCGGGCCGAGGGTAACAATTCGATCATGCCTTCAAGCAGGCCGATACCGGCGCGCAGGATCGCGACGAAGCACAACTTCTTGCCGGCAAGCATCGGCGCATCCATGCCGGCCAGTGGGGTCTCGATGCGTGCATGGGTGATGGGCAGGTCGCGTGTGATTTCATACGCCAGGAGATGCGCCACCTCCCGCATCAGGCTGCGGAAATCCTGAGTCGAAGCGTCCTTGCGGCGCATCAGTGTGAGCTTATGCTGAATCAGGGGATGATCGATTACGGTTACGTCGTTATCCACGGTTATCAACTCGCTTGATGTAAAAGTAGCACTGCGCGCCGGAATGAACAGTAAAGGATCATTATAGGCCGTCCGTTGTTTGAAGGGAAAGACAACCCTGTCCCCACATTTTTGCACGGGTTATTGGGACCGCTTGTTCATTCCATCGCTACAGTCTTTGCCCGCTTGGCGAGATTCAATACATTGCCGCGGGCTGCGACGCTACCCTGCGAAGCTGGTTCCGCGTGCGAGCGGGCTTGACTTCGATGCCGGGCGCTCGGATCATTGCCGGCAAAAGTCTGACTGGGGTTATTGCTTCGCAGCTTTACGATAAAAAACTATTTTTTTGACCCTTCCACCGTCTGCCGGAGGACAACAATGAAAATCAATATGAACTCGCTCTGTCGCCGTATTCTTGCTGCGGCCTTCACCGTCGTGTTGGCCACTGGCGCCGGCCGGGCGCTCGCTGCCGAGAACCTCCGTGTCGCGGCGGTCTTCGAAACACCCATCGAGGAACCCTGGGTGAACCAGATCCATGTGGCGTTGAAAAAGGCGGAAGAGGAGCTTGGGATCGAGTACACCTGGTCCGAGAGCGTCAAAGCGGCCGACTTTGCGCGCGTGATGCGCGAGTACGCCGAAGGAGGGTATGACCTGATCATGGGCGATGCCTTCGGTGCCGAGCGGATCGCTCGCCGGGTGGCGAAGTCTTACCCCGACACGGCGTTTGTGTTCGGTTCCGGTATCGGCCCGGCGGACCCGAATTTCGCGGTATTCGACAACTGGATACACGAACCCGCCTATCTCGCGGGGATGATCGCCGGCAAGCTCACCGAGAAAAACACGATCGGCGCCGTTGCGGCCATGACGATCCCTGAGGTCAACCGCCTCTGCAACGCGTTTTGCGCCGGCGCGAAGGAAGTGAACGCGGACGTGAAATGCAAGTTTTCGTTCATCGGCTCGTTTTTCGATCCGCCGAAAGCCAAAGAGGCCGCACTGGCGCAGATCGACCAGGGCGTGGATGTGATCTACGCCGAGCGCTTCGGCGTCATCGAGGCCGCTGCGGAGAGAGGTATTCGGGCGATCGGCAATATGTCGGACCAGCGTGAGCTGGCCCCCGAAACCGTGGTGACCAGTGTGGTCTGGGATATGTGGCCGACGGTCAAGCAGGTGGTGAATGTGGTCCAGGCCGGCGTGTTTACCGCGCAGGACTTTGGACAGTTTTCCTACATGAGCAAGGGAGGCTCCTTTCCGGCCCCCTACCACGAGTGGGAGGACAAGTTGCCGGAGGAGGTGAAATCGATGGTGGCCGAGCGTACGCAGGAAATACTGGACGGTACGTTCCGAGTGCCCATCGACGAAAGCACACCGAAGTCGGAATAAACGGCATCGAACAGGCGGGGACGCCCCGTAGCATGCGGCGGGTGCGTCCCTTTTAGGGTTTCGTGAACGGCGCCACACGACTTCTTTCGATGCGAGGCATCGAAAAACGCTTCGGATCGCTGCGCGCCAACGCCTCCGTGGATCTCGAGCTTCGTAGCGGGGAGGTGCTCGGGCTGCTCGGCGAGAACGGCGCCGGCAAGACTACGCTCATGAACGTGCTATTCGGTATGTACAGCGCCGATGCCGGCCGCATCGATATTCTCGGTGCGCCCGTGGGGCTATCGCGGCCGGCCGACGCCCTCGCCGCGGGTATCGGCATGGTGCACCAGCACTTTCATCTCGTGCTACGTCATTCGGTGCTCGAGAATCTCATGGCGGGCGAGCCGGGTAAGCGCGGACGGTTGGACGTCGATGGCGCGCACGCACGCCTCGCCGAAGTATCCCACCGTTATGGGCTGGAACTCGATGCAGGCGCACTGGTGGGCGACCTTAGCGTCGGCGAGCAGCAGCGTCTGGAGATCGTCAAGGCGCTGTTTCGCGGCGCGCGCATTCTGATTCTCGACGAGCCGACGTCGGTGCTGACGCCGCGGCAAACCGAAAGCCTTTTCGGGGCCATCCGTGCCATGGCGGACGACGGCGTTGGAATTATTTTTATCAGCCATAAGCTGAACGAAGTGCTCGCCATCGCCGATCGCCTGACAGTCATGCGCCGCGGCGAGGTCGTGGCCAATTTAGACAATGACCGCTCGTTGACCCGGCAAAAGCTCGCTGAACTCATGTGCGGCCATCCGATTCTGCCGCCGGCCAAGCAGTCGATAAGGCCGGGGCGCGTGCTGCTCGAGCTTTTTAACGTCGGCATTGACGGCGGCCGGGGCCGGGAGCCGAAGCTTTCCGGTGTTTCGCTTCGGATTCGCGCCGGCGAGATTGTCGGCGTTGCCGGCGTTTCCGGCAACGGCCAGCGTGAGCTGGCGGAAGCGATTGCAGGGGTTATCGTGCCCAATCGAGGGCGCATCGAAGTCGACGGCAAGGCGGTGCGGGCAAAAAGTCCGCGTACGATGCAGCGCCTGGGTGTCGCCCATATTCCCGAGGACCGCACGGGCGCCGGTCTGCTCACTACACTGCCACTCAGCGACAGTGTCATGTTGTCGCTTGTGCACAGGCATCCGTTCAGTCGTTTCGGCTGGTTGAACCGGAAAGCGGTACGCATGTTCGTGCTCGATCAAATCGAAAAATTCGACATCCAGAGCGAAGGCCCGAACGTGCGCACGGGCACCCTTTCCGGCGGCAACTTGCAAAAGGCCCTGCTTGCCCGGGAGCTTGCTTTCGATCCGCTGGTGCTTGTTGCCGCACAGCCGACTCGGGGATTGGACGTCGCGGCGCTGGAGTTCGTGCACGAGCAGTTTCTAAAAATCCGCGCCGAACAACGCGGCGTGCTGCTCATCAGCGAGGATTTGGAGGAGCTTTTCTCTTTGTCCGACCGCATCGTGGTGATGTACGAAGGGCAAGCGGTGGGAGACCTGGAAGCCGGCGCAACGACGCCGGCCGAGGTGGGTTTGCTTATGGCGGGCGCGCAAGCGGCATGAGTCGCTCCCAATAGGCTGCTTCTGGTCGAGCGATGCGCATCCGGCTCGAGACTCGCTTCATAACGCCCGCCTGGCTGAACTTTGTGTTGCCGGTCATCGCGGTGTTCGCCACCCTGGTTCTGTGCGGCGGTCTCGTCGTTGCTGCCGGAGCCGATGTCTTTGAGGCGTACACGGCCCTGTTCAAAGGGGCCTTCGGTAACCGGTTCAATTTTGTCGAGACCCTGGTAAAAGCCGCACCGCTGGTGTTCACCGGTCTCGCCGTGGCGGTCGCTTTTCGTGCCAGGTTCTGGAATATCGGCGCCGAGGGCCAATTGCTTGCCGGCGCCATGGCGGCGGCATTCATCGGTGCGCGGGAAGGACTTCCCACGTGGTCGCTGGTGCCGTCAATGCTTGTCGGCGGTGCGCTTGCCGGGGGGGTCTGGGCGAGCATCCCCGCGTTGCTGAAGGTGCGCCTCAAAGTCGACGACGTTGTCGCTACGCTGATGCTGAACTTCGTCATCTTCTATGCCATGATGGCACTGCTCAGCGGTCCCTGGAAGGATTCCCTGAGTGGTTATCCCGATTCGCCGGACATACGCATGGTCGCCGAATTTCCGATCCTTTTGGAAACGACGCGGCTGCACCTGGGTGTCCTGCTCGCCGCCCTTGGTGCGGTTGTGGTATGGCTCGTGATGACCCGCACCACCTTCGGGTTCGCCATCCGCGCAGTCGGCGAAAACACCCGCGCCGCGGCGCATGGCGGTATACCCGTGAATCGCGTGGTGCTCTTTACCGCGGTGCTGTCCGGCGGCCTTGCGGGTCTCGCCGGCGTCGGCGAGGTAGCGGGGTTGCACTTTCAGGTGATGGCGACGTTGTCACCGGGTTACGGGTACACCGGTATCGTCATCGCCATGCTCGCGCGCCTCAACCCATTGGGTGTCGTGCCTGCCGCGATCTTCTTCGCTGCTATCGCCACCGGCGCCGAATCCATGTCACGCGCCACCGGCGTGCCGGTGTTCCTCGCCGATGTCATCCAGGGCGCGTCGCTCATTTGCATGCTGGTGGCGCTTTTGTTTACGCAGTACAGGGTGCGTCTGAAAACGGTAATGCGTAATGCATAACGCGGGTAGGAACGGCAACCGCTGTGGTAGCGATGCTCCATGAGCGAAATCCTCGAACAAATTTTCCAGATCGGTTTCTTCACCGCCATGCTGCGGGTCGCGACGCCGTTGTTGCTGGCGACGCTGGGGGAGATGTTCAGCGAGCGGGCCGGCGTTTTGAACCTTGGTATCGAGGGGATCATGCTGCTGGGGGCCATGGTTGGATTCGCCGCCGGATACTTCAGCGGGAGTCTTTGGCTTGGGATCGTCGCGGCGGCGGTGACGGGGATTGCGTTCGGTGGACTCATGGGCCTGCTCACGGTGTCGCTGGGCCTGAGTCAGCACGTTTCAGGACTGGGCATCACGCTTCTTTGCTCGGGCCTCGCCTTTTTCGGGTACCGGCTGATATTCGGCCAGCCCTCGCAGCCGCCCCACGTCGACGCGTTCGAGTCCGTGCCCTTGCCCTGGTTCTCCGACATTCCTTTCATTGGGCCGATTTTGTTCGATCACGTGACACTGGTGTATATCGCTTTCCTGCTCGTGCCCTTCGCCGCATTCTTGCTGTATCGCACGCCGTGGGGGTTGAACCTTCGCACCGTCGGGGAAAATTTGCAGGCGGCCGCCTCGGCCGGTGTGTCGGTGGCGTGGAAGCGTTACCAGGCGTTGATGATATCCGGCGCTCTGTTCGGTATCGCCGGGGCGTATTTTTCCCTGGCGCAGTTCAACGCGTTTACCTTTGGTGTCATTTCCGGACGTGGCTGGGTGTGTATCGCGCTGGTTGTGCTGGGCCGTTGGGATCCTTGGCGCTGTGCCTTCGCCGCGCTGCTCTTCGGCGCCGTGGACGCCCTTCAACTCAGGCTCCAGTCCAGCGGTATCATAGATTTGCCGTTCCAGGTATTTCTGTTGCTGCCGTTCCTCGTTACCGTGGTCGCCATGGCGGTGTTGGCGCGAAATGCCCGTGCTCCGGCTTCGTTGCTGGTGCCCTACCGCAAGGAGGAGCGCTAGTGACGGGGTACACTATGGGTGTGTCACAAGCGTTACGGTTGGCGTATATTCCGCTCTTTCGCCCGTGCCGCAGACACGGTCGCCGCCGGGAAAACTACCGTTCGAGAGCCGGCTATACGGTTCTAGCCGATAAAGTTTAATACCATGAACGATGCCAAAAGACCTCTTTCCCACATACGTTTGACATCCCACCCGGACGAGCAACGGGCGGTCGTGCCCGTCGTCTGGGGAGCGTCGGACCCCCGGGAACGCGGACCCATCGTCGGCACGCTGACGGACCATTCGCGGCGCAATGCCATCGGCGCGCATTCGGGGTCGTATTCCCTCTATCGCGCGCTGGCCGTGGCGTCGGGCACACTCGATCCGGTGCATGTGCCGGATCTCACCAACACTTCCCCGGTAGTGCCTATCGGCCCAGTGACGCAATGGCATGACCCGGAGAAAATCGTGTCAATCGATCCTTACGGCCACATGGTGAGCGACGTGTTTGCCGAAGAGCTGGAAGCCGGCTGGGACATCCGCCCGACCATTGCGGTGACCAAGGCGCAGCTCAACATGCCGGAGATCCGCCACGCGATGGACAGCGGCCGTCTGAAACCCGATGGTAACGTGTTGACCGAAGACGGTGATGCGCGTGTTACCAAAGCCGCCATCGAGCCGGTGTGGTACCTGCCGGGAGTCGCGGAGCGCTTCGGTGTCAGTGAAGGCGAGCTTAGGCGCTGCCTGTTCGAGCAGTCGGGCGGCATGTTCACGGAACTGGTGACACGAAACGATCTGAAAGTTTTCCTTCCGCCCATCGGCGGTATCACCGTCTACTGCTTCGGCGACCTGAAAGCGATCACCGACGCCAACGGCAAAGTCGCCTGCCGCGTTCACGATGAGTGCAACGGCTCGGACGTGTTCGGTTCGGACATTTGCACCTGTCGCCCATACCTTGCCCACGGAATCGAGGTCTGTATCGACACCGCGCAGCGGGGCGGCGCCGGTGTCATAGTCTACAACCGGAAGGAGGGCCGGGCACTCGGTGAAGTGACCAAGTTTCTTGTCTACAACGCGCGCAAGCGTCAGCAGGGCGGCGATCGCGCCGAGACTTATTTTGCGCGCACCGAATGCGTGGCGGGGGCCCAGGACATGCGATTTCAGGAGCTTATGCCCGATGCTCTACTCTGGCTGGGGATCGCTCGCATCGATCGTTTCGTTTCCATGAGCAACATGAAGTACGACGCCATCGCGCGTCAGGGCATCGATATTGTCGAGCGCGTACCGATACCGAAAGAATTGGTTCCCGACGACGCGAGCGTGGAGATGCTCGCGAAAAAGGCGGCCGGGTATTTTTCCGAAATGCCGGTTGCGCCGGACGAAATCAAGCAGACGCTGGGAAGAGGGTTCGACGAGTAAACACTGGGCACACCGCACGCGGTAGTTTGCGCGGATTTTTCTCCGATGCCGCCGATTACTCGTTCTCGGCAATGTCCTCGTTCCAGAGGTCGGGTCGTTCGGCGATGAAAGTCGACATGAGCGAGATACAGTCCTGCTCGTCAAGCAGAGCTACTTCGACGCCGCGCGACGCGAGAAAGTCGATATTGCCGGAGAAGTTTTTGTCCTCGCCGATGACAACGCGGCCGATGCCAAACTGGAGGATGGTGCCGGTGCACATCATGCAGGGGCTCAAGGTCGTGTACATAGTAACCTTCGAGTAGTCGGCGCGCCGCCCGGCGTTCTTCATACAGTCGGTTTCCCCGTGGGAGATTGGGTTGCCGTCCTGCACGCGCCGGTTGCGGCCGCGGCCAATGACCTTGCCGTCTTCCACCATCACCGCGCCCACCGGTACCCCGCCTTCCTTGTAACCCGTCCGGGCTTCCTCGAGGGCGAGCCTCATGAACTTTGCATCGTCCGCTTCATTCGCAGTCGCCATTCACGCCACCTTTCGTTTGAGTCGCCATGGAATCCGACCGCGATAAATTATACCGCGACTGAATCCCGAGCGAGTTATGGGAGCGGAGCCGGCTCCGCTGTATGGCACGGATTGGTGCATTGGTCGCTCGGAATCTTAGAAAACCGTGCCGTCACTAATGATTCGAACAGGCGGCGGCGCGGCTTCGCCCCGGCGTTCGCGCGCAATGCGCCGCCCGGCCTGCCAGGTGCCGCCTTCGAGGATCTTGATCAGCGGCATCGGGTCGCGGTCCCCTCCGAGCCGCGTCCGGATGCGCTCCGCCAGCCGGTCCAGCAGGGCCACGGTGAGTGCGCGCCACTCGACCACCAGCGTCGAATCCACGGCATGGGCGACCGTCAGTGCCGCTGGGTCCCGGAGGTCCAATACGGCCAGATCGATCAACAAGCCGCCGTTGCGGTATTCGGGTAATCCGGTGAGCGCCGCCAGCTCCGTGACCTCGATACCGGCTTCCGTCAGGGGTTCTACCAGGGAGTAGGCCAGCCACTGGGACAGCTTATGGAACGGCACCCAACCGTCCGTGGCGTCGTTGGCCCGGATGGCCGGATGGTGCCAGACATCGCCGAGTTCGATGCCATCCAGCTTCGGCCGGTCCGGCCAGATACCGGAGAATCCGTCCAGCAGCGACTCCAGAATAAACGGCGCCGGCAAAGATCCGCCCTCGGCGCGGGTAGCGAAGTAATCGAACAGATGACCGATACGAGGTGTATCGGCTCCGAACAACTCGGGCCGGGATTCGAGCGCGGCCCCCAGGCGCCGCATGAGCGCGGCGCGTTGTTCGAGGCCGACCAGCGGGTTGGACGCGTCCGCCTGGAGGGCTCGGCCCAGCTTCGCCGATGTCACGCCGGCCAGGGCGCGGGCGTCGGCGCGCAAGGGCGCTTTCGGCTCGGCTGAAAACAAGCCCTGTCGGAACAGTTGAAAGCTCGCCACGGCCAATCCTTCGGAGCGCGTATAGGTCTCGCCCGTGTCCGGATCGCGATATTGCCAGCGGGAGCCGGCGCCGGCATCGAGCAGTACGCTGGTTACCGCCAGATCGAAGCGGATACGGGCACGTTCGGTGGATGGCGCATCGTCGTCCAGGGTCCGGGCGAGCCGGGACCACCGGTCGACCCCGCCGGCGCGGAAGTGACGCCAGCGGCTGTGGAAAGGGATTTCCAGCGACGGGTAGCGTTCCCGGATCGTCTCGATGACATAATCCGCCGCCGTATCGAGGGATTCCGGATTCAGCTTAAAGTGTGCGAGCTCATCCTGTTCCGCGAGTGCCAGCATTTGATTGGCGCGCAGGCGTACGGCGCGGGCGCCGCGCAGCCAGGCGGCGGCATCTCGTGCTGTCCGTGGAGCGCCCGGCCCGTTCATGAGCGCGGCGGAACCGGATTCACAATGACGCCGAGAACGCCGGCCAAGGCGATCCCTTCGAGGGCCAACTTGCCGGCGGGAAAACCCGCCCTCCCGATGGCGGACACGGCTTTATATCGATATCAAGGCGCCACGTGATCGATACGTACGCTGACCATGGCCGTGTCTTTCGTGGACACCACTTTGGACTCGGCTTGTAAATCTCCCGTTTGCGGAACGGGTTGGCCGCTTTTGGACACGTGTGCGCCGATGGTGACTTCATCGAATTGCGAGAGCTTGAATTGCGGTGTCATGACCCGGGTGTCGTTTAACGACACCGTGACCGGAAGGTTGGCCACGCTTTTTCGTATCACCGCAAGCGGCATCGGCGGTCCGTCCACGGCTTTGGCGAAAATAAACACGGTATCGCCTGGTCGAGCTTTCGATTTCAGGTCGTCGCTTAAGCTCACGGCAACATTAATGTTGATGCCGATGTCCGCTTGAACGCCGGCTTCCGGTTCGGAAGCGGTAATCCCCTGCGCCGACAGCGACTGAATGACGCGTTGGATTTCGGTCTTGGGTTGCCCTTCCAATAGCGGTTCCACTTTGCGGTAGAAGCCGAGCGCCTTTTCGAGATCGCCGGCCCGATGGGCGGCGGCGGCGGCCATCCACAGGCTTTGCGGGTGGTTGGGATCTTGCTCCAGGGCCAAGTTCACCAATCGAATGGGTTCCCCCGCGAAAGAGCCGTTTTGGTTCATGGCGATGGCGTCGGCGCGCCGGACCAGCACTTCCGGTACATCGCCGATCAAGGACTGCAGTTCGGCAAACGCGTCAGCGGCGTCTTGAAATCGCTCCAACGACATATAGCTTTGACCCAGCATTAACCAGCCTTCGGCATCCCCAGGGTTTGCTTCCAGGCGTTTGGCCAGGTTGGCCACCATGGCCTGTATTTGACCCGGGTTGTCCGAATGCCCCGGGGTTTGCGACACTTGGCGTGAACCTTCGGAAACAAGAGCCCGCGGCGTTCCCAGAGTCAAATAAAGCAGGCCGCTTAGAACCGGAATAACAATCATCACCGTAAAACCGATCCAGTTAGCACGAGCGGTGCTGCTTTCTTGCGAAGCCCGGTTCTCTTCCAAGCGTAAATCGTTGGCAAGTTGACGTTCTATATCGGCCTTGGTTTCCTCGAGTTCCTGTGTGTCTATTTCCCCGCTTTGTTTGCGTTGTTGCAGTTCCTGCAGGCGGTGCTTCAGAAGATGAATGGTATAATTTTGTTGGTCATCCGGGATGGCTGCGTGCGAACGGAACAGCGGCGGCAAAATCAGCACCAGGCAGATCAGCAGTAATGTGACCGCTACAAGGAAGAAGATAACCATCGTTTAGCCGTTTAACAGATCCCGTGCCTGTGCCCGTTCGTCATCGCTTAAATCGGATACGGTTGATCGTCTCTTGATTATTACCGCGACGACCGACAAGGCTATGACCAGCAGCAGGAAAGGCCCTAACCACAACGCCAATGTGGTTGGCTTCACCGGCGGCCGGTAAAGCACGAAATCACCGTAACGCTGGACCATATACTCGATTACGTCGTCCTTTCCGGCGCCCGCTGTAACCATTTCATAGGCCTGCCCGCGCAGATCCTCGGCGAGGCCGGCATTGGAGTCGGCCAGGTTTTGGTTCTGGCAAACCAGGCATCTAAGCTCCGTGATCAGCTCTTGATACAACGCTCGCTGCGCGGGATCGTCAAAACTTCTGGATTCAATTGCAGCCGAGGTGAAAGTCGGTAAAACAAATAAAAAAGCCAAAATCAGACTACGCATTCAGGACTCTTGGGACAGTTCTTCGATGGTGGGGATAATCACGTCGTTCAAGCCTTGAAAATCCACGGGGCCGATGTGTTTGTAGCGGATATATCCCTTGCGGTCGATCACGAAAGTTTCGGGAACCCCGTATACACCCCAGTCGATGCCGACGCTACCGTCCCGGTCGCTGACCGAGGTCAGGTACGGGTCACCCAGATCATCCAGCCAGCGCCTGGCATCGTCCAGCCGGTCTTTGTAGTTCAGGCCGACAATGGGCGCGAGATTTCGCCGAGCCAGAAAGTTCAGAACTTCATGCTCGGCGCGGCAGGACACGCACCAAGATGCCCAGACATTGAGCAGCCAGACCCGGCCCAACATGTCCTTGNGGCCGAACAAACTGGTTGCATCCTTTAGCTGCGGCAGCGCAAACCGGGGTGCCGGTTTATCGATAAACGGCGAGGGCACCTCCCGTGGATTTAAAGTCAGGCCGACACCCAGCACCGCGACCATTGCAACGAACACGGCAATGGGAATCCAATGGCGAAACGCGACGCGCTTCACGCGGTGGCTCCCCGCCGGTTTTGGTTTGGATATTCCGACGCGGCGACGGCGGTCCGGCGCGTGGATCTATAACGCCCATCGCTGGCGGCGAATATACCGCCGATGGCCATAAATAAAGCACCCAGCCAGATCCAGCGAATGAATGACTTATAGTAAATACGTAGCGTCCAACTCCCTTGAGCGTCCACCGGGTCGCCCAAAGCAACATACAAGTCGCGCATCAAACCCGCGTCGATGGCTGCTTCCGTCATGGGGTTTTGACTGACACCGTAGGTGCGCTTTTCCGGGGAAAGCGAAACGATTTCCCGATTATTCCGAAATGCAACGATTTCCCCCCGGCGCGCGGAGTAGTTTGGGCCTTTGATCGTGCGAACGCCATTGAATTGAAAACGATACCCCGCCACCGTGTACGATTCCCCCGGCGCTGCGCTGATATCGCGTTCTATGCTGTATATATTGGTCAGGGTGATGCCTACGATGAAAACGCCGATACCGAAGTGCGCCAGGGTCATGCCTAAAAATCCGCCCGGCAGCTTTCGCAAAGCCGATAATTTATCCTGTTTATTGGCGATGCGCGCAAACACGCCGTAGACCGTGCTCAACATGACCCAAAGCGCCAGCGTCAACCCCCCCGCCGCGATCCAGGAGAACCCAGCATGCATGAAGAACGGCAGAGCGACACCCAACCCGAGGCTGGCCACGAACACCCAGCGAAGACTTTTTAATAGATCGAATGGATCGGTCCGCTTCCACCTTGCCATGGCGCCGATGCCGACGAGCAGTGCAAGTGGCAGCGTCAACGGGATAAACACTGTATTGAAATAGGGGGGGCCGACGGAAATTTTACCGAGGCCCGCTGCATCCAATATTAATGGGTATAGGGTTCCGAGTAACACCGAGGCGGTCGTTACCATCAGCAATACATTGTTCAGCAGCACGCCGGTCTCCCGCGACACGGCCGAGAACTGAACGCCGGAGCGAATCCGTGGCGCCCGCCAGGCGTACAGTGCCAGCGAGCCGCCGACGACGACGAATAAAAAGATCAGGATAAATATTCCCCGCTCCGGGTCGGTGGCGAAGGCATGCACCGAGGTCAACACGCCGGAGCGCACCAGAAATGTCCCCAACAGCGACAAAGAGAAAGCGAATACGGCCAGCAGCACGGTCCAGGCTTTAAACACGCCGCGGTTCTCGGTCGCCGCCAGGGAATGAATTAATGCGGTGCCCACCAACCAGGGCATGAAAGAAGCGTTTTCCACCGGGTCCCAGAACCACCAGCCACCCCAGCCGAGTTCGTAATAGGCCCACCAGCTCCCCAGGGCGATGCCGATGGTCAAAAACAGCCAGGCTACCGTAGTCCAGGGTCGGGACCAGCGGGCCCAGGCGGTGTCCAGCCGGCCGCTGAGCAGGGCCGCCACGGCAAAGGCGAAGGCCACGGAGAAGCCGACGTAGCCCATGTAGAGCATCGGCGGATGGATCACCAGGCCGATGTCCTGCAATAGAGGGTTCAGGTCGCCGCCTTCGACGAGTGCGGGTAATAGTCTTTCGAAAGGGTTTGACGTGAGTAATATGAACAGCAGAAATCCGACGCTGATAAAACCCATCACCCCGAGTACCCTCGCGACCATGGCCTCGGGGATGTGGCGGCTGAATACGCTTACTGCCCCGGTCCATAACGCCAGGACGAATGCCCACAATAATAGCGAACCTTCATGGGCGCCCCAGACCCCGGAGATGCGATACCCCAGCGGTAACTCGAGGTTCGAGTTTTCGGCGACATAGCCCACGGAAAAATCATGAGCGATGAACGCGTAGGTCAGGCATCCGTAGGCGAGCGCCACCATCAACAATTGCGCCCGGGCCGCCGGCCGCGCCACCGCTATCCACTGGGGATACCCCTTGGCGGCGCCGACGATGGGAACCACGGCCTGCACGACGGCCAAACCCAGGGCAAGCATCAAAGCGAAGTGGCCGATTTCGGGAATCATTGCTCGTGCCCCTGCTTGAATTGTTCGTCGATGTTTTGCGCGTCTTTCAACGCTTCCGCTATCTCCGGCGGCATATAATTTTCGTCGTGTTTCGCCAGCACGTCTTCGGCCTGGAATATGCCGGCATTGTCGATGGTGCCCAACGCGATGACGCCCTGCCCCTCGCGGAACAAGTCGGGCAGGATGCCGCTGTACACGACCGGCACCGCGTTGGCGCCGTCGGTGAGATCGAATTGCACCTCGACGCCGTCGCGTTGGACGCTGCCATTCACCACCAGCCCGCCGACTCTAAACTGCTTATCCGTCGGCAACGTGCCCGACTTGACTTCCGTCGGCGTGACGAAATACAAAAGATTTTTCTGGAATGCGGTCAACGCCAAAGCGGTGGCCAGTCCGATGCCTCCGACGATCAGCACAACGACGATCATTCTGCGTTTTTGGGTTGGGCTCATGAATTATACTCTCGTCCGGCGATCACCTTGCGTTTCAAATCGTCAAGTATATAACGCTTGCGTTTGACCGCCCAAGCGACATTCGCCACGAGAACGACAAACGCCAGGCCGAAGGACGGCCAGACATACATTGCATAACCGCCCATGTGAAAAAACTCGTTCCAGTTCATAGTGTTTTAATGTACTGCGTGACCCACTGGCTGCGTTGCTGCCGATGCAGGATCTCGTAGCGGGCGCGGAACAACAGCAAGGCTTTGTAAAAAATCATAAAGGCGAGGGACATCAGCAAGAGCGGAATCAGCATGTTGGCGTCTATGGACGGTGCGTCGAGCTTCGATACGGTTGGTCCCTGATGCAACGTGTTCCACCATTCCACCGAGTAGTGAATGATGGGGATATTGACCGCCCCCACAATCGCGAGAACGGCTGCCGCGCGCTCCGCCGTCCGGCGTTCTTCAAAGGCGTGGTAGAGCGCGATAACGCCCAGGTATAAAAACAATAACAATAACTCCGAGGTTAAACGGGCGTCCCATACCCACCAGGCACCCCACATGGGTTTGCCCCACAGCGAACCGGTGGCCAAGGCAAGGAACGTAAACGATGCGCCGATGGGCGCGGAGCATATGGACATCACATGGGCGAGTTTGATCCGCCAGATCAAACCGATGGCGCCGCTGATGGCCATGACGATATAAACAAATAAGGACATCCAGGCCGACGGCACGTGGATGAATATGATGCGGTAGCTTTCCCCTTGTTGATAGTCCGGCGGTGCCACAAACAGGCCCAGGTATAATCCGGCGATTATCAATAACAATGCAAGGCTGCCCAGCCATGGGATCCAGTACCCGGCGATGCGGAAAAAGTCCCGGGGCGAGGCCAGACGATGAAACCAGTTCCACATAGTTGTAGTTATTCCAAAGAGACTTTAATGGCGGCTGCGATGGCGAACGGTGCGAGCGTGAGTGCCAGTATCAGCAGTGCCGCCAAAAAATACAATTGACCACTGGCGTCCAGACCGTGTGCACTTAAGTCCACCGCCCCGGCGCCAAATATAAGCACCGGTACGTATAAGGGCAAAATCAGCAAAGCGATCAATACGCCACCGCGTCCGAGTCCGACGGTCAAGGCCGCCCCGATGGCGCCGATCAGGCTAAGCGAGAACGTACCGAGCAGCAAACTTAACATCAAGACCTTGAGGCTATCACTCGGCAAATTCAAGGCAATTCCGAGCATGGGCGAGGCAATGCACAGGGAAAGACCCGTGACGCACCAATGGGCCAATACTTTTGCCAGCCCCACCGCGGCCAACGGGTAGGGCAGCAACACGAATTGCTCCAAGGCGCCGTCCTCGTAATCGGAACGAAACAGGTGTTCCAGGGATAATAAGGACGCCAACAACGCCGATACCCAGATTATGCCCGGAGCGATCAGCTTCAGGGTTTGCGGACCGGGCGTTAATCCCAGTGGAAATAACGAAACGACGATCACGAAAAACGCCAGGGGGTGGACCCATTCGCTGCGGCGCCGGTAGACCAACATCAGTTCACGTTTAAAGATCGTTGCAAACACGGAGGCGGTTAAGACAAGGAAAGTTCCCGGCGATGGTTTGTTAGGTGAGTGCTCATAAAGGCCTGGTGACTGGTCAACAATACGAGTCCGCGATTCTCCAGGTGTTGCTCCAGTAAATTTTCCACTACCTGACGACCATTTCGGTCCAGCGCGGTAAAGGGCTCGTCCAAAATCCAAAGCACGCGCTCGGCAAGCAATAATCTGGCCAGGGCGGCCCGCCGCCGCTGTCCGGCCGAAAGTTTACCGGCCAACAGGTATTGGCACCGATTCAGTTCCAGTTGTTGAACAATAGTGGGTAGCCGGCGAACATCCGCATTCAATACGCGGCTGTGGAACCGAAGATTTTCCAGCGTGGACAGTTCCGACTTCAGGCCGTCTTGATGACCTATGTAGGCCGATTCCCGTTGAAACCGTTCGGATCGGTTGATCGGCTCACCGCGCCATAACGCTTGCCCGCTTTCGGGCCAGGTCAAATTGCATACAATGCGGAGCAGTGTGGTTTTACCGCTGCCGTTGGGGCCGGCGACGTGGACCAGTTCCCCCCTGTGTAACTTGAAATTAACGTCCTTGAACAGCAATCGATCGCCACGAACGCAGCTCAGGTTGTCGACCTGAAGACACGGTTTGCCGGAAACATCGTCGGTTTCGATTGGTACCATGAACGGCCACTAGATAAGGAAAGCGGACATTAGCATGCGAGAAAGCCCCAAACTAGTTTCGATCAGAAAGCGCCAAACGGGTTTTGATTGACGGCCGTTTCGATGAGTGCTGCAAGCGCGCGAGCGGTTGCTCGGGGCAAGTTCAAGCACCCGAAGCGGAGGGGTTTGAAAAAATATAAAAGTTACCGGTAAACCGGGCGCATTCATCTCCATTTTCGGCATACGCCCTCGACTCCAGAGCGGCAATCGATTTGCCAAGCCGGACAAGTTTCGATTCGACTGTAATGGTCCCGCACTGCGCCGCCTTTAGGTAGAGGGCGTTGACACCGATGCTCGCTACCCGCCGGTCATCGCCCAGAGCGGCTCCGAGCACCGTCCCCATACCAACATCCGCCATCGCGAACAATATCGCCCCGTGCACGCGGGTTCCATCCGTTATCGTCGGAAAGGCGATTTTGTCTTGAGTTCGTAAAGTTTCAGCGATTAGACTCTGGGTTCATTGATTTTATCGACCCGGGTAATCCGCGCCGTTCACTTGCTTAAATTGACGCTACTCAGCTCCCTAGTACTAGGGCCTGTTAACAATGACCGTTCACGGCGGCCTTGCGGCCCTTTTTCACGCTGACTTCGTTGCGGCTCGTCGCAATAGAATGACTATCATTCCTCGCCGCGCCTTGTCGGCACGAAAAATTGCTCGAAATGCCGGTCGCTCGGGTAAATGGTAGGGTTCGGCGCCCGCTTCCTCCGCTCGTGACCCGCAAGGTATTTATTCGGACGTTCGGTTGCCAGATGAACGAGTACGACTCGAACCGTATGGCCGACGGCTTGCGTGCATCGCACGGCATGACGGTTGCCGAATCGCCGGAGGAAGCCGACGTGCTGCTCTTGAATACCTGTTCGGTACGGGAGAAAGCGCAGGCGAAGGTGTTTTCCCAGCTGGGGCGCTGGCGGGAACTCAAAGAGGACAACCCCGATCTGGTGATCGGTGTCGGAGGCTGCGTAGCCAGCCAGGAAGGAGATGCGATATTGTCCCGCGCCCCGTACGTCGATCTGATATTCGGACCCCAAACGCTGCACCGGCTGCCCCACCTGCTGGCTGGGGTCTACACGTCACGGCAGCCGCAAGTGGATGTCAGTTTTCCGGAACTTGAAAAGTTCGATCACCTTCCGCCCCCGCGCAAGGAAGGTGCTGCCGCCTTTGTGTCCATTATGGAAGGTTGCAGCAAGTACTGCACCTTCTGCATCGTGCCGTATACTCGAGGTGAAGAGTTCAGCCGGCGGTTCGACGACGTGTTGGCCGAGGTGGTGGAACTGGCCGAGCAAGGGGTTCGCGAAGTTACCCTCCTGGGTCAGAACGTCAATGCCTATCGCGGGTCGATGCATGGGGGCGATCAAGCCGATTTCGCGTTGCTGCTACGCTATGTATCCGAGATCGACGGCCTCGACCGGATCCGCTATACCACGTCCCACCCGGTGGATTTCAATGATCGTCTGGTGGACGTCTACGGAGATTTGGACAAACTCGTGAGCCACTTGCACCTGCCGGTGCAGTCCGGATCGGACCGTATTTTGTCGGCGATGAAGCGGCGCTACACTGCCCACTCCTACCGGAGACTTGTCCAGCGCATCAGGATGCAGCGTCCTGAATTATCGCTATCCTCCGATTTTATCGTTGGTTTCCCCGGTGAAACCGAGGACGACTTTGAAGCCACCATGGACCTCGTTCACGGTGTGGGATTCGATCGGTCTTTTAGCTTCATTTACAGCGCAAGGCCGGGGACACCGGCTGCCGAGTTGCCGGATGACGTGCCGATGGATATAAAGAAACGCCGGCTGGCGCATCTTCAGGAGGTGATCGATGCGCAGGCGTCCCGGGTCAGCGAACGCATGGTGGGGACGGTGCAGCGCGTTCTCGTGGACCGTCCGTCAAAGAAAGACCCGAATCAACTCGCTGGGCGGACGGACAATAATCGCGTGGCGAACTTCGACGGGCCCGCCGCGTTGCTCGGCCGGTTCGCCGACGTCGTGATAACCGAGGCCATGGCCAATTCCCTGCGCGGCCGGCTTCAGCCCACGCATCCGGCTACCTCTTCCCGATTGAAAGCCACCGCCTGAGCCACAATATTTGCCGTATTCGAGCGACCCTTTGACACCACTTACTTTTTCCCTGTCTCCGGCAGACAATCAGCGGTTGGCGTTGTTGTGCGGGCAGTTTGACGACAATCTCAAGCGGATCGAAAAGTACTTTGACGTCAAGATCAGTAACCGGGGACCGGTGTTCAGCATCAAGGGCGATCCGGAGCCTGCCCAACGAGCCGGGCGTTCACTCCAGGAGCTCTATACGGCGACGGAAAAAGACAAAGCACTCAACGAGGCCACGGTGCAGTCGGTGTTGAAAAACGTCGGGGACGGCGAGGATGCCGAACCACTTCGTCACACGAAAGTCCGCACCCCCAAGAAACAAGTCCGCCCGCAAAACGAGCACCAGCGGATGTATCTGGAACGTATCCGTACCGGTGACGTTTGTTTCGGTGTAGGGCCGGCCGGAACCGGTAAAACCTTTTTGGCGGTGGCCTGCGCGGTACAGGCGCTGGTGCAGGATGAAGTGTACCGGATTGTGCTCTGCCGTCCGGCCGTGGAAGCGGGGGAACGGCTGGGTTTTTTGCCGGGGGATATCGGCCAGAAAGTGGATCCCTACTTGAGACCGCTTTACGATGCTCTCTATGAATGTCTGGGATTCGACAAAGTCGCCCGGTTGATGGAGAAGAACGTCATCGAGTTGGCGCCCTTGGCGTACATGCGCGGAAGAACCCTGAGCGATTCGTTCGTCATCCTGGACGAAGCGCAGAACAGTACTATTCAGCAGATGTTGATGTTCCTGACCCGGATCGGGTTTGGCTCCAAGGCCGTGATTACGGGCGATATGACTCAGACCGACCTGCCGCCGGGTACGATTTCGGGGTTGCGCCACGCAGTGGAGACACTGGCCGATGTGAAGGGCATCGGGGTTACCCAATTTCAACCCCGGGATGTGGTACGCCATCCGCTGGTACAGCGGATTATTGAAGCCTATGAATCCGACGGGAAAAAACGAGGGAGCTGAGATTGGCCCTGCGCACGGTGGTGCGGCGCGCCTGCCTCTCGCCGAGCGCGCCGAGGACGAAAAGCATTCAACGCTGGGCGCACGCCGCTTACGAATCCGGCGGAACACCGGGGATTGAATTGGAACTGACCGTTCGCATCGCCGATGAGAGTGAAGCCAGAGAGCTCAATCTCGTGTACCGTGGGCAGGACTATGTTCCGAATGTATTGTCGTTTCCGATGAACGCCCGCGGATCGCCACGGACAGGGCTTTTGGGGGATATCGTGATCTGTCCCGCCGTGGCGGCGCGGGAAGCCGCGGAGCAAAACAAATCCGTGGATGCACATTGGTCCCATCTGGTAATACACGGCGTGCTGCATTGCTGCGGTTTCGAACACGACTCCGACGCGGGCGCCGAGTGCATGGAGTCGCTGGAAACGCGGATTATGGCTGAATTCGGGTATCCAGACCCCTATACTCTCCACGATGAACAATAAGGACGAGCCTCCGAGTACCAACTGGTGGACCGCACTAGTGGGTCGCTTTCGACGCGTTGTGGGCGGTTCGCCGCGGAGTCAGGAGGATTTGCTGGAAACTATTTCGTCAGCGCGCGCGGCCGGTTTGCTGGATCGGGAAACTCAGGACACGATTCAGCGTGTGCTGCAGGTGGCGGAGTTGCGCGTCCGGGATATCATGATTCCGCGGTCGAAGATGGTTGTCGTGGACCGCTCCGATCCACCGGAACGATTTCTCCCCGTACTGATCGAAAGTGCACACTCTCGCTTTCCGGTGATTGACGGCGAGCGGGACAAAATCATCGGTATCCTGCTAGCCAAGGATGTACTCCGTTATTTTGAAGACAGTGGCTCCCGTGCCTTTAACATGCGGGATATGTTGCGCCCCGCTGTGTTTATACCCGAGAGCAAGCGTCTAAATGTGTTGCTCAACGAATTTCGTGCCAGCCGAAACCATATGGCTGTCGTGGTGGATGAATATGCCGGCGTCGCGGGACTGGTAACGATCGAGGATGTGCTCGAGCAGATCGTCGGTGATATTGAGGATGAGCACGATATCGATGAAGAAGCGGACATGATTCTTCAGCGAGAAGAGAATGAGTATGTTGTGAAAGCGCTTTTGCCTCTGGAAGATTTCAACGAGTATTTTCATACGGACTATGACGATGATGAGGTGGATACCGTAGGAGGCCTGTTGATCCAACATCTCGGGCACGTAGCCAAGCGCGGAGAAAAAGTGCGCATTGACCAGTTCAATATCGAGGTGCTGCACAGCGACAGTCGACGTGTATATCTGTTAAAAGTCGTTGTCGACCCGGACCATGTTTCACTCCCGGATGGTTCCAACGGCGCCTAACGGAATCGTGTGTTGTAGGTCGGGCTTCCAACTTGACATTGTTCGATTGTCGGTATCGATGCCGACCTACAAGCGGAACCGCCGAAAGCGATGAATCCCGAGCCGCAAAGTGTGTCGAATACCGAACCGCGGCAACCACAAGGGGTCGGAGCGAAAACGGTAAAGTCCTCGCCCATTCAGTTGCTGGCGGCGCTCGGCGCTGGTTGTATCGCGGTTCTGGGTTTCGGTCCTTTCGGTTATTTCTGGGCGACTTTACTGTCGGCGTCGGTGTTAGTGTGGTTATGGTGGGACGCCACGACGCGGCGCGCGGTATGGCTGGGCTTCGTCTATGGTGCCGGGATGTTTGGAACGGGAGTGTCCTGGGTTTATGTAAGCATGTACGTGTACGGTGGCATGCCGCCCTGGATGGCGGTCCTGGTGGTGATTGTCTTCGTCGCGCTTCTTTCGCTATATCCGGCGCTGGTTGGATGGATCTACCGGGCTTTCCTGGTCCGGCAACCATCGATCGGCGCGCTTGCCGGCTTGCCGGCTTTGTGGGCCGTGAGCGAGTGGGTCCGTGGCTGGGCATTCAGCGGTTTCCCGTGGCTTAGCCTGGGGTACAGTCAAGCGGACTCATGGTTGAGCGGCTGGTCGCCGGTACTCGGTGTTTATGGAGTCTCCTGGCTGCTGATGCTGACGGCGGTCTTACTCGTCGCGATATTAAAATACCACGGTCGCCTTCGGTGGTACGCGGCAACTGTCATCGCCGTAGTTTGGCTTGGCGGCCTGGCTTTGAATCAGGTTCGCTGGGCCGAACTCTCGGGCGGTCCATTGGATGTTGCGCTGGTGCAGGGGAATGTTTCGCTGGATCGAAAATGGGCGGTCGATCAACGCCCGGCGATCATGAACCACTACCTGAATCTGACAAACAACCTTGAGGACCGCGATCTGATTATTTGGCCCGAGTCCGCGCTGCCCTATTACATCCGTGAAGTGGCTGACCGCATATGGCTAAGCATGCGCCGTCACCCTGCCGATTTCATTCTTGGGCTGCTGGAGCGGGCCTCGGATAGAAACCGCGTATATACATTCAACAGCGTGGTGTCCATAACGGGGAACGACCCCCAGATCTACCGAAAGACCCACCTCGTGCCCTTCGGCGAGTACCTGCCGCTTGAGCCGTTGCTCGGCTGGATCATCAACTATCTGCATATACCAATGTCCGATTTCACTGCCTGGAAGGATGCGGGTCAGGGATCGGTTCGGGCGGCCGGCACGGATATCGGCGTGACCATCTGTTACGAAGACGCGTTTCCTGCCGAATTGATGAAATCGCTTCCCGAGGCCAAATTGCTGATCAACGTGAGCGAAGACGCGTGGTTCGGTGATTCGCTGGCACCCCATCAGCGCATCCAGATGGCACGCATGCGGGCGATGGAGACGGCTCGCCCGATGCTGCGCGCGGCCAATACCGGTGTTTCGGCGATCATCGATCACCGGGGAACGGTGACGGTGAAGTCAAGCCAATTTGTGACGGCGGTGGTAGAAGGGTCGGTTCAACCCATGCAAGGAACGACCCTCTATGTATTCTGGGGCAATGGCGCTGTACTGGGTATCGCGGGGATACTCCTGCTGTTGTCCTTGCCGCTCGGCTTCCGTTCTAAACCCTGAATTACTCTTGAAATTTATCAACGACAAGGATGCCCGGTGCGCACCGCCGGTCCAGTTGGGTCATTTCGACGGCGGCTTCATCGAGGGTGATTTGGCGATCATGATTGCCGACAGACCGACGCCGCCGCAGCCGTGGATCGCCACCCACTGTCCTTCGCGCACCTGTCCTTGATCCACCACGGCCCGAAACGCCGTCGCGAAGCGACATCCGAGGCAGGCGCCGACCACGAAGCTGACGGCGTCCGGCAGGCCGACCAGGTTGACGTCCGCGAAATCCACCGCCACGAATTCGGCGAACGAACCCCAATGTGTGAAACCCGGTTGGAACTGACGGTTACAAACCTGGTGGTCGCCCTGCAGGCAGTACACACATTGCCCGCAACCGCAACCGAACGGCAGCGTTACGCGCTCTCCCGGGCGCCATTTCGATACATTTCCACCCACTGCCTCCACGATGCCGGCGAATTCGTGACCCGGCACATGAGGAGTTTGGATCACCGGGTCATGGCCCATCCAACCGTGCCAGTCACTCCGGCACAAGCCGGTGGCGCGAACCCCGATCACAACGCCGTTTTCAGCAGGCACGGGATCCGAAGTCCGGCGAACCGCGACGGGATATTTGAATTCGTCAAAGACCGCCGCTCTCATGGATCCCGTGGTTTCTCATTGCTTCTCGTGGATTCACACCAGGAACAACGCGGCCAGTCCCAGTACGGAAAAAAAACCGATCACATCGGTAACCGTGGTGAGGGTAACGCCACCCGCGAGGGCAGGGTCAATGCCGAATTTCTGGACGACAATCGGCAGGGCGACGCCCGCAAGCGCCGCGCACACGAGATTCACGAATATCGCCACCGCGATCACCATGCCTAATGCGAGATCTTGGTACCACACTACCGCTACCACGGCCACGGCAATCGCCCAAACGATGCCGTTTAAACTGCCCACCAGAAATTCCTTCTTCAATACCTTCCTGGCGTTCGAGCTGGAAATAATTCCGGTACCCAGGCCTCGAATCACGACGGTCAGCGTTTGCATGCCCGCGTTGCCCCCCATGCTGGCAACGATCGGCATCAACACCGCCAGTGCAACCAGGCGTTCAATGGTCGATTCGAACTGCCCGATCACTATCGATGCAATGATGGCGGTAATCAGGTTCACGCCCAACCACACCGACCGGCTGCGAGTCGTGCGTCGCACCGGCGCAAAGATGTCTTCTTCCTCGCTCAAGCCTGCCCGAACCATTACCGATCGATCGGCGGTCTCGCGGATGACATCCACGACGTCATCGATGGTAATACGGCCAATTAGTTTATAGTCCTCGTCCACCACCGGTCCCGAAATCAGATTGTATTTCTGAAAACGTTCGGCAACGTCGTCTTCGGGATCCATCGCCTTGAATACCTTCGGTTCGTTGTCAAAATGATCCTTGACCCGGTTCTCGGGCGGAGCCGTGAGCAGATTGGCGAGAGTAAGGATGCCGCGCAGGCGGCTCTTTCGGTCTACTACAAATAACTTGTCAGTATGTTCCGGCAGCCTTCCAAGAAGACGCAGATAGCGGATGACTGCTCTGATGGGGACATTCCCCCGCACCATCAAAGTGTCGACGTCCATTAATCCGCCGGCGGTATCCTCCGGATAGGAGAGCACCTCGCCCAATCCGGCCCGGGCAACCTTATCCACCGTAAACAGGACATCGGCCAGAACGTCATCCGGCAGTATAGGGATCAGGTCGGCGATGTCGTCGGTATCCAGGCCTCGAACCGCGGCCACCATTTCGGACTTGTCCATATCCTCCAGAAGGTCGGATTGAACACCTTCTGCTACTTCGACGAGTACTTCTCCCTTCGACTCGGTCTCGATCTCGGCCCATGCCAGATCACGTTGTTCCGGCGTCAGGCTTTCGAGCAGCCGACCAACATCGGCGGGGTGGAGATCTGCCAGCACATCCCTAATGGCTGGACGATCCTCCGCTTCGATTGCTTCGATTAACCGATCAAGTTGTTCTTTTGGGGGCTCGGCCATGGCAGTTTGAATTATTCGCTGCTTCCTCTGTCAACGGTGGGTATTCGACGGATGAAGCAGTCAAGTTAGCATACTTTTTTCCACAACATCCAATTTGCAGTATTGTGACCAAATTCAAGATCGGATTTGCGAAACGGGTAAAGGAATTTCCGCCGATCTCTGATGAGATAGGAAGGGCAAAGATCGACGCTACACCGTAGCGTGACTATGTCTGATCTAGGGCCGTGACAAGATCGCGGAGTTCTTGACTGCCTTTGCAGTCCAGCGCTTTTGCCGCAAACTTTTCCGCGATTCCAACATTTGTATCCAGTATTTTCTTTTTAACCTCCAACAAAGCCGCCGGATCCATGCTGAAGATACGCAGGCCGAACCCCAGCAATAGTTTAGTGAACCGGGGATCGCCGGCCATTTCACCGCACATAGTGACCGGTATTTTCGCGTGTTTACCGGCGTCGATCGTTGTTTTGACGAGCCGGAGGATGGACGGATGTAGGGGATCGTACAAGTAGTTAACCTCGTCATCGACGCGGTCGATCGCCAAGGTGTACTGGATGAGATCGTTGGTCCCGATAGACAAAAAATCAAGCCGCGACGCAAACAGGTCGGCGCAAACAGCCGCGGCGGGTACTTCAATCATTCCTCCTATCGGGAGGTTCTCATTGAATTGTTTACCTTCCCGGCGCAGTTCGCTTTTAACTTCCTCGATTAAATCCATGACCTGACTTAATTCATCCAAATTCGACACCATCGGAATCATCATCTTTACCGGACCTTGTGCCGATGCGCGAAAGATGGCTCGTAGTTGTGGTGTAAACAGCGCCGGTTCCTTAAGGCACAGGCGCACCGCCCGCAAACCCAGCGCGGGGTTTGTCGGGCCCTCGCGCCGTCCACCGTCCACCTGCTTGTCTGCGCCCAGATCGAGGGTTCTTATGGTGACGGGGTTTTTCATTCGCTTCGCGACCCGGCAATAAGCTGTGTATTGTTCCGTTTCCCGGGGCGGTTGGGGCCGATTCATGAACAGGTATTCGGTACGATACAAGCCAACGCCTTGTGGATTCACTTTGGCCGCGGAGCCGATGTCTTCCGGGAGTTCAATGTTTGCCTGTAGTGTTACCGCCACCCCATCTTTGGTAACAGCGGGTTTGTGGACCAGTGCCTGGAGTTCGAGCTGTTTGGCCTCCACATAGCGGCGTCGTTCTTCGAATGCCTCGAGCGTCAGCTTGTCGGTACCGGCCATCAGCACACCGCGTTTCCCATCCACCACCACTGTTTCTTTGTGGGCGATGTACCGGGTGGCACCGTGCAATCCCACTACGGCGGGAATATTCAAGCTCCGGGCCAGAATGGCAGTGTGCGAAATCGGTCCTCCAAGATCGATGGCGAATGCGGCGACACTATGATTTTTTAGCAGTACCGCGTCCGCCGGCGATAGGTCGTGGGCGATAACGACTTTCCCTTCCATATGGCTGGTAATATGCCCCAGGGTTTCGTGCCGGATATTTAGAAGATTGCTTTGAATGCGATTGACGATATGTTCAACATCGGTGCGTTTGCTTCGAAGGTATTCATCCTCCATGGCGTCGAAGGCTTTAATCAATCCGGCGGAATGGATCTGAAGCGCCCATTCCGCGTTGACTTTCCGTGTCCTGATCGTGTCGATCGGCTGATCCGCGATCAGGGGATCTTTAAGCATCAATAGGTAGGCTTCGATGAACGAGGCGCTTTCAGTAGGCGCATCCTTGGGTATATTGGCTGCGATGTCCTCCAGTTGCCCGCGCGCCTCGTCCAGCGCATTCCTGAAGCGCTCGACTTCCTGTTTCTGGCCGCTTTCCGGAATAGAGTATTCCGGTACGGTCACGGTACCGCCGCTTAAAACGAAGGCCTTGCCGATCGCGATGCCTTTGCCGACTCCCGCACCGTGTAGTACCAGCATGGCTTATTCTTCC
This sequence comes from Gammaproteobacteria bacterium, assembly GCA_018263405.1. Classification (GTDB taxonomy): domain Bacteria; phylum Pseudomonadota; class Gammaproteobacteria; order Arenicellales; family JAANXG01; genus JAANXG01. The sequence goes on from JAANXG010000042.1 coordinate 26,822, forward strand.
TCTCCAAACCGGTTGTCGATTAAAGATATCACCGATGCGAAGGCCTCCGACTCGTCGTTCCCTTCGACAAACAGCTTCAGCTCCGTACCTTGGGAGGCGGCGAGCATCATGATTCCCATGATGCTCTTGGCGTCGGCGCCTTTCCCCTTGTTATTCAGCACTACCGAACTTTCAAACCGGTTGGCCGTGTTGACAAGTTTCGCCGCCGCCCGCGCGTGTAAACCGAGTTTGTTTTTGATTGTCACAGTTTGTTGAAGCATGCGTCACTGAATTGAAAGCAACGCGATGATATTGACACATCCGTCCCCCAAGGGGAAGGAAGCCTTAGCGGCTATAACAAGTCGGGAATTTCTCTAGAGGTGCCCTATATTTCGAAGGTATTCGGGAATTCCCGGTGTCGTACCTGCACATGAAAAGGCTTGTTCTTGAAATGTTCGGCAAGCTTGTCGGCAATGAAAACCGAACGATGCCGGCCGCCAGTGCAGCCGATGGCGACGGTTATGTAGCTGCGGTTTTCTTGTTGGAACGCCGGTAACCAGTATGTAATGAACTCACGGATCTGTTTGATCATTTGATCGACGCGTTCCGATTTGAGCAAGAACTCTTGAACCTGATCATCGAGCCCCGTAAGGGGCTGCAGTGATTCTTGCCAATAGGGGTTGGGGAGGCAGCGTACGTCGAATACGAAATCGGCATCCCTCGGAACCGAATGTTTGTATCCAAATGACTCGAACAACAGCATTAACGATTCACCGATTTCCCGGCCTGCAAAATCTCTCACCAGTCCCCGCAATTCCTGCCGTGTGGTGTCACTGGTGTCGATTCGTCTCGTTGCCGCCATCGCCAACGGTTCAAGCAGTTCTTTTTCCTTTTGTATTCCCTCGATCAGCGCGGTCCGGTGGTCTGTCAATGGATGTTTTCTGCGTGTTTCGCTGAAGCGCTTGACAAGTATCTCTTCGTCCGCCTCGAGGAACAGCATTTTATAGTGCAACCCTAGTTGCTCTAGTTCTTTAAGGTTGGCGGGTAAAGACCGGAGGAATTGGCGGTTCCTGGAGTCTATGCTGACGGCACAATCCTTTGAACCGTTCTCCGACTGATTCAAGGCATCGCCGGCGAAGCGCGAAAGGAGGCTGGCGGGAAGATTATCGATGCAATAGTAACCCATATCTTCCAGCGCCTGTAATGCGATGGATTTACCCGAGCCGGAAAGCCCGCTGACAAGAAAAAAATTCATTTCCCGATCGCGACAAGCGAATGAATACGAACTGCTGTTATGCCCCGAGCTTTTATACTAATTGACACATCGGCAGTGAACTTGACTCTACTCCGCTTCAGCTTCCCTAAGAGCCGAATAAATTTCGTCTTTGTCATTCGTTTGTAATAATCGATCCCTCAAGCCGTGTTGATTTAAGAGCTCCGCTAGACGCGCGAGTATTTGTAGATGGAATTCATTGGCATTCTTGGGCACCAGCAATCCGACCACTATTTCTACCTCCTGCCGATCCGGCGCCTGGTAGTCCAGCGGCTCGCCGAGTGTGGCCAGAGCGAGGATGGCGTCGTCAATGTCTTCCAATCTCCCGTGGGGAAGCGCCACGCCTTGGCCGACGCCCGTGCTGCCGAGTTTTTCCCGGTCAATAAGTGTCCTAAAGACCGACTGCTCGTCCACATCCGTTTGTCTCGTTAACATCGATGCCATGTGTTCCATCAGTCTTTTTTTGCTGGTGATTTGACAACCAAGATCGATCCTGACAGGACTGAGTAATTCAGTAATGCGAGTCGACTGCATATGATTAGCTTGTGGCAAACTGATCTTTCAGTGCACCACCGTTTTTGTGGTGATCGGTGGATTTTCCTTTTTGTTTTCTCACCTGGTTATCCAGTTTGTCGATCATCGCGTCGATTGCCGCGTACATATCGTCAGCTTCGGCGTTGGCGTGCAAGGTTGCGCCTTTTGTGCTAACGGTCACCTCGGCACAGTGCCGCGTTGTTTCCGCGTTTAATACTACATTTGAACGAGAAACATGATCGAAATGCCGTTCTATACGTTCCATCTTCGAATTGACATATTCCCGCAACGCCGGAGTAACGTCCATATGTTGACCGCTGATCGTAATTTGCATTCAGGATACCTCGCTATTACATTGACTTTCTTTGATTGGACGGCGGTATATTCATCGCTTCCCGATACTTCGCTACGGTTCGGCGTGCGATGTGGATTCCGTCCTGGTTCAGGAGCTGCGTCAACCTGCTGTCGCTGTAAGGCTTGTTTGGTGGTTCTTCGTTGACCAGGGTGCGAATACGAGATCGGATGGCCGTCGCGGATGTCATATCTCCACTTCGGGTGGACAAGCCGGTTGGAAAAAAATATTTGAGTTTGAATACGCCCCGCGGGGTGAGCATGTACTTGTTTGTCGTGGCACGGGAAATCGTCGATTCGTGCAGCTCCAAGGCCTCGGAAATGTCATTCAGCACCAGGGGTTTCATGGCGGATTCTCCGTGCTCGAGAAAGTCTTTTTGTCGTTTGACAATCTCTTTGCCCACACGAAGCAGTGTATTGTTTCGATTTTCCAGGCTTTTCAGGAACCACCGTGCTTCCTGAAGCTGGTTCTGAATATATTGATGGTCTGTTGCACGTTTGTCCTTCGCCATTTCGCTATACAAGTCATTGACTCGAATACGAGGCAATGCATCCGAATTGAGTTCGACGCGCCAGCCGTTGTGGTCTTGTGACACGAGTATGTCGGGAATGACGTAGTCGGGTGTACTGGATGCGACCGACGTCCCGGGACGGGGGTTGAGGGTTTGAATCAGTTCAACGGCTTTTCGGACCTCGTATTCACTGCTGTTCGTACGCCTCCGAAGCTGGGTGAGGTCCCGGGTTCCTAGGCATTCTAGATGATCCCCGACGATACGTTGGGCCAGTGCAAGCCCCTCTGTTTCCGTCGACAATTGCTGTAGTTGAATCTCAAGGCACTCGCGCAGTCCGCGGGCGCCGACACCGATCGGGTCATAGTTTTGTACCTGGTGCAAAACGGCCTCGATTTCATCGGTATCCGCTTCCACGTTGATTGAGTCCCTGATTTCCTCCAGGTCGCAGCTTAGATAGCCGTCTTCATTGATGGCATCGATGATAACCGCGGCAATCTCATGATCTGTGACTGAAAAAGGCGTCAGACCCATCTGCTCGCGCAGGTGATCCTTAAGGGATAGCGGGGCACTGTTGCGTTGATCGATATCGAATGCGTTGTTGTCTGGTGGACGCGACCGAGACTGGAGATAAACCGGATCTATTTCCGGGATTTCGCTATCCTCTTCCGCATAAACGGAAGCTGTATAATCGGGCTTGTCAGCAACATCTTCGCGTTTTGCATCGACTCCGGGGTCAACCGATTCGGCCGGGTAATCGTCAGCTTCCTCAAGCAACGGATTCTGCTCCAGGGCTTCCCGCATTTCCAATCGCAGGTCCATGGAGGACAGTTGCAACAGTTTGATGGCCTGCTGCAGTTGGGGTGTTAACGCAAGCCGTTGGCCCAGTTTGAGCTCTAAAGACTGTTTCATGAATGGTCCCCGGTCATGCAATCGACAAGGTTCCAATCAAACCGAACTCGACCCCCGGAGATTCTCCGCGGGATCCGGAGGTTTCCTCGGGGCCGGTGCGTAGCCCGAAAATGTACGGATGAATTGTCCATGGCATTGCCACATGTATCCATTCTAGTGTACCCCGTCACTGATATTGCAACATTCAGAGTGTGCCTGAGCCGCCAGTGGAAGGCGCGCTCCGCAGTGAATGGCCCGGTCCTTTACCAGGAGCGCAACGCCCCAATGGTGGCTCAGGCACGCTCCCTTCGGGCGGCCCGGGAAGCGGTCCTCCGCAGCGTTATGTCTCTTGGGAAGGGCGCGCCATTCCCGGCGAGACAGGCCTTGCGGCTCACCGCTTTTCGGGCCGCTGAATGTTACAATATCAGTGACGGGGTACACTAGCAGAGATTTTAGAGCCGAAAATTCTCCCCCAGGTAGACCTGTCTGACGTCCGCGTTCACCACGATATCCTCGGGCGTTCCGGATGCAAAGACGCGGCCTTCCGTCAGGATATAGGCGCGATCGCATATTCCAAGTGTTTCTTGTACATTGTGATCGGTAATCAGTACGCCGATTCCCTGGTCTCTCAGGTAAGCGATAATATTCTGTATGTCGCCGATGGAAATGGGGTCTATCCCGGCAAACGGTTCGTCCAAAAGGATGAAATGCGGGCTGACGGAAAGCGCCCGCGCGATTTCAACTCGCCGCCGCTCGCCACCGGATAAGCTGATACCCAAGGCATCGCGCTTGTGTGAGATTCCAAACGCTTCAAGCAGTTCCGATACCCGGTGTCGAATATCTTCGTCGCCCAGACCCGGTTGCGCTTCCAGCACCGCGGCGATATTGTCCGCGACGGTTAGTTTCCTGAATACCGATGGTTCTTGTGGCAGGTAACCGATCCCCAAACGGGCACGTTCGTGCATGGGCAGGTCCGATATTCGGTATTCATCCAGGTATATTTCACCACTGTCGTGCCTGATCAATCCCACGATCATGTAGAAGCACGTAGTTTTCCCGGCGCCGTTGGGTCCCAGCAGGCCGACCACCTCGTTGTTGCTTACTTCTACGTTAACGTGATCAACAACCTGAAGGCCTTTGTATTCCTTGCACAGGTGGGTCGTTCCCAGAGTGCTCATTCCGAAAGACTGTCGGAGTTTTCCGTTGCCGACCCGCTCTCTGAAGACTTTTCGGGCCTGATAATAACCTTGGCGCGACCCGTCTCTGAATCCGTCGTTACTTCATCTCCGCTGCCCTGCTGTTGACGGAGTCCTTTCACCGTCATTCTATCCGTTGCCATATCGTAGACGATCTTACTTCCAATGGCGGTATTCCCCGCCTGGGTCATACTGGCATTTTTAATCAATGTCAGTGTGTTTACTATTTCATTTAATACTATGGTGTCGCCCTCACCATATACGTCACCCTCTTTTCCGTCCGGTCTTTGCCTGAATGTTGCCGGGTTGCCCCAGGACGTCGCCGTTTCAACCTGTTCATTCTCATTACTATATTGAACCACTATCTTCTCACCAGTAATTCTCAACGTTCCCTGAACAACAATCACATTGCCCTTGTAGGTTCTTTTACCGGTTCGAAAATCGAATTCCACCTCGTCCGCTTCGATAGTGGCTGGTTGTTCACGGTCCGAGCTAAGAGAGTGCGCGGGTAACGCATGCAAACTCAAGCAAGTCGTCAAAATACATAGTGAAAAGCGCATGTAGTTATCCCTGGCTGTCTGTATCTCTGTCAAGAAGAACTCTCAGTTTTTCCGTTGTCAGGACGCCGCCGGCGCTATTGTTTTGTCCGGTATTGTCCGGCGCCTTCCCTTGTATTACTCGGACGTTTCCAGTGAGGAGGAGTTCGTTGCCATTCGAGGACATCCAGCCGGATTCCGAGTAGGTGTGCCTGGGTGCCACACCGGGTTTGTACTGAACGATATGGGGATTATCCAACAAAGCCGTGTCGTCATCGGGGTAGTGCACCATACGTTCGGCTTCCAATATGTATTTGCGCTTGCCTGCCTTATCCATTCCGATAGCGGTGAAATTTTCCATATAATAATCGGGGTCGTGGCGTTCATCGTCACCGAACTTTTGGACGGGTTGGTCAATGATTCCGAACTGGAGCCACACACTGAGCAACCCCAGGCAGGCGAATACCGTTATATAAACGATTTTTTCCAGAGCTTTCATGTTGCGGTGGAAATTTTCATGTGCCGGTCCATAACAATGTCAAGTTTTTTTTGTGCATACAAGATGACATCGCAGACCTCACGCACCGCCCCCCGGCCTCCGTCCGAAGGCGTTATCCATTGGGCTATATGACGAACAGTGTGGTGCGCGTCGGCAACGGCAATACCCAGACCGCATTCAAGCATGGCCGGGATGTCTATCACGTCATCGCCAACGTAGCAGCACTGATCTTCTCTTACAGTGCATTTCCCCATCAACGCACGGGATGCCCGGAGTTTGTCGGATGCGTTCGTTTCAATGTGACGGATGCCGAGTTCCTGGGCTCGAGTGACCAACGCTGGTGAATTTCGCGCACTGACAATGGCCGTGTCAATACCAAAGTCCAATAATGATTTGATGCCCTGCCCGTCGCGGATATTAAATGTTTTGTATTCCTCGCCTTGCGGACCGTACGTCACCGAGCCGTCGGTCAGTACACCGTCGACATCGAAAACGACCAGTTTTACGGCACTTGCTTTATCGACAACACCGTGGGGAGTGGCAAAGGGAAGCGGCCATACGCGGGACATTAGACAACACCCGCTCGAAATAAGTCGTGCATGTTTAATGCCCCTTCGACCCGTCCATCATCAGATACTGCGAATATGCCGTTAATCGATTGCGTGCGCATCAGCGTCACAATCTCGGCCGCGAGCATGCCCGAGCGCACGGTAATGGGGTCCTTTGTCATTACGTCTCGAATCGGACACTGGTTCAAGTCGGTCGGTTTGTTGAGCGCTCGCCGCAGGTCACCGTCGGTAAACAGGCCGATCAGGCGGTTGTCCGAATCGACAATGCCCGTCATGCCCAGGTGCTTGCTACTCATTTCGAGCAGAGCGTCACGGATCAGATCATTTTCGCGGACGATCGGAATGTCCGTCCCGCGGTGCATAATGTCCTTGACGTAAAGCAGAAGCCGCCGGCCCAGTGCACCGCCCGGATGCGAGCGGGCGTAATCCTCAACGGTGAAACCGCGTGCCTGCAAGATCGCTATGGCCAAGGCATCGCCCATGGCCAGGGTGGCCGTCGTACTTGTCGTAGGCGCGAGGTTGAGAGGGCACGCTTCCTTGCTGACGCCCACGTTGAGGGAGACGTCCGACTGTCTCGCCACGGTGGAACCGGGCGTGCCGCACAGCGCCACAAGTTTGACGCCCATGCGTTTGATGATCGGCAGTATTGTCAGAATTTCGGGGGTTTCCCCTGAATTCGTCGCCGCGATGACGAGATCCGCCGGCGTAATCATGCCCAGATCTCCATGGCTTGCTTCGCCCGGATGCACGAAAAACGCGGGCGTTCCGGTGCTCGCGAGCGTCGATGCAATCTTGCCGGCTATGTGCCCCGATTTGCCGATGCCCACAACCACCACGCGCCCCCGGCAGGCGAGTATCGATCGGCAGGCGCTTTCGAAGTGCTTGTCGATACGCCCCGTCAAGTCCGAAATGGCCCGTGACTCCGCCGCCACGACGGCGCGCCCGGTCTCGACCACCGACGGTGTCGGGGGTGCGTCCATTTTGGATGAAACGCTCATTAGTGGCGAGTATAGCTTGTGCGAGCCCTAAGGGCTCGCGCAAAAATAACTTCCCATTTTCACATCCCGTCTTCGGGCCACCTTTGAACGATCCTCCATCGCAAAATCCTCATAGTAGCCCTGCTAGGAGCCTGTCGGACTTAGGA
>JAANXG010000043.1 GCA_018263405.1 Gammaproteobacteria bacterium
CCAAATCGGGATCAATGGTGCTGTTGGGCGCCGCCACCATGAATTTTACCCCGTGGTGCCGCGCGTTGACCGCGAGCGAATACGTACCGATTTTGTTCACGACGTCGCCGTTGGCCGTGATTCGGTCGGCCCCGACAATCACCCAGCGAATCGAGCGCTGTTGCATCAGATAAGCGGCCGCGCCGTCGGCTATCAGGGAGACGGGAATCCCGGCTTTCACCATTTCCCAAACCGTTAACCGCGCCCCCTGCAGCCAGGGCCGGGTCTCGCCGGTATAAACCCGATCGATTCGGCCCGCGTCGTAGGCACTTCGAATCACCCCCAGCGCCGTGCCGTAACCGCCGGTGGCGAGTGCACCGGCATTGCAGTGAGTCAGCACGCTGCATGATTCGTCAATCAATCCGGCGCCCAGTTCGCCGATGCGACGATTGGCTTCTATGTCGGCGGCGTGTATAGCCCGCGCTTCGACCAGCAACGCTTCAACCAGATCTTCGTCCGATACCGCCGCGACGATGCCGCGCATGCGTTCAACGGCCCAGCCTAGATTGACGGCCGTGGGCCGGGCGAGAATCAGCCGGTCCAGGTCGCCGGCCAGTCGCTCGTATTGCACCGTGCCGCCCTCCCGCCGATGCCGAGCCGCCAGCACCACCGCATACGCCGCGGCGATACCGATGGCCGGCGCCCCGCGCACCACCATGTCGTGAATCGCTTCCGCCGCCGCACCCGCGTCACGGATCCAAACATACGTTTCTTCGCCCGGCAGCTTCCGCTGGTCCAGCAATACCAAGCAGTCGTCCTGCCACTGAAGGGCTTTGAAAGGTTCTTCTTCTATAACTACAGACATCATCAAGCCGGCATCGAAGCAATGCGGGATTTTAAATCAAGGGAAGTTGCCTCCCCCATGGTCGGGACAACTCCAGGAATAGAGGAGGTAGAACGCGGTTCGGAGCCGGGAATGTTAACAGACTCTGGGGCGGGCGCTCGCTTGTGCGCTACCCGGCACTCACGTATCTTTCGTCCATGCCGGAGCAGATCGATGCATTGATCCACGCGAAGTGGGTGATACCAGTGATGCCGGACTGCCGTCCGCTCGTCAATCACAGCGTGGCCGTCAAGCAGGGACGGATTCACGGTGTGATCCCCACCGACGAGTGTGAAACCCGTTTCAATGCGGACCGGGAAACGAGGCTTCTGACTCATGCGTTGATACCCGGACTGATCAACGCCCACACCCACGCGGCCATGACCCTGTTTCGGGGCATGGCGAACGATCTGCCGTTGATGGAATGGCTCAACGATCACATCTGGCCGGCGGAACAACGGTGGGCCGACGAAGAGTTTGTCCGGCTCGGCACGCGCCTCGCCATGATTGAAATGCTGCGCTCCGGCACTACTTGCTTCAACGACATGTACTTCTTCCCCAACGTCGTGGCCGACGCGGCCGAGGCACTGAATATTCGAACCTGCGTTGGACTCATCGTACTGGATTTTCCGAGCGCCTGGGCGCAGGATGCCGAGGATTATCTGCGCAAGGGCACCCGCCTGCATGACGAATTAAAAGAGTTCGAGCTGGTCACCACCGCTTTCGCGCCCCACGCCCCCTATACGGTCTCCGACGGGCCGCTGCGTAAACTGCGCATGCTGGCGGATGAGATGGAGCTGCCCATCCATATGCACGTCCACGAAACCGCCTTTGAAATGGAAGAAGCCGTCAAGCGCAACGGCGTGCGACCGCTGGAACGTTTGAGTCGATTGGATATGTTGAACCACCGGTTGCTCGCGGTGCACATGACGCAGTTGCTGCCGGGCGAAATCGACGCCATCGCGTCCGCCGGGATACATGTCATTCACTGTCCGGAATCCAACCTCAAACTGGCAAGCGGGTTGTGCCCGGTAGCCGAGTTGATCGGTGCCGGCATCAACGTAGCGCTCGGCACGGACGGCGCCGCCAGCAACAACGACCTCGATATGTTCGGCGAGCTGCGCACGGCTGCGCTACTGGCCAAAGGGGTCAGCGGCAATCCGACTTCCGTGCCGGCCCACACGGCACTGGAAATGGCCACCATTAACGGCGCCCGGGCGCTGGGCCTGGAAGATGTAACCGGCTCCATCACCCCGGGCAAGGCGGCGGATCTGGTGGCCGTGGATCTGGGCGCGCCCGCCACCACACCGGTCTATGATCCGGTGGCGCAGATCGTTTATGCCGCGAGTCGCGACCAGGTCACGCACGTCTGGGTGAACGGCCGATCCGTGGTCGAAGACGGGCACATGAGTCGAATCGACGAAAATGAATGCCTGCAGGAAGCCAACCGGTTCAGCCAACGATTGGCATCGTTCGATAGAGAGCGGGCGCCATCATGAGCAACGTCGACGCCGAAGAGATCCAGAAGTTCGAGAAACTCGCCTCGCGCTGGTGGGACCCGCACGGCGAGTTCAAACCGCTTCACGATATCAACCCCTTGCGCCTCGGCTATATCGACGAACGAGCGCCGTTAGCGGGCAAGCGGGTCCTGGATGTCGGCTGCGGCGGCGGTCTGCTCACCGAGGCCATGGCGGCCCTCGGCGCCCGGGTCACCGGCATCGACAAGGGCGATGCGCCGCTGGCGGTCGCCCGACTGCACCTGAAGGAAAGCGGCCGGGAGGTGGAATACCAAACGGCGTCGGCGGAGGAATGGGCCGAGGTGCACGACGGCGAATACGATGTCGTGACCTGCCTGGAACTGCTCGAGCATGTGCCCGACCCGGCCTCGACCGTGGCCGCCTGTTCGCGGCTCGCGGCACCGGGCGGCGCGGTGTTCTTCTCCACCATCAACCGCAATCCCAAGGCTTGGTTGTTTGCCGTCGTGGGGGCGGAATACCTCCTGAACCTGCTGCCGAGGGGGACTCACGACTACGCCAGGCTGATCAAGCCCTCCGAGCTGGACGCGTGGTGCCGGCACGCCGGCCTTCAGATCCGGGACATGACCGGCATGCACTACTCCCCGCTCACACGGGAATACCGGCTGGCGCCGGGGCTGGACGTTAACTACATTGCCTATGCCCGATCGGTTCACAGTTAGCATCGACACCGTGCTGTTCGATCTGGACGGCACCCTGGTCGACACCGCACCGGACATGGGCTATGCGCTGAACGCGCTGCTGCGGGAATACGAGCGCGAGCCGTTGGCGGCGGCGGCGATCCGGCCCTATGTCTCTCACGGCGCGCGCGGTTTGATATTTCTGGGTTTCGGCGAGGAACCCGAGGGGGAGAGATTCGAGGAATACCGCTCGCGTTTTCTGGCTCTGTACGAGAAGCGGATTTGCGCGGATTCCCGCTTGTTCGAAGGTATGAATGGTGTCATCGACTACCTGGACGAGCGAAAAATGCCCTGGGGCATCGTCACCAATAAGCCACACTACCTCACGCAGGCGCTACTCGAAGAACTGAATCTCCACCACCGGGTCGCTTCCGTGGTCAGCGGCGACACCGTCGCGGAGCGCAAACCCCACCCGGCGCCCTTGCTGCATGCCTGCCGGCAACTGCAGCGTGCCCCGGAGGTCTGCGTTTATATCGGCGATGCACAGCGCGATATCGAAGCGGGCACGCGTGCGGGGATGGCGACGCTGGTGGCCCTGTTCGGGTATCTGAATGAACTCGACAAACCGTTGGAATGGGGTCCGACGGGACTGTTGGAACGTCCCGCCGACATCATAGACTGGGTAGCCTGAAGGTGGACGAAACCGCTGCCGTCGTCGAGGCCGTAGGCGCCTACCTGTGGGCCATACTAGTCGCGGCAGCCGTATTCGGCGCCTTCATCGGCTGGTACTTCGGATTGTCCAGGAACCAGCGGGAACTCGATCGCACCCGGCACGAACTGGAACGGGAAAAGGAAATCTCCCGGCAACGCATCGAATCCATGGAGCAGACCTTCGCTAATCTGTCTCACAATGCGTTGGAGCGCAACAACCGCATGTTTCTGGAACTGGCGCAGCAGTCTTTCGGCAAACTGCAAGCCCAGGCCAAAGGCGACCTCGGTGTGCGCGAAAAAGCGGTCGAGGAACTGGTCAAACCCGTCCGCGAAGCCCTGGACAAGACCCGCCGGGAAATCCAGCAATTGGAAAAGGATCGCCGGCAAACCCACGGTATCCTGACCCAGCACCTGGAATCGCTGGTGGAAACCCAACGCGCCCTGCAGGGCGAGACCCGCAACCTGGTGCAGGCCCTGCGGCGGCCGGAAGTGCGCGGGCAGTGGGGCGAACTGACCCTGCGGCGCCTGGTCGAACTGGCGGGCATGGTCGAGCACTGCGATTTTTCCGAGCAGGTTCACACCAATACCGAGGATGGAAGGCGCCGCCCCGACATGATCGTTCGCATGCCCGCCGGCCGCCAGGTCGTCGTGGACGTCAAGACGCCCCTGGACGCCTACCTCAGCGCCGTGGAAACCACCGAGCCGGGCCCACAAAACGAGTTCCTGATCCAACACGCCCGCCACATCCGCACGCGGATCAAGGAACTGGCCGGCAAACGCTATTGGGAGCAGTTCACCGAGGCGCCCGAGTTCGTGGTGCTGTTCATTCCGGGGGACCAGTTTCTCAGCGCCGCCCTGGACCAGGACCACACGCTGCTCGAAGACGCATTGGCGCAAAAGGTCATCCTGACGACGCCCACCAGCTTCGTGGCCCTGCTGCGGGCCATCGCCTACGGTTGGCGGCAGGAAACTTTAAACAAGAATGCCGAGCAGATCCGGGAAGTCGGCGAAGATCTCTATCGACGTCTCAACACATTGACCGATCACCTAGCCAAACTCGGCCGCCAGCTCGACTCCAGTGTGGCACAATACAATCGGCTGGTCGGCTCATTCGAATCCAAGGTCCTACCCGGCGCCCGGAAGTTTACCGAGCTCGGCGTCCAGGCGAAGGACGACACCGAGGCGCCGGCGCCCATCGAAAAGCAGGCGCGAACTCCCACCAAGGAGAATTCCGACGACGATTCGGACTAATCGATCAATTTGCGTTTATAACCTTGCATGGAATTCTCGAGTTACTAACATACGATGTAATTTCTCAAAAAGTCCGTGCAATGTTGGCAATCATGTGGGGGCAGGGTAATCTTTCAGGGCTGTCGAAAGCACGGAGGCTTTCGCCAGAGCGTACAGGGAGGTATTGCATCCTTAGCTCCGTAAACGGCACTTCCCTATGCCACTTCTTACAGCGTCCCTGAAAGATTACCCTGCCCCCACATTCTTGCACGGGGTTATTGAGAAATTACCATACGATTCAGTAATCAAAAGCGTGATCGAACCACATATTCCCAAACCACTGAGCGGGTATGATCCGCCGGACGAACTGCTCGGCGAGCGGAACATCCTGATCACCGGTGCCGCCGACGGTATCGGCCGCGAGGTATCCCGCGCGTGCGCCCAAGCGGGCGCTTTGGTGCTGGCCCTGGACCGCAAGCGCCGGAAACTAGAGACCTTATACGACGATATCATTGCAGCGGGTTTACGAGAGCCGATTCTGATTCCCCAAGACCTCGAACAAAGCGACCCGGCCGTCTACGAAAACATCGCCGCCGGCATTGCCCACGATACCGGCAAGCTCCACGGCATCGCTCACATCGCCGGCACTCTGCCGGGGTTCAGCGCACTGCACCGGTTAAAACTCGAAGACTGGTCATCGGTGATGCAGGTGAACCTTTATGCGCCGTATCTGCTGACCCGGGCATGCCTGCCGCTATTGCAAAAGGCGGCATCGGCGTCCGTGGTGTTTACCAGCGCCGCCGCGGGACGCCGCGGCAGTGCC
>JAANXG010000044.1 GCA_018263405.1 Gammaproteobacteria bacterium
TACGGAGCTAAGGATGCAATACCTCCCTGTACGCTCTGGCGAAAGCCTCCGTGCTTTCGACAGCCCTGAAAGACAACCCTACCCCCACATTCTTGCACGGGGTTATTGAGAACTTACGGTTACCCTGCCTTTGCCCGCAGGCTTTCGGGAATACGCAAAATACTATCGAGGACCGGACAGGATCACAAGTCTTGATTTTTGAAAATTTTTCGGCATCGGGTCGAACGACCTCGGGTCAACCCCGGGTAACTCTCAATAACCCCGTACAAGAATATGCGGGCAGGGATGTCGTTGGCTAACCGAGCAAGTCCTGAATGGCTTGGCGTTCCTCGCGTAGTTCCCGGTCCGTGGCCTGCATGCGCTCGCTGCTGAAATCATTGATTTCCAAGCCCTGAACGATCTGGTAGTCGCCCCCACGGCACGTGCAGGGATACGAATAGATCACCCCCTCCTCTACACCGTAACTGCCGTCGGAGGGGACGCCCATACTAACCCAACCGCCCTCCGGCGTCCCCAGAGCCCAGGACCGCATATGATCCATGGCCGCCGAGCCGGCGGATGCCGCGCTTGACGCGCCGCGCGCCTTGATCACCGCGGCACCGCGCTGCTGGACGGCGGGGATGAAATCATTTTCCATCCATGCAACGTCCACATAATCCAGCGCCGGTTGCCCGTCCACCGTCGCGTGGTGAATGTCGGGATACTGGGTCGCGGAGTGGTTGCCCCAGATAATCATTTTCTCGATCCTGGAAGCATGCGATCCCGATTGCCGCGCCAGTTGAGCGATGGCGCGATTGTGGTCCAGACGGGTCATGGCGGTGAAACGGCGTGGATCGAGATCCGGCGCGTTGCTCTGCGCGATCAATGCGTTGGTGTTTGCCGGGTTGCCAACCACCAGTACCCGCACATCCCGCGACGCCGCCGCGTTCAGGGCTTTGCCCTGGCCGGAAAAAATCCTGGCGTTGCCCTGAAGGAGATCCTTCCGTTCCATGCCCGGGCCACGCGGCTTGGCGCCAATTAACAATGCGTATTCGGCATCGCCGAAGCCTTCTTCCGCATCGTCGGTGGCGATTACACCGCGCAACAGGGGAAACGCGCAGTCGTCCAGTTCCATCACGACCCCTTTCACTGCATCCAGCACGGGGGTGATCTCAAGCAATTGCAGAATAACGGGCTGGTCGTGACCCAGCATTTCACCTGCGGCGATCCGGAACAAAGTACCGTAACTGATCTGGCCCGCGGCGCCGGTCACCGCTACGCGAACGGGTGATTTCATGGTGTTTCTCCTGACGTACTGATTGAAATGACGATAAAGGAAACAATCCTCTCGGACGCGCAGTCGCGCGGGAGTGGGCCGGAAGTCTAACGCTTAGTGGAATCAATCACCAACATTCAACTCCGATCAGGCAAACGTGCGCCGGTCAGCTCAGATGCCGGATCAGGTCGCCGATGAAGCGTTCGCATTGACCCAATTGGCCGACTTCAATGAACTCGTCCGGTGTATGCGCCTGTTCGATCGAACCCGGCCCGCAAACCACCGACCGGATACCCGAGCGGCTGAATCTTCCGGCTTCGGTTCCAAAACCCACCTTTTTGATCCGTTCATTGCCGGTCAATCGGCGTACCAATGTTACGACGTCATCGTTCTCATCGCCATTCAAACCGGGGAAACTCGACAACTCCCGCCAAAGGAACTCGACGCCGCGCCCGGGCGTCCGCATCTCCGGTTCAACGTGCTCCCTGGCGAAGCGCTTGACTTCGTTCAGCATATCGGCCGTATCTTCCCGTGGCAGGTTTCGAAATTCAAACTCGAAGCAACACCGGGCGGGAACGATATTCAACATCGTACCACCTTGGATGACACCGGCGTGGATGGTCGAGTACGGAACATCGAACGCTTCGTCGAACGGCCCTTCCTCGCGCTTGCGCCGGGCCATGTCCATCAGGAACCCAATCATCCGGGCAGCGGCATGTACGGCGTTAACACCCCGGGGCGCCAAAGCGGAATGACAGGCCCGGCCTTTCACCTTGCAGCTCATGCTCAGCTTGCCCTTGTGGGCGGTAACAACCTCCATCCCGGTCGGCTCACCAACGATACAGGACTGTGGCTTCGTTGACTGTTTTGCGAGATATTCCAACAGACTGCGAACACCGACGCAGCCAATTTCCTCGTCATAGGAAATGCACAAATGAACAGGTCGCCGCAGCGGTGCGTCCAGCATCGACGGCACGGCCGCCAGTGCTGCGGCAATGAAACCTTTCATGTCGGTGGTGCCCCGCCCGTACAGCAACCCGCCTTCGCGGGTCAGGCGCCAGGGATCCCGCGTCCAGTCCTGGTCTTCCACCGCCACGACATCGCTATGACCGGACAGCGCCACGCCATCTCCGGTTTCCGGCCCGATAATCGTGTAGAGATTGGCCTTCGTTTTATCGATGTTGTAGTCGATATGGGGTCTCAGGCCCTTACTATTCAGGTGTTCGTATACAAAGTCGATTAACTCCAGGTTGCTCAGTCGGCTTGTGGTATTAAAAGAAACAAGCTGTCCGAGCAACTCGAGCGCCCGTTCCGAGGCCGCGTTACCGGCCACGGCGTGGGATGAATCCGCCATTTGGTTCAACCTTGTCCAAAATGAATTATAAAATACGATTCACAAGCCCCGGTCCTTATATATCTTACCGGTAAGTTCGATTGCCAGCTCTTCAGCAACTTTTTCCATGACTGAATGAATGGTTTGTAATAACGAATCTCTGACGAATGATAAGTTGCGGGGAATTTTTACCGAATTACTAAGTATTCTAGTTTCATCAATATAAAGACTGAGTATGTCATACAGCAGCGTATGAAACTGTTTCCGCGTATAGAGACCGGCAACAACAACTCGAAACTGTGGTACATCTTCCCATTTCTTTAATATATGGTATGCGGCCCCAAGCAACCGATCGATTCTGTTTTTTCGAATCCGTTCTATATCATGATATTGAATATTAATCGCCGAGGATAATGAGGAAGCCTTACGAAGAAATTCCTGATCGATCTCCCGCGCTTTTTGCAATAGCTGTTCCGTGTCTGTGTTACCAGGCTGCCGGTGATTTTTCCGGGCATCGGCAGATTTATAAATTGCGAAACGGGTTTTCTCTATCTCCTTATCGACATTACTTTCCAGAAAAGACTGAAACGGCGGTAGCAATAGTTTGAATAATTTCTTCTGATTCAGTTCATCAATGGTCCGTTGGCTGAACTCCTGCATCATAAAATCGCTCATTGCGCATAAGATGCGGGTTTTGTTCACAGGATTTCACTGGCTTTGACACTTTGTTTTTTTACTGCTTTATGAAATCCCACCAACCCTCCTACCAGTGTCTTGGTGGTTACGTCATGAAATCCCAGGTGCCTCAGCAGGTCTGACAATTCATCGGCCGAATAGAACATGCTCAATGCATTTACAAAATACTTTCTACAATTCAAGGCTGCGGGACCACTGCTGAATATCCAGGCTGTCACCGTTAGGCAGATCCGAAGGTAACTGTAATGTATTTTTTCCAGCAACCGGTTGTCGGGGCGAAGCATGTCACCGTGATAGAAATGACCTTCCGGTTTAAGAACCCGTTTGATCTCTCCAAATACATCCATAACACGTAAGTGGCGGGATGCGTATTGCAGGGTGACGATATCAAAATAATTGTCCGGATAGGGCAGGCGGTGCACATCACCAATCGTACTTTCAATATGGAATCCCTTCTGTTCAGCCAATTTACGCCCAACCTCCTGCATGGCTTTGCTTCTGTCTATTGCATAGACCTGTAGATTCGGTTGTTTTTGCAGGAGAGCAATGCCGATGGCATTAGTCCCCGCACAGACATCCAATGCCTTCTGGTTTTCTTGTAGTTTCATGGTTGACAGAAAGCTTTCTCGAAACCTGTTCCAGAGACCCAGACTAGCAACGTAGTTTGCCTTGTCATAGTAACTGGCCACATCTGCAAATACACTATCCAATTCCTGTGTCCAAACATGGTTGAATGTGTTCTCGCGAACACTTTCCCGTTCCGGGAAATATATGCTACGTACCCCATTAACCATGAACTTCCGCCTTTATTGTAGATAATTGATTAACGTGCATGTTTCAGTATACATCGTGTACGAATCCGCCATTTGGTTCAACCTTGTCCAAATCGATGCCCTCCTTGTTCCAGATATTGTTTTTCCGGCCCGGTCGAGCGACGGCCCAACGACTCGTTTCGGTGCGGGAATCGGCCGAACCGCTCGACGATGTCGCAATGAAGAACGGCGTGTTCATATGAATTTTCAGCAAAGGATCTGAAAGATTCCGGGCTGCTTTCCAGCAGCGTTTTAAACAGCCGTGCACTCCGGCGTTGAACCTCGAGTTTCTCCGAGTGCTGAAACGGCATGTAAAAGAATGCGCGTTCGACAAAATGCATCGAACGGTCGAACCCCCGTTTGACCCCCTCCTGCGCGATTGCAAGCGCCCGCGCGTCGTTGGCGAACGCCGAGGCGGCACCACGATACAGGTTGCGAGTGAACTGATCCAGCAATAAGACGAGCGCCAGAACCGTGCCCGGTTCCCCCCGCCAACCGTCCAGATCGCCCCGCTCAGCGCGCGCGTGCAGAGAGCGAAACCGCTCGCGCAAGGCGCGGTCCTGTGCCTCGGTGGGGGAAAACCACATTCCGCCACGGTGATCCACGTTATCCGCATCGGTAGGATCGCCGAACCAAAAATCGATCACGGCGGCCGCGTCCGGGGCAGGCCGTTTATTGCAGTCGCCGCTCGGCATTGATGACATTCGGTACCTGCTGAAGCTTTGACAAAATCCGGCTGATCGTCTGGATGCCGGAGACTTCCACGGTTAAATCGATATGAGCGATGTGATCTTTCTTGTCGACGTTGGTCGACACACCTATCACATTGATACGCTCATCCGCCAGGATGTTGGTAATGTCCCGCAGCAGGCCATGACGGTCGTAGGCCGTGACGGCGATATCCACGGCGTAATGCTCGCCGGCATCCGTACCCCACTGAACCTCCACAAGCCGGTGGGGAGCATCGGTGCGTTGATGCAGTATATTGCTGCAATCCTGCCGGTGGATGGTAACCCCCCGACCACGGGTAATAAAGCCGATGATCGGCTCCCCGGGGACCGGCCGGCAACAAGCGGCGATGTGCGTCAACAGGTTGCCCACGCCATGGATCTTGAACCCGCCCGGCCGTTGCCGAGTGCTCGCGGGTCGCAACTTTTCCGTCGCCGCTTTTGTCGGCACCACCGGGCCGGCCAGCTCCTGGGCGGCGCCGACAATGCGCGCGGATTTGATTTCACCCTCGGCCCGCAAGCGCAGCATATCGTCCACTTTATCGTAACCCATCGTATGCGCCAGTTTTTCAAGCTTCACGGAGGCCAGGCCCACGCGCTGCAATTCCCGTGTGACGATCTGGCGACCCGAGGCGATGTTTTCCTCGGCAAGCTCCTGTTTAAACCAACGTTGAATGCGCGAACGGGCCCGTGACGTCTTGATGTAACCGGCGTGGGTGCTCAGCCAGTCCCGGCTGGGACCACCGGTTTTGACCGTGAGAATCTCCACCTGCTCGGCATTCCGGAGCGGGTAGCTTAGCGGCGCGATGCGGCCGTTGACCTTGGCACCCCGGCAACGGTGGCCCACCTCGGTGTGGATGGCATAAGCCAGATCGATGGGGGTCGATCCGGCCGGCAAATCGACGACCTCGCCCTGGGGCGTGAACACATAAATCCGATCCTCGAATACATCCGATTTAACGCTTTCCATGAATTCCGCGGCATCCGCCACCTCGTCCTTCCATTCGAGCAACTGCCGCAGCCAGGCCACTTTACGTTCCAGGCTCCGATCCGCCTTGCCGCCCTCCTTATAGCGCCAGTGCGCCGCGACCCCGAGCTCATTGTGCTCGTGCATTTCGTAGGTGCGGATTTGGACTTCGACGAATTTCCCTTGGGGACCCACCACCGCCGTGTGAATGGACCGGTAGTCGTTTTCCTTGGGCGTGGCAATGTAGTCGTCGAATTCTCCCGAGATGTGCGACCAAAGCGTGTGGACGATACCCAGGGCGGCGTAGCACTCGCCGACACCATCGGTCAGTATCCTCACGGCGCGGACGTCAAAGATCCGGTCAAATGCCAAGTCCTTGCGCTGCATCTTGTTCCAGATGCTGTAGATATGCTTCGGGCGCCCGTAGACTTCCGCCTTGATGTCCGCGCGTTTGAGCTCTCCGTTCAACTTCTCGATGAATGAGTCGATATATTTTTCCCGATCCACCCGCTTCTCGGCGAGTCGCCGGGCGATATCATGGTAATCCTTGGGATCGAGATAGCGCAGGGATAGATCTTCGAGTTCCCATTTGAGTTGCCAGACTCCGAGGCGATTGGCGAGCGGGGCGAAGATATCCAGGGTTTCCCGGGCGATGCGGCGCTGCTTGTCCTCCGGCAATGCCTTCAGCGTGCGCATGTTATGCAGGCGGTCCACGAGCTTGACCAGCACCACGCGCACGTCCTCAACCATGGCGAGCAACATTTTTCTCAGGCTTTCCGTGCGCACGGTTTCCTGGATGCGGTCCCGCGACGCCCCCGTGAACCCATGGATCGTATCCATCTTGGTCACGCCTTCAACAAGCCTGGCTATGTCCGGTCCGAATTCTTCCCGGATGCGATCGATACCCACATCCGTATCCTCGACTACATCGTGCAGCAGGGCTGCGGCCATCGCCTCGGCATCCAGTTTCAGCTCGTGCGCGATCGTAGCCACCGCCAGGGCGTGGCTGACAAACGGTTCTCCGGAAGCACGGTGTTGTCCCTGGTGTGCGCTGTCGGCGAACCGTGCCGCACGGCGTATCAAATCCAGTTCGGCATCACGACGCCGGCCGGAGATTCCCTCCAGCCAATTCTCAATCCCGACGGGCTCCGGACCGCCGCCGGACAAAAATTGCATGGATGGGTGAACCAAGTCGATCAGCCTCGATCATCGTCGCGGAAATTGCCGGAACTTATTACATGATTGCCCCACCGAATCAATTCTGACGAGGGCTATCCACTATATCCTCTAAATGACGTTCCCAGTTTGAATTGTACACCCGTGTCCCGCAACAACTCCGACACTTCCTCCGCGAATTTCACCAGTGCTCAACGCCTTTCGGCATCGAAGATCGGTGAACCGGCGCTCATATTTTGCGAATCGGCAGACGCCATGTGCTCAACGCCTTTCGGCATCGAAGATCGGTGAACGTGTGCGCCAGGCGGCGGACGAGGGATTCGCGTCGTGCTCAACGCCTTTCGGCATCGAAGATCGGTGAACTAGCCTCGATTTCCACGGACTTGAGTAGAGCTAACATCAAAGGTGCGACGAGCCCGGGGTTGGTCAGGCGAACTCAATCACCAATTCTTTATTATCCAACCATGGCATTGGCGTTGGGTGATCGGCGAG
>JAANXG010000045.1 GCA_018263405.1 Gammaproteobacteria bacterium
CGGCGTTACGCTCGCTTGAATTGACCGGGCCAGTCCTGCGCTCGCGTGCCTTGGCGATCGGCTTTTCCGATCCCGCTGAACGTGTGTGTATTTATGCCCAAGGGTACTTAGGAGATGGCTTTCCGGCGGTCGATAATCCACGAGCACAGCGCGCCCGGATTTCCGTAATCGTAGTTTAGTCGTCCGTGTTCTGATGCCGTACCGCTGAATCGGCACGCGATTCCTCAAACTCCCGATGGAAAGCGGCTACAGGGAAAACATGGCCTCCAGATCATGGCGGGAATAAACCCTAAACGCCAGCATGGTTTCGGTATGTTCTATGCCGCCGACGTCCGCCAGTCCTTCGGTCGCCAGATCCGCGAGCTCGTCGTTGGTCTTCACCCGAACCATGGCCACCAGGTCATAGTGCCCGCTTACGGAGTAGACCTCGGATATAGCGTCGATATCCGCCAGTTTTTCGGCGACTTCTTTGATTTTCGTCCGTTCGGTGTTAATCAAGATAAGTGCAGTGATCATCTGACACTCCGGTGAGGTTGTTGCGGTTAATGTAGCACCGGGCAACCTTTGATTAAATGCGTCGTTGCCCAACCGCTCCCGGCTCAAGAGGGCAAAGTCGTCTATCTCGGCGGTCAGGTCGGCGGGAACAAAAATCAGGTTTTTGAAACGTCGGACTTCATCGATCAGGTGGAACAGACCCTGCGCAATATCGCGGACCTCCTCAAGGAGGCCGGTGGCGAACCGGAGCACCTCGTGCGCCTGACCTGATTTGTGCTCGATAAAGAGGAATACCTGGCGCGATTGGACGAGCTCGGTGTAAGAATGCGCTGGCAGCACACGGCACCGCCCCTCGGTTCACAGTTGTCGTTCGATCGGCATCCCGTAGCGCTCGGCCACGAACTCCATCAGCATCGGTTTGTAGCGTTCGCCGACCTCCTCGGCGATGGCCGCCGCGAAGTACTCGGAGATCAGCGGATTGCCGTGTCCTTCCATGATTTCGCCGATGCATTCGCCGCACGGATGCTTGCCGTTCATGATGTCGGCGAGGCAGTCGCAGGTCGCACCGATGCCGTGTCCCGGGGTCTTCTCCAGGCACTTCGAGCACGGCTTGTCGAGGCAGCAGCGATAGGCTCTCACCGGCAGCAGTTCGCCGTGCATGTGGCCCTTCATCGCGACCACCATCTCGCGCTGCTGCTCCATCGGCATCACCATCTCGTGCAACGATCGGAACGCGCCGAACGCTCCGCTCGCGAACAATACCGCGATGATCACCAGGTAGATTACGTGCACTTGCGTCGAACTCTTCATCGTCGTGCCCTTGCTCTCAGAGCTTCTCGAACACCGACAGCTTGCCGTCGGTGATCGCATAGATGGTCCAGGTGCCGTTCTTGCTCCCGGGCATGCCGGGCGAACCGGCGGGCATGCGGGGCAGCGCGATGGCGTCGAGCTTGGGGCGCTGGGCGAGCAACCGGCCGACGACCTCGGAGGGCACGTGACCCTCGATCACGTAGTCGCCAATGACCGCGGTATGGCAGCTCTCGACGGTGCTGGGGATGTGGTACTTCTTCTTGATGTCCGGCAGGTTGGAGACGTTGTGGGTCTCGACGTCGTAGCCGGCGTTTTTCATGTGCTCGACCCATCCGGAGCAGCATCCACAGGAGGCGGACTTGTAGACGATGACCTTGGCCTTGGCTTCGGCTGGGCGCCCGCAAGCGGTGAGCAGGGTGGAGGCGGTGATGGCGATGAGTAGTGTTCTGCGTTTCATGACGGTGACTCCTGTTGGCGGCGCCGAGGCCGATCGGCACCAGTGCTGCCAGCCGGGCGTTGAAATCCAACGGCTCGAATAGAACATGGGTCGTACCATCCCGGGTAAAATAATTTTATTATGAGCACGATGAAGGCCCATCCGCGGACGTTTATTGTAATTGGTTTACTCAGGAGTGGTCTCGACCCGCAGGCGGCGCACTTCAACCGGTGGATGGAATGACTATTCATCAAACACTGCACCCCGCCAACTGGAAACCGCCCAAAGGATACGCCAACGGCATTGTCGCGGAGGGCAAAGTCGTCTATCTCGGCGGCCAGGTCGGCTGGAACAGGAATCAGGTTTTTGAAACGTCCGACTTCATCGATCAGGTGGAACAGACCCTGCGCAATATCGCGGACCTCCTCAAGGAGGCCGGTGGCGAACCGGAGCACCTCGTGCGCCTGACCTGGTTCGTGCTCGATAAAGAGGAATACCTGGAGCGATTGGACGAGCTCGGTGTCGTGTACCGAAAGGTAATCGGCAGGCACTTTCCGGCGATGTCGCTGGTGCAGGTCGCGGGGCTCGTCGAGGAAGGCGCCAGGCTGGAGATCGAAGCCACCGCGGTTCTGCCCGCCAGCTAACTGCACCATCCCCCGCGACCCCTTCGCAATACGAATTTCGGTTACATGCTGCGCAACACCCAATACCTTGCAACGCACACTGCACCGTGCAAGCGATCGCCAATGAACGTCCCGATCCCGGGCCTCAAGCCCGAACTCGAGAAGCGGGGTGTTTCCCTGGGGCGGGCACCATGAACAACACTGCCGGAACCCCTACCATCGCGTCACTGGCGGCGGAGATTGGTTTCTGGCTGCCGCGGCACTACAACGCCTCCCGCCTGCTTTACGACAACCTGGACACGCGCGGCAACAACCGTGTATTCGTCTGTGACGAATCGACGTGGTCCTATAACGAACTGGCTGCGGAGGCGTCCCGCGCCGGCAGCGCGCTGCTCGACCAAGGCGCGGAGCCGGGCGACCGGGTGCTGATGTGTCTCGACGACGTCCCGGCCTACCCGGCGGCGGTCATGGGATCGATGCGCGCCGGTCTGGTGCCGGTGCTCGTCAATACCTTGTCGCGTCCGGATCTGGTGCGCTTTTTCCTCGAGGACAGCGAGGCGCGCGTTGCCGTCGTTTCACCCGCCTATCGGAGCCATTTCACTCGCGAAGCCCTTCGCGGGACAGCGTGCAGGGCGGTTATCGTCGCCGGCGAGGAGACGGCCGCCGGGCAGCACGGGTGGGAGACAGTGCGCCGAGCGTCGGACAATCTGCCGGAGGCGCCCACGACACAGGAGGACATGGCGTTGTGGATGTATTCGTCCGGGTCGACCGGCAAGCCCAAAGCCGTGGTGCACCGCCACGCCGACCCCCCTTACACAGCGGCTGCCTACGGCCGCCATATCCTGGGCATACAGGAGGACGACGTCTGCTTCTCCATACCCAAGATATTCTTCGCCTACGGATTCGGCAACTCCGTCACCTTCCCAATGTCGGTGGGCGCCTGCGCGGTGCTGATGCCGGGCCGGCCGGACAAGACCGCCGAGACCATGCGGGGCGAATGGATCTACACCGGCGATCGCTTCGTTTGCGACGCCGACGGCTTCTATTTCTACAAGGGCCGGACCGATGACTTGGTGAAGGTCTCCGGCCAGTGGGTCTACCCCCTGGAAGTCGAGCTGGCCCTGGCGGAGCACCCCAAGGTGCTCGAATGCTGCGTGCAGGCGCTGCCGCTGGCGGACCAGCGCATGACTCTGCACGCGTGGGTCGTTGCGACCGCGAACGCTCCGGCCGGTGCGGCCCTGGAGCAGGAGTTGCAGGCCTACGCCAAGTCGGCGCTGCTGCCCCACAAGTATCCCCGCCGGATCGAATTTCTGGAATCTTTGCCCAAAACCGGAACGGGCAAGATCGACCGACAGGCGTTGACAAGAATGTGGAGGTAAGGTTGTCTTTCAGGGCTGTCGAAAGCACGGAGGCTTTCGTCAGAGCGTACAAGAAAGACAACCTTACCCCCACATGATCGCCGACATTGCTCGGACTTTTTGAGAAATTACTCGGCCCGACGCAGTCGGGAATGCCGTTCGCGTGTAGAGTCCGCCCGCCGGTTGTTCCAGTCGTAAGCCGTCAGACTCCCAGGTGCTTCCGGTGGATCTCCGGTTGTTCTCGCAGCTCGGCGGAGCTGCCGCTCCAGACTACCTCACCTTTTTCCAGAATCACGCAGCGGTCGGTAACGCCGAGCAGGGCGTGGATCTGCTTGTCTACGACGATGGTGGCGATCCCGGCCGCCTTGATGGCGCCGATCACGCGCCAGATTTCGCGGCGAATCAGCGGTGCCAGCCCTTCGGTGGCCTCGTCGAGCATGATCAGGTCGGGGTTGGTCATCAGTGCCCGGCCGACGGTCAGCATCTGCTGTTCGCCGCCCGAAAGCTGGTTGCCCATGTGGTCGCTGCGCTCGGCGAGGCGCGGGAAAGTCTCCAGTACTCGGTTCAGGTCCCAGTCCGCATTGCCTTTGCCGCCGGGCCGGGCGGCCATGACCAGATTCTCATGCACCGTCAGGTTGGGGAAGATGCCCCGGTCCTCCGGGACGTACGCGATACCCGCCTGCGCTGCCTTGTACGCGGCCTTGCCGGTCAGTGCCGTGCCGCGTATCCGCACCTCGCCCTGCTGCGGCTTCACCAAGCCGATGATCGAGCGCAAGGTGGTGCTCTTGCCCATGCCGTTGCGGCCGAGCAGACCGAGCGCCTCGCCGGCATTAACGGTGAGCGAAATGCCGTGCAGGATGTGGCTAACGCCGTAATAGCTGTGCAGGTCGCGAACCTCCAGCAGGGGTGCGCCTACGGCTGGTGTGATCTCAGGCATGGGATTCGTCCCCCAAGTAAGCCTC
>JAANXG010000046.1 GCA_018263405.1 Gammaproteobacteria bacterium
CATCAACGATTACTCCCGGGTTTTCAGAACCGCGATCAAATCCAGCCGGTCCAGACGGCGGCGTACTACGACCGCGGTAATCGCCGCCGCCGTTAATCCTGTAACGGCGGCCCAGCCGAAAGTCGCCGATTCTATAACCATAGGAACGCGGTACAGTTCGGTAACGAAGCTTTCGGTAATCAGTCTCGCCAGGCCATACCCGATCAGGCAGCCCAGCGGCAGCGCCAGCAGTGTCAGCAATGCCGTCTCTCCAAGTAAAATATAGGAAATTTCCGCACGAGAAAAACCAAGTACCCGCAAAGTCGCCAGCTCGCGGCCCCGCTCGGACAATGCGATACGCGATGAGTTATACGTTACGCCGAAGGCGAGAACGCCGGCGAAGGTGGCGAAAAAAGTGATGAAGATGAAAAGGGTCTCAGCAAGGGTCGCGTAGAATGTATCGATGGCGGCCTTTTTTATCGTCAGTGAAGCGGTCTGTGGCGTTTTTTTGAGTTCCCGGAACAGGAGCGCCTTCGCGGCCTCATCCACCTGCAAATGCACCGTCGAGACCGCGGGCTCCTCGCGCATAATATCATTGAGAGTGCGTATATTCATGTACGCCGGCGTGCCGATATAAGTTTCGAATGTATCGACCACCGGGATCCGCAATACCGGGCGGCGACCTTCCAGAACCTCGACCGTGATGATGTCACCCGTCGACGCGCTTAGGATTTGCGCCAGCATTGTCGACACGACAATTCCCTGCGGCGGCAGTTCGACCGGTTGGCCATTCGCGTCGTAAACAAGCTGAAGGCGTTGCTGTTGCGGGACACCCTGGATAGAGCCGCGGTGCTCGCGCGCCCCGTATTTGAAGCGTACGGCGACGGCCCGGAGGCCTTCCGTAGCCATCACGCCGGGCAGTTGCTCGAACCCCTGCAATACTTGGGCCGGACGGGTTTCCATGAGACCCACGGTGATATCCTGCCGCTGGGCCTGCAGGAAATAGACATCGACCATGTGATCGATCGCGTCGAGCCAGTGCAAGGCGATAACCAACACCGCCACCGCCATGCCGATGCCGGTGCTGGTTACGAGGGACCGCAGTGGCCAGCGCAAAATCTGGCGCAGAATGATATGAGTGGGTTGATCGAGTTTTCGAAACGGCCAGATCTCCGCCAGCTTCGATTGTGAAAATGACGGAGGGGCCGGTGGGTGCATCGCCTCCGCCGGCGGCAGTCGAATGGCTTGACGCACGGCTGACAGCGTACCGATCAGTGCGGCGCCGAGGCTCGTCAGAGCCGCAATGAGAAAAGGTTTGAGACTGGGATTGAATACGAGAAACGGGAGCCGGTAGAACTCGGCATAAACCTGGGTGTTGTAGCGCCCGAACCAGTAGCCGAGTGCACCGCCAATCAGGACGCCGATGGCGCCGATGGCCAAGCTAAGTTTCACGTAGTGCCAGCCGATCTCTAATCGGTTGTAGCCAAAAGCCTTGAGCAAGCCGATCTCCGCACGTTCCACCGCGATCAGTCGAGCCAGCACCATATTGGCGAGAAATGCGGCTACGGTGAGAAAGATGGTCGGTAAAATCGCCGATATCGTCTTGAGCTGGTCGATCTCGCTGCTCAGGAACCAATTGGAAATCTGATCGCTGCGGTCGTAGGCCCCGATCCCGCCGTATGTTTGCAGCAGCTTGTCGAGCCGGTCAATAATGAGTTGTCGATCGGCACTCCGCATCGTTCTGAGGCTGATGTCATTGAAGGCGCCGTCCAGATCGTAGGCTCCGGCGAGGGCTTCGCGCCCCATCCAGATCACGCCGAAACGTTTATCGTCCGGCATCAGGGCGCCGGGACCCAGCGTGTAAACATATTCGGGCGAGAGCGCGGTGCCCACCACGCGCAACTCACGCCAGTGCCCGTTGATGACGGTGCGGATCCGGTTGCCGATACCCAGCCCGTGGGCTTCGGCGAAGGGTTCGGAGAGCACGGCTTCGTCGGTTGAACCGGGGGCGTGCGTGCGACCGGAACGGATTACGAGGCGATTCAATAACGGTTCGGTGTAGTCCGGCAACGAGACCAGACGGCCGACGACAGGTTCGGGGAATCCGTCAATGTCGACCATGGCCGGTTTGACGATACGCGTCTCCACGGTCTGGACGCCGGGGATGCGAGCGACCCGTTGTGCGATCCACTGCGGTGCGCGTTTGACTTCCGCAAATACGTGCGCGAAGCGGAACCGCTCATAGTAGGCCGCGGCCGACTCGCCGAGAGCCTCGACGTTGGTCAACGACATAACCAGGACCGCTACACCGGACGCCATAACCAGTGCAATGGCGATAACCTGTCCTTTGATATGCCGCAGGCCCCGGAAAAGTTTGCGGTTGAGCGGTGTCACGGTTTACCAGCTCAGGTCGCCGGCCCGGCGTTTGCGTTCATTGCGCCGCTGCTCTACGATCCTTCCGTCCCCGCATATCAGTACCCGGTCGGCGATATCGGCGATCACCGCGTTGTGGGTGATCAAAGCCGTGGTCGTACCGAGCTCGGCGTGGATGTGTTCGATGGCCTGGAGCACCAGTATGCCGGTCTCGCTGTCCAGTGCCCCGGTCGGTTCGTCGCAAAGCAGGATATCGGGGCGCTTGGCGATGGCCCGGGCAATGGCGATGCGCTGCTGTTCGCCGCCCGAAAGCTGTGCCGGGAAATGCAGCATACGTTCCTTTAGGCCGACCAATTCCAGGGCTTCGCTCGCTTTCATCGGGTCAGAGGCAATCTCCGTTACCAGCAATACGTTCTCAAGGGCGGTTAAGCTGGGGATCAAATTGTAGAACTGAAATACGAACCCGACATGCTCGCGCCGATAGCGCGTCAATCCACTTTCATCCAGTCCGTTCAGCGACTCGCCCCGGAATAAAACTTCACCGCTGGTGGCCGTGTCCAGGCCGCCGAGTATATTAAGAAGCGTGGATTTGCCACTGCCCGAGGGACCCAGCAGTACGGTCATTTCCCGGGGAAACAGTTCCACGTCGGCACCGCGCAGAGCATGCACGTCCACGTCGCCGGTCTGGTAGGTCTTGGTTACATCGCGGGCGCTCAAGGTCGCGCGGCGCCGGCCATCGGACGGGGCTGGAGTCTTGTTCATACGGTCGGGGTGCTCCAAGCGTTTTTGCGGTCCTCAGTCTGCACGAAAAATCTGCCATTTTGTTATTTTCGGGATGGCCGATAATTCTCCGACGCTTCGGCCCGACCGAGAACGTGCTCCACCCAGAGGTTGCCGAGGTGTTCCTGCACGCGGTTCTGGGTCTGACGGGCGACGAGGTTGTCAACGTCTATCCACATCAGCGGTTGATCCTGAACAGCGCAAGAGAAAACCGCCTTGGTGCGACGACCGGTTTCCGGGTCGATCTGCCATTGCAGGCACTGGGCACAGACACCTTTCAACATGCATTGCATCGGACTGCCGACGGTACCGTTGACTTCAATGTCTGGTCTGAATATGTGGGCGAAATCGGTGTACATCGCCGATTGTATGCTTTTCAGTAAACCGCTCGAGCCCATGACCAGAATTTCGTCGACCTCGCCCAGTGACAATCCGGATTGCGTGCCGAGCTCGCCTTTGTTGTATCGTTCGATCAGGTCGATGATATTGACGGATTGCACTGAACGGTCCTGGGGCCGCCTTGCTTCGATCAGTTTATCGCCGGCGGTAACCCAGATGATTCGATCGGACACCCGTTCCAGTTCGTCCTGGCAGTACACTTGGCCCGGATCGCCGAACGCGCCGATATAAAGCACGCGGTTATGTTTTTCCCGCATGCGCCGGCCGAGTCCGAGCATGGCGGCGGCGCCCCAGGTGCCGGCAATGACCAGCACCGTCTTGTTTTCATGAATTGGTGCGGGCGAACCGGAGGGTCCCATCAACACCAGTGGATCTCCGGGCTTCAATCGCTCTATCAAGCGTGCGTTAGCGCCCCACCGCAGCAGAAACAGCCGTACCGTGTCGCCGGCAACGCCTGCGCCGCTGATGGTCTGGAGCGGGATCTGCAGGCGGGTACCGAGTACTTTGTCACTGGCGGTTTCCATCATCTGAAGGCGGAAGAATTGCCCGGGCTTGAAGTTTCTGGCTGCGAGCGGCGCCTTGATCTTGAGTTCAATGACCGCAGGGTGGCTGGTATCGATGCTGTCCACTCGAACATCCAGGTTGAAGCGAATGTCGGCCTGGAACGTTTCGAGACCCACTTGCGCTTCCGCTGTGTCTTTCAGGACCGTCAGGATTTTAGGATAACTTCGCGCGGAAGAGGCGATGGCCTTGACAACGCTGCCGTTGAAAACCGGATGGGCATCGCCCAGAAAACTCACGCTACGGTGTTCATTCAGGTACGACGTAAACGGGCCGAATTCGGGCATTTTGCAATGCTCAGCGACCTGCACCGGCTGCAGAGTACGGGAATGTTCCACGTGCGTGGCGAAGTGGTTATCCTCGACCCGGAAGGTGCCCGGGTGCTCATTTTCGTAGATGGTGTTCGGAAAGGTGCCGGCTGCTACGAGAATAGCGCGGGCGGGCAGCGTGACGTCCCTGCCCGTGGCGATCCACCGACCTTCCTTTTTGACCCGCAGGCGGCAAACCAGGGCATTGACGTGATCGTGCTCGTCCAAGTCGGCGCGCAACGGTTCCATGCCTTCGACGTAGTAGATACCTTCCTCCATGGCCTTGATGATTTCCTCGTGGTTGCGCTGGTAGGCGGGGGACTCGTTGATGCTTTTGCGATAGACGATGGATACGCCGCCCCAGCCGCGGATCAGGGAGACGAAATCGGGTTCACGTGTATTCTGCCGTACTTCCCGTCTTTCGGCGCGAACGGCTCGCCCGTGTTCCAGGAATTCCTCAAGAATAGCGCGGCTTTCGTCATCCAGCCGTCGTATCACGTGCTGTTCTCCGTAAGTGTTCACCAGCGTCTCGAAGCGTCCGAGTATCTTTTCAACCTGCTTGATGTAATACGCCTGAACTTCGGTGGCGGTATCGATCGCGGTGAGTCCGCCGCCGATAACGACTGCCGGTAATCGCACCTGAAGGTTCGCCAGGCTGTCTTTTTTGGCGGCGCCGGTGAGCTGCAGGGCCATGAGAAAGTCGTTGGCTTGGCGCATTCCCCGGGCCAGGCTGTTGCCGATGTTGATGACCCGCGGATAACCCGCGCCGTTGGCGGCGCACACATGATCGAATCCGAGTTTCCAGGCATCGTCCAGAGTGAGGGTGCCGCCGAAGCGAATGCCGCCGAATACCTGGAAACGTTGCCGGCGTGCCAGCGTCAGGTAGATGAGCTTCAGGAAATTTTTGTCCCAGCGTACGGTGATGCCGTATTCGGCGACCCCCCCGAAACCTGCCATGATGCGTTCGTCGAGCCTCTCGCACAGGGACGCATAGTCCCGTACCGGCTCACGCAGCAATTCTTCGGGCAGCGGTTCGATCTTGAGTCCGTCGATGCCCACCACCGCGCACCCGGCCATCGTCAGATGGTGCGCCATGGTGAATCCCGCCGGTCCCAGCCCGATAATCAGCACGCGCTTGCCGTTGTCCGAATGCATGATGTACTGGGAGCGGCGCAAGGGGTTCCAGCGAGTGAGCAAGTCATAGATCTCGACGCCCCAGGGCAGGTCCAGTACATCGGTCAGCACACGCGTTTCGATTTGCGGAATGTTGACCGGATCCTGTTTCTGATAGATACACCCTTTCATGCAGTCGTTGCAGATCCGGTGTCCGGTGGCCGGAATCATGGGATTGTCCACCATGGCTACAGCCAACGAAGCAATAGAGTGGCCTTCCTTCTTAAGGGTATGCATCTCCGAAATTTTTTCTTCCAGAGGACAACCGGTCAGGGTGACTCCGAGTGGATCGACTTTCAGTCCGAGTTCCGGTTGTTTCTTTTTCTCGGGGAAGCCTATGGAACAGAAGTCACCCTCGTTTTTGTGGCAGTACACGCAGTAGTTGATTTCATCCATGACATCGCGCAGAGGCATCCTATGGTCGGTCAGCCGGAATCCATCGCGCTGGCGAAACGCGGCGGACGGGGCTTCCAGATAGCTATGATCCGCTTTTCCCCCCTTGGCGAGCGGCACGAGCCGGGCGTGGTCGACGGGTCGGGCCAACTTGAAACTGGTCCAACTACGGACCAGGGCGCGCCCCTCGACATCGCGCGCGGCGAGGATGCACCACTCCGTCAGTCGGTCCAGGACATCGGGATTGCCGTCGTTTTGCAGCAGCTTGACGGCAAACCGGGCTACTGCCAGTTCCCGGTCTTCGCCGGCGATGCGCCCGATCTGCGAATCCAGCCAGAAGTTCAGCTCTGAAAACGAGCGGGAGACGTCCGGTTTGTAACGCTTGGCTCGCTTTTTAACGAATTCGTCCTTGAATATCGTGATCGGATTTAGATCCTTCACGCCGGCGCGTTGCCGGGACAGTTCGTCCTCGATGCCGAAGCGCCGGGACAAGAAATCCTGCAGATAGGGCGCGACGGCGAGCAACAATTCGCTGAGTTCGATGTTCTTAAGTTCGCTGCCTTGTCGATAAGCGATTAACCGCTCGTGCAGATCGGTGTCGGTCCGGTGCAGTTCGTCCAGAAACGCCGCATCCAGGGCCTCAAGACCGCGCAGGGATTGGAGGTCTGAAAACTCCAGTTGATTGGAAATTGCCGTCATGCCATCGGATCAACATCGCACGGACTTTTTGAAATGGAAGTTACGCGCGAATTCAGTCCAGCGTCGGTATGGGTGTGGGCCGGTCGTTTTCGTCGAGTGCGACATAAGTCAAAGACGCGTCCGTGACCCTTACAACTTCGCCGGTGAATTCCCCGATAGTACTGCGTTGAACGAAAACTTCCGCGTACACGGTCAAAGAGGTATTGCCGGTACGCTCCACCGATCCGTAGATGCTCACAAGATCGCCGACGTAAACAGGGTGTTTGAAAGTAAACCGGTTGACGGCCACCGTGGCCATGCGGCCCCGGATTCGCGCCGCCGCCACGATGCTGCCGGCCAGGTCGACATGGGACATGATCCAGCCGCCGAAGATATCGCCGTTGGGGTTGGTGTCCTTCGGCATCGGTATGATGCGGATGACCGGCTCGCGGTCGGTCGGCAATTGCATCGTTTGGATCATCGTGGGGCCGGGTACCCGCGGCTTCCCGGTGACAGGCCATCGGCGGGCCCGACGCCCGCGATAACGCATACTTTAGGCATGAGCTACGATTGTGTTTACCGGATTCCGGGGTAAGGGCTCGCGCAAAAATAACTTCCCATTTTCACATCCCGTCTTCGGGTCATCTTTGAACGATCCTCCATCGCAAAATCCTCATATCAGCCCTGCTAGGAGCCTGTCGGACTTAGGATGAATCTACTGCGGCGGCGGGAGATCGGCCCACTTTCCCGATTTATTTCGTTAAATAGCTGGCTATTCGCCTCAATAAATCGAAAAATTGGTCTCGATTTCCCA
>JAANXG010000047.1 GCA_018263405.1 Gammaproteobacteria bacterium
GCCTTGGCGGTAAGATAAAGTGTGTATTCGTCCTTCGCGGCGCCTTGAACCGGTTGCAGGGCAGCCAGGCACAACAAAGTAAATAAAGTGATATTTGCCGCTTTCGTCATAGCTGTCTCACTACCTCCCGCGGATGTATTTTAACCACCGAAACCCCGGTCCCCCGGGTCTGCATGATTTCAATGGCGTAGTGGTCGAGCAGGATGCTCGTTCCCGGCTCCGGAATGGATTCCATTGTCTCCAGTATCAGGCCGTTCAAGGTTTTTGGCCCGTTGGTCGGTAGATTCCACCCGAATTTGCGGTTGAGATCGCGGATGTTGGCGTTTCCCTTTACAACGTAGCTGCCATCCGCCCGCGAATGTGCGTGCCGCTCCACGCCGGGCTCGTTGGTGAACTCGCCGACGATTTCCTCCAGGATTTCCTCAACGGTGACAAGTCCTTTCAGATCGCCGTATTCATCGACGACGAGCCCGAAGTGTCGGCGATGACTCTGCAGATTCAACAGTTGTTGCATAAGATTCGAGCCTTCGGGAATGAAATACGGCGGTCGGATCATCTTTTCGAGCGACTCGCAGTTGAAGTGGCTGGTCCGGCTTAGATGCAATACTTTTCGCAGGTGCAGGACGCCCACGACGTGGTCCATGGAACCGCGGTAGACCGGTATCCGGGTATGATGGCTGGTGGCCAGTTGCTCCACGATGTCGTCCCAGTCGTCTTCCAGATCGATGGCTTCGATGTCGGTGCGCGGCAGCATCACGTCGTCCACGGTCATGGATTCGAGTTCCAGGATGCGCAGTAGTATGTCCCGGTGCTGCCGGGATAAATGCGCTTCGGAGTCCCGCACTGCGATCCGGAGTTCGTCCGTATCCAGAGAAGTCGGGGCTTTGCGTGGAACGATACCGAATGGCCGCAGCAGTCCGGTACCCAGTATGTTGACCAGGCGAATAATGGGAATCCAGTCGTAGAACAGCTTCTGCAGACCGAACAGAGGGTAAGCCGCGGCAAACGCCACCCGCTCGGGGTGCGACGCCGCCAGCGTCTTGGGACCCACTTCTGCAAATACCAGGACCACGAACGTAAGTAAGAATCCGGATACCGCGATTGCGGCCTCGCCGTAAGTACGCAGCGCGATTACCGAGGCTATGCTCGCGGCGGTCAGATTGGCCACGTTATTGCCCAGCAAAATCGTGCTCAACAAGCGGTCGGGATGATGCAAAAGCCTCAAAGCCAGCTGTGCGCTATGGTGTCCCTTGTCTGCAAGGTTATCGAGCCGATAACGATTGAGGGACATCATTGCCGTCTCCGACGCCGAAAAAAAAGAGGATAGTAGAATCAACGCCGCGAGAATCAGAAACAGTGGAAGAAGTTCGGTATGGCTCAATTCATCAAGGCCTGGAGGCCGATTCGACCTCTGTCGTCACAAGTTATCCGCGATTCAACAGAATTTCAAGCACGAACTTCCAGCCGAAGTAGGCGAGCACGAGAACGATGAAGCCGCCGAGGGTCCAGCGGATGGCGGTCTTACCCCGCCAGCCGAATCGCCAGTGGCCCAGAAGCAAATTGCCGAAAACCAACCAAGCTATGAGTGACAAAACCGTGTGGTGATTGAAAACAAAGGCGCTACCGTGCTGTTCGGCGCTGAACCAGAACCCAGAGAGGAGCCCGAGGGATAAAAGTACGAACCCGATTCCGATCAGTTGAAACAACAACCGTTCCATGGTCTCCATCGGAGGAAGTTTTCCCAGCACCGTGGCCTCCCTATGGCCTCGCAAACGACGGTCTTGAAGCCACATGACAAGAGATTGCACGACGGCCAGGGCTAGAAACCCATAAGCTGCCAAGGAAATCGGCATATGAACCGACAGCCCCGCTGATGCCACCGTGTCCGCGGTCGAAGGCGGCCAGAGCCATGCGGCAATGACCGAGACAGCCGAAACCGGCAAGATGACCGCGCCGAGTTCGTAGGCCGGTTTGAGCGATGCGGTGGCGAGGAAAATGATTGTCACGATCCAGGCGGTCAGGGAAGCGGCATTGGTAAATCCGACATCGATCGCCGCCGTTTGCGACAGGACAGTGAAATAGAGCAATACGCTGTGTGCCAGGACCGCGCACAGGATTAGGGCAAATACCAGCCGCAGTGTGGCGGGTCGGGTGCCCCATAGGTGCTTGATTATTAAAGCGCCGGCGCCGACGTACAACCCTCCGGCGCTTAGACTTAGAATAGGCGTGAGCATGGGAGACCAAGTGTAGCTCACGACAACCGGCTATTGAAATACACCGGGTTAAACAAACCGAACCCTACCCCTACATCGCCACCGGCGTTACATGGACTTTTGGAGCTTACAGAAAGGAGTAATTTCTCAAAAAGTCCGTGCAATGTCGGCGATCATGTGGGGGTAGGATTGTCTGTCAGGGACGCTGTGAGAAGTGGCATAGGGAAGTGCCGTTTACGGAGCTAATCCCTGTACGCTCTGGCGAAAGCTTCCGTGCTTTCGACAGCCCTGAAAGACAACCCTACCCCCACATTCTTGCACGGGGTTATTGAACTTACAGAAAGGACCGGCAACAGGTTGATGCAAGGGGTAAAATGACGGCTTCTCGCGGCTGATTCGGCCGCTTGTAAATCCGCATGTAGACATAATTATGTTCGATCAGCTCAGTGAACGGCTTCAGCGAACCCTGAAACAGGTTCGGGGCCAGGCCCGGCTCACCGAAGACAATATCAAGAATACGTTGCGGGAGGTGCGCATCGCGCTGTTGGAAGCGGATGTTGCCCTGCCCGTGGTGAAAGCGCTTGTCGACCGGGTTCGGGAACGGGCGGTGGGGCGGGAAGTCTTGTCGAGTTTGACACCCGGCCAGATGCTTGTGAAGGTCGTTCGCGACGAACTGACGGTGGCGATGGGCGAGCGCAACGACGCCCTGAATCTTTCCGCCCGCGCGCCGGTCGTGGTGTTGCTGGCAGGCCTGCAGGGTACAGGCAAGACGACTACCGCCGCCAAACTGGGACGGTGGCTGGCGACCCGCGAGAAAAAAAGCGTGGCGGTTGCCTCGACAGACGTGTACCGGCCGGCGGCGATCGACCAGTTGCGTACCCTGGCCCGCCAGAACGATTTGGATTTTTGCGACAGCGACAAGGATGACCTGCCGGTGGATATTGCCACCCGGGCCGTCGAATTCGCGCGCAAGAACGCCGACGATGTGCTGCTGTTGGATACCGCGGGACGTCTGCACGTTGACCAGGACATGATGGCCGAAGTTCGCGCTATCCACGAGTGTGTCCAGCCCACCGAAACCTTGTTCGTTGTCGACAGCATGGTGGGGCAGGATGCGGTCCACAGTGCCCAAGCGTTTAACGAGGCGCTGCCCTTGACCGGCGTGATTCTTACTAAAACCGATGGCGATGCCCGGGGCGGTGCGGCCTTATCCGTGCGGCGGATAACCGGGAAACCCATCAAATTTCTCGGCACGGGAGAGAAGTCTGACGCCCTGGAGCCTTTCCATCCGGACCGGGTGGTGTCACGAATACTGGGAATGGGCGATGTGCTGAGCCTGGTCGAAGACGTGGAGCATCACGTCGATCAGGACAAGGCGCGACACCTTGTCGGGAAAATCAAAAAAGGCAAGGGTTTCGATCTGAACGATTTGCGCGACCAGATGCAGCAGATGCGGAAGATGGGCGGCTTGGCCGGCATGCTGAAGAAAATTCCCGGCGCGAGCGAGCTACCCGCTGGTATGGCGGATCGCGTCGACGAGAAACAGATCACGAAAACGGTGGCGATCGTCGATTCCATGACGCCGCACGAACGCGCCTATCCGGCGGTTATTCGGGGATCCCGGAAGAAACGGATTGCCGCGGGGTCGGGCACCGGGGTGCCGGAGGTCAACCGCTTGCTCAAGCAATTCCAGCAGATGCAAAAGATGATGAAGCGGATGAAAAAGAAGAGTGGCATGCCGGGTACGATGCCCGGCATGCCTAAGTACCCTTGGGCATAAATACACACACGTTCAGCGGGATCGGAAAAGCCGATCGCCAAGGCACGCGAGCGCAGGACTGGCCCGGTCAATTCAAGCGAGCGTAACGCCGGCGAG
>JAANXG010000048.1 GCA_018263405.1 Gammaproteobacteria bacterium
GCCCACTTTCCCGATTTATTTCGTTAAATAGCTGGCTATTCGCCTCAATAAATCGAAAAATTGGTCTCGATTTCCCACCTACCTCGCTACGATCCCCTAAGTCCGACAGGCTCCTAGTACTGCGGTTCTGCTTCATCGGATCGTCCAAATCTAACCCAAATTCGGGCGCGAATTCTGTGAAGCTATTTTTGCGCGAGCCCTAAGGTTACACAATAAGACCGCGAAAAACAAAAACCCAGCGCACTATGCGGTAATTCTCAAAAAGTCCGGGCAATGCCGGCGACGATGTGCGGTAGGGTTGTCTTTCAGGGGCGCTGTTAATACATTCGTTCAAATACCCAAACAGGCACGAAATGATAAAATGAGCGAGTGCAGCAATACGGTTAAAGAACTAACGCGGGATTACCCCGTGGTGATTGAAATGGATGTGCGTTGGGGCGACATGGATGCCTTCAATCATGTTAACAACGTCTCCTATCTGCGCTATTTCGAAAGTGCTCGTATCGCTTACTTCGAGGCGCTGGAACTAGCCGATTTCTTTGGTACAGAAGGCGTCGGACCGATACTGGCGGACACCTACTGCCGCTACAAATTCCCTCTCACCTATCCCGACCGGATCTCGGTGGGGGTCCGCTCCGGGAGCCTGGAGGAGGACCGATTTACCCAGCGTTACATTATCGTCAGCCACACGCATGGCCGTGCCGCGGCGACCGGCGAGGGTACGATTGTCACGTTTGACTACAGAGCCAACACCAAAAGCCCCATCCCGGATCGCGTGGGCAGGCAAATTCGGGCGCTCGAAAACGGCGTGACGGACAAGCGGTGAATACTCGAACGCGACATGCGGCACGAGAGGGCGCCGGGCCATGTTGCAATAACGCCGCGTGGGACTACAATACGCGCCGGCATGGCCGGCTGTGGCCGGTGGGTGTAATCAAATGTTGAAACCGGTCGAACCCCAGTGTCCCGAAAACGGGACCACTCAAACAATCGAAGGCGTTCCCAGCATCTATTACGACGGATACTGGGTCCGTTATTACAAGCCGCCTGGTGACAGCCTCGTGGCACGCAAGCAGCTGATCGAATCGCTCGCCCGCCGGACGTTTCACCATACGGAACCGGGCATCAACACTCCCGGCGAGAACCTGGAATTGGCCCGGGCCGCTTACGAGAATGAAACCGAACCCCGTAAAAAGCGGGTCAACGGGGCCATGCTCGCCGGATCATTGTTTAACCGTGCCACGGATATTTTCACCGAGGTCGTGGAACTCTCCACGAAAGGGGTGCAAATCAGCGACGAGAACGAGCTCATGCGTGAATGCGCCGGGTGCTTCAAGGAAGCGCTGGAGATCGGTAAGTGTGTGCGTCATTACAGCGGTGAAGAGGGCATCGACGAGCTATGGGGTGAGCCGTTCAAGGCGTTCACCATGTCTCTGGAGCAGTTCTACCATAGCCGCTACATTAAGATCGCGCAGGCTATGCGGGCGATCGATACGGTCGTCGAGAAATTGAGGGATATATTCGCCCCCCGGCAGGAGTTTGCCCCGATCATTCCATTGCTGAATGAATTATGTGATGCGGCCAAGCGCGAAGCTGAGACGATGCGCAGCGATGAGGCGATCTTCGAAGTCTGGCCGCGGTATGTGGCGGCATCCGATGCCATTAATGATTTTCAGCCCGGTGTCGAAGACAGCGATCTAAGTGACGCGGAATTCCGGCGTATTTACGATGGTTTGCGGCTACTGCAACGCGGCAAAGACGTGATCACCTATCTGTCGAGAGCTCGCGTCCCGATGCCCAAAACGACCGCGAAATTCCTCGCCAGTTGCAATGACTACCAGGCGAAGGGATACGTCGCCAGACGGATCTAGTGTACCCCGTCACTGATATTGCAACATTCAGAGCGTGCCTGAGCCGCCAGTGGAAGGCGCGCTCCGCAGTGAATGGCCCAGTCCTTTACCAGGAGCGCAACGCCCCAATGGTGGCTCAGGCACGCTCCCTTCGGGCGACCCGGAAAGCGGTCATCCGCAGCGTTATGTCTCTCAAGATTTCCGGCCATCAATGAATAGAGGCGCCCTCATATTCGGTTGTCGGGAGGGGTGTTTGGGATCCGGGCGGAATAAGCAATAGCTCAGGTCGTCCGGATGGTTCGGAAGTTGACCCGAGTGGTTTGACATCCGTTTTATCGTTTTTGCCCTCAGTTTCGCCGCCGCGGTATCCAGGGGGCCTATGCGGACTGTTTCAATAATTTCCCCGACGTAAAGATTATCGCTGAGGCCATCGCTTGCTACTACGACAGTGTCGCGGGGGGCAAGCTCGATACGTGGACCGATATCGATATACATCTCCGGTGTGCCGACGATATTGGATACGAGATTGCGTTCGTGGTGATGGATCGCATCGATTTCGTTTATCAATCCGGACTCCACGGCATAGCCTACGGGAGAGTGCGCGATGTTCTGAAACTTGATCCTGCCCCGTTGTCCCGTCACGATTATGAAGGTGTCCCCGATGTGGTAGGGCCGAACATGTTTTTCCTCGATTTCCAACACTGCCAATGTAGCCCCGCCACCGTAACCCGCTTGTATGATGCGTTTGTTGCCCTGGTCAATGCCGTGGAGTATGGCTTCGCGCAGGGTTCCCCGGCCGGAAGTGCCAAATTCGAAAATTGTCTCGACAACGGTTTGGGCGGCCAGGTTTCCGTGTGGCTGGCCGCCGAGCCCGTCTGCGACGACCAGGATGCCGGAGTGAGTGCTCGTGGGTACAATGGCCACCGCATCTTCGTTTTGCTCTTTCCTCGGGCTTCGGTGTGTATAACATGCGACGTGGCCCCACAGAAATCGGCCCGAACGGGGAGTTTCCCAATCGGTATCCCAATATAACCACGGATAATCGATCGTGACGTCCGGATCGTTGACCGCTGTGCTCACCAGGATAGTTCCTCTAAGTGCTGCCGCAATTTACGGACATTTCGGAATTTTTTCAGAATGAAGCTTTTTTTCAGTCCGCAGCAGATATTTTTGACGACCTGTGGCTGCCTGGCGTAATGCTTTTTGCCGCCCACGGCTTCGTAGAAGACATGAACCAGATCGATCACGTCGGATTGAAGATTTTCCGCGTTGGGCGAACCCCAGTGAAACATATCGATTACTTTGGGTTCGAAATGCAGGCCGTGCCGCTGCAGAACGATGTTGTCGGCGTGCAGATCACCATGGTATTCGCGGTAACGGTGGATACACTCTATGCCTTCCGCCAGAGCATGCAAGAGGTGTAACGCCTGAAACGGATGCAGTCGGTTTCCCGGCTGACGCCGGATGAACTGCGTGAGCCGCTCTCCGGGAACGTATTCCGATACCAGAAACTTTACGGGCACCCCCTTATAGTCCAGGGTTTCCTGCGTGTGATACTGGATAATAATCGGGCATCGCCGGAGCTTATGCAGTTTTTTTGCGTAAAAGCGCCGTGTCCGGTCGCTAACGTTACGGTGTGGGAAAAAAAGTTTCGCTGTTCGTTCGATGTTAACCTGTTTTTCCCGTACCAGATAAACTTCTCCTTCCCATCCCCCGCCGAGACGTTCCAGTATTTCGTACCTGCCTGCCAGCAGAGTACCGGGTTTGAGCCTTATCCTTTCAATTTTGTGCTTTTGCTTCTTTTCCCGGGCCATGATCAATCGAAGTCTACCAAACCGGACTCAAAGTAAAGCTTTTTTCGGTTTGGGTTTACTCCGGACCGGTTATTCATGAAAATGCTACAAACAGAGGCATTTATACGAATTGGTTATATGAAGTTGCGACAACTCGAATACCTGACCGAGGTGGTACGCCAGGGGCTGAATGTCACGGCAGCCGCCGAGATTTTGCACACTTCGCAGCCCGGTATCAGCAGCCAGATCAAATTGCTTGAGGAAGAACTCGGATTCCCCTTGTTCGTCCGTCAGGGCCGGCATCTGGCGGCGCTCACGGACGCGGGGCAGGACGTACTCACCCACGCGACCCGGATGCTGGACGAACGGGAAAACATTAAACGCGTTGCCCGGGAGGTGAATGCGCCCAGTCACGGTAGTTTCAGCATTGCCACTACCCACACGCAGGCCCGCTATGCGTTGCCGGACGTGATCTCCCGCTTTGCTACGAAATATCCCAATGTTTCGCTGCATATCCAGCAAGGCACACCCACGCAGATCGCGGAGATGACGGTCAACGGGGAAGCGGATCTGGCCATCGCCACGGAAGCGCTGGAGTTGTTTGAAGACCTGGTGTTGATGCCGTGTTATCGCTGGAACCGTTGCGTAGTGGTGCCGAAGAATCACAAACTGGCCGGTTGTGAAAGTTTGACCATGGAACTGATCGCTCAATACCCGGTGATCACCTACATCTTCAGTATCGCGGATCGCTCCGTCATTAATCAAGCGTTCAAACAGGTGGGTCTGGATATGAAAGTTGTCCTGACGGCCACGGACGCGGAAGTGATCAAGGCCTATGTACAAAGGGGACTGGGTATTGGAATCATCGCAAGAATGGCGTTCGATCGGGCGCATGATCATTCGCTTGTGGCTCTGGATGCAGGCCATTTGTTCCAGCACAGCGTCACCAGCATGGCCGTACGGCGCAATGTCTGGTTACGCGGTTACATTTACGATTTCATACAATGGTTTGCCCCACACCTGGACCGCAATATGGTGGAAACGTTTATGACTTCATTGGACAGGGAAGAAACGACGCGCTTGTTTCAAAAACAGGCAATGCGCGCGGAGATGCGCTAAGGGCTCGCGCAAAAATAAACTTCACAGAATTCGCGCCTGAATTTGGGTTGGATTTGGACGATCCGATGGAGCAAAACCGCAGTACTAGGAGCCTGTCGGACTTAGTACCCTTGGGCATAAATACACACACGTTCAGAGCGTCTCCAAAGTGCCAATGCAAGGCGCGCTTCGCAGGGAATGGCGAGCCCTTTTCAAGAAGCGCAACGCCGCAGTGGCGCTTTGGAGGCGCT
>JAANXG010000049.1 GCA_018263405.1 Gammaproteobacteria bacterium
TTGCCTTTTTTTTCGATTTTCTTGACGCGCACGGGGCCGATCTCGTCGATAGCATTCAAATGAGTGCCCCCGCAGGGCTGTAGGTCCAGGCCTTCGATCTCAATCAAGCGAACTCGCCCGGGTCCCCTCGGGGGCTGCACGGAAAGCGTTTTAACCAGTTCCTGTCGCGCATCCAGTTCTTCGTTTGTGATCCATTGTTTGCTGACCTTTGCTCCGGTCCGGATTACCTCGTTGAGTTCCCGATCGATCACTTCCTTGTCCACGGGTTCCGGGGCGTCAAAATCCAGACGCGCGCTGCCATCCCGGATTGATCCCCCGGTGACGCCGAATGGCACCACATAACTCAGCACGTGCATACAAGTGTGCATTTGCATTAGTCGGTAACGACGATCCCAATTTATTGTAGCTGTCACGTGTTCGCCCGTGCCGGGACCGGCTGCCCCCTCTTCGAGTACATGGGCGATGCCATGGTTTGTCTTACTGGTATCGACGACTCGATACTCGCCGGTGGTGCTCCGGAGAATGCCCGTATCGCCGGGTTGGCCGCCACCCGTGGGGTAGAAGACAGTCCGATCCAAAAACACCCAATTGCCGTCCACTGCTTCCACCTTGGCTTCGCAAGTCGCGAGGTAACTGTCTTCTCGGAAAAGTTCTTCGGTCATGATTCTTCTATGGTCGGCAATGACGAAGTATCGAATTAATCGGAGTCTCCCTGATTAAAGAGCAAAGCACTTGCAGTTGCAAACGTCCGTGTCACGTACCGAAGCGATTCCTAAAAGATCCTGAACAGGACCAGCAGGTTCATCACCAGGAAAATACTGTTGATCCAGGCTTCAGAGGTGTCTGCGCGCTTTGCTCGAATGTAGTTGAGATCGTAACCGTTCTTGCCCTGACCAAACTTTCCTTCGATCGGTATGCGTTGTAGATAGTCTTCTCGCCGCTGTGCCAGCAGAGGTCCATCGGACTTTCACCACGGCCTGCTAGACGATTTCCTCGGTCGTCGCGGGGGAACTCGGCCGCTTGGTCTTGGCCGAGGTGGCCACGGGGGGTTGCCGCGCAGGATCTCCCGGTGGGGTCATCACCTGCAGGCCGCCGGGCATCACGCGCGCCTCGAGGGGCGTACATCCGCAGACGTCGCCGTCCGCTTGCACCGGTTGCGGCTCTTCCGTCTCGATGCGCACCGCCGCGCCACGAATCCGGCGCACGCGCCGCGTTTCCCGGCCGGCCAGCAGGCTGAGCACGGTCCAGGCGGCGCCGATCCCGCCGCG
The DNA here is from genome assembly GCA_018263405.1 of Gammaproteobacteria bacterium. Classification (GTDB taxonomy): domain Bacteria; phylum Pseudomonadota; class Gammaproteobacteria; order Arenicellales; family JAANXG01; genus JAANXG01. The sequence goes on from JAANXG010000049.1 coordinate 1,269, forward strand.
GGCGTTGAGGATGACGACGTCGAGAACGCCGTCGTCGATGGTGACCTCGGGGCCGAGTTCGAGAATCGGCGGCAGGATCGCGGCGCAGTTGGCTACCAGTGCCGACGCGGCGTCGTGGCGGTGACTCCGCCCGTCGACCGTGATCGTCATTGGTTGGGGGCGGATGCGATGGGCGGTACGTAGCACGAAGGCGATGTACGCGCCGACCCCCCAGCGCTCTTTCTGCTTGACCGAGGTCTCCGCCATCATCTTGGCGTCGTAGCCGGTGCCGGCGCCGACCGCACAGAAGCGTGACCCCTCGCTCGTGGAGAGGTGCACCAGGTCGATGGTGCGCGGGGCGCCGGTGGCGATGGCGCCGGCCGCCCTGACCGGGTTGCGCGGGATATTCAAGTTGTTCGCCAACAGGTTGGCGGTGCCGCCGGGGATGATGCCCAGGACTGCTTTCGACCCCTGTATACCGGCGACCGCCTGCATCACCGTGCCGTCACCCCCGTACACCGCCACGATCTCGTGGCCTTGCGCCACGCCCCGCTCCGCCAGCCATGTGGCGTTACCGGCGGCCCCGGTGCGCACGGTGGTGACGCGACAGCCAGTGCGCTCGAGCGCCTCGCAGGCGCGCTGCATGCCTTGCGAGGTGACGCGTGACGCGACCGGGTTTTCGATGATGAACACGCGCCTCATGCCGGCCATTGTACGGGACGGATCGGCGTCGACGGCGTAAACGGTGCCTCCCTGCACCACTTCTCGTTCCCGACGACGTTTGGCACGAAGGATCGGAAACCGCTCACAGGGAGCGCGTTGCGATAGGCGAAGCTGCGGGGTCCCGGTTCGCGGTTCCTGGCGCCCGCGTCCGCGGGGTGGTATTTCTCCCGCGCCCCCCAGCGGCCTTTCCAATGAAACAGCGGGGCGTCCTCCGGTGGTATGCGCAGTCGGTAGTCCACTTCCCGGTCGGGGGTGCTGCGATCCCAGACGGTCTTCAGGGAGACGACCAGTTTTCCGCCAAAGCCGAGGTTGCCCATCATGGCCTGGTGGCCGCGTTTACCGCTGGGTCTCAGGTACACGGCGTGAGAGCGCTGGGCGATGTAGAGCTCCACCCGGCCGGCCGGCAGCGACTCGCCGTAGTAATGTATTCCGGAGGTGGCGCCGACCACGTCATGATTCGCGCGGTCCAGCACGATCTGCGCGCTCTCAGTGTCGCACTCGTGCCACTTCAACTGCACCGGGATGAGCAGTTTGCCGGTGTAGCTCCCCGGGAAGAAGAATGATGTAGCGATGACAGATTGTCAATAAACTACATATGGGCACTAATAGTAAGTGCCCATATGTCATCGCGGAACACAGGGAATAAGAACCCCATAAACGCTAAAATCCGCAACTATGACAGAACGACTGTGGCAATTCTGTATCGACCGGGGCGGGACCTTTACCGACGTCGTGGGGAGCGTTCCCGGTGGTGCCCTGGTGAGTAAAAAGCTGCTCTCCGAAAACCCCGGCGTTTACGAGGATGCCGCTGTGCAGGGTATCCGGGATCTGCTGTCGGAGCACGGCGGCCGGGGTAATCTCGAAGGCCGGATCGACGCAGTGAAGATGGGGACCACCGTCGCGACCAATGCTTTGCTCGAACGAAAGGGCGACCGCACCCTGCTGGTGATCACGAAGGGCTTTGCCGATGCCCTGCGGATCGGCTACCAGGCCCGCCCCCGGTTGTTCGACCGGCGCATCGTCCTGCCCGAATTGTTGTATGAGCGGGTCGAGGAAGTCGTTGAGCGGGTCGATGCCCACGGGGAAGTGCTCACCCCCGTCGATCTCGATGACCTGCGTCCACGTCTGCGGGATGCCTATCGAGGCGGCATCTGCTCCGTCGCCATCGCCTGCCTGCATGGTTATCTCTACTCGGACCACGAGAAGCAAATCGCCGAACTGGCGCGGGACGTGGGATTCACCCAGATTTCGACGAGTCATGCCACCAGCTCCCTGATCAAGCTGGTTAGCCGCGGCGACACCACCGTGGTGGACGCCTATCTGTCTCCCATCCTCCGCCGCTACGTCGAGCAGGTATCGGGAGAAATTGGAAACGTGCGCCTGCAATTCATGCAGTCCAACGGTGGCTTGACCGACGCGAGGTTGTTCCAGGGCAAGGATGCGATTCTATCGGGGCCGGCGGGCGGCATTGTGGGTGCGGTCAAGACCGCCGAATTCGCCGGATTCGATCGGATCATTACTTTTGACATGGGCGGGACTTCCACCGACGTGGCCCACTACGACGGCGACTACGAGCGGGCTTTCGAGACACTGGTGGCCGGGGTCCGTATGCGTGCGCCGATGATGCATATTCATACTGTGGCCGCCGGTGGCGGTTCCATGTGTCTGTTCGACGGCGCCCGCTTCCGGGTCGGTCCCGGATCCGCGGGCGCTCACCCGGGTCCGGCCTGTTACCGCAAGGGCGGCCCACTTACCGTCACCGACTGCAACGTGATGCTCGGCAAGCTGCAGCCGGAATTCTTTCCAAAAGTCTTTGGCCCGGAGCAAAACGAATGGCTGGACGCGGAAACGGTCAGGCGGAAATTCGAGGATCTTGGCCGGAAGATTGAAGACGCCACCGGCAGTGCACGCGACCCGGTGGAAGTGGCGGACGGGTATTTGAAAATCGCCGTGGAAAACATGGCCAATGCCATCAAGAAGATCTCCATTCAGCGCGGCTACGACGTGACAGCTTACACCCTCGCGTGTTTCGGCGGTGCCGGCGGGCAGCATGCCTGCCTGGTGGCCGATGCGCTAGGGATGACCAAAGTATTGCTACATCCCTTCGCGGGGGTGTTATCGGCCTACGGTATGGGCTTGGCGGATGTCCGCGCCATGCGGGAACAATCCGTCGAGCGGCGGCTGGAGGAGCAGGCGTTGCCGAAAATCCAGCCGGTTGTCGATCGGCTTGCCGCGGAAGTGCGCCAAGAACTCATGGATCAGGATGAATCCGATGAACGAATTCAGGTTTTTAACAAGTTGCACATCCGTTACGAAGGTTCGGATGTGGCGCTTGAGGTGCCGTATGGATCGTTGGAGAACATGATTGAGGCCTTCAAGACAGCCTACCGCGCGCGGTTCGGCTTTGTCATGGGCAATAAACCTTTGATCGCAGCCGCCGCGGTGGTAGAGGGCGTGGCGTCCAGCGAAACGTTGCCGCCGGACAATCGTGTCGAGTCCGGGGGCCAACCGCCGGAACCATCCGCCACGGTCCGGGCCTATATGGCCGGGCGGCGTCACGACACGCCGGTATACCGAAGGGATGTGTTGCGCACCGGGGATTTGCTGAAAGGACCGGCCATTGTGGTGGAAGATACCGCTACCACGGTAATTGAGCCCGGGTGGCAGGGTGAGTACACCGAGCACGGCAATCTTCTTTTGACCCGCGTCGAAACTCTGGCCCGGACCGAAGCGATCGGTACGGAATGCGATCCGGTGATGCTGGAAGTATTCAACAACCTGTTCATGTCCATCGCCGAACAGATGGGCTACACGTTGCAAAACACGGCGTTCTCCGTAAATATCAAGGAACGGCTCGATTTTTCCTGCGCTATCTTCGACGCGAAGGGCCGGCTTATCGCCAATGCGCCTCACATGCCCGTACATTTGGGCTCCATGGGGGAAAGCGTACGAGCGGTGATCCGCAACAATACCGGAACCATTCGGCCGGGTGATGTATACGTGCTGAACGCCCCGTACAACGGCGGCACCCATCTGCCGGATGTTACGGTTATCACGCCGGTATTCGATAAGGATGGGCGAGAGATACTGTTTTACGCCGGATCCCGGGGCCACCATGCGGACATTGGCGGTATCACGCCCGGTTCCATGCCGCCCCACTCCCGAACAGTGGATGAAGAGGGCGTTTTGATTGACAACTTCAAGCTCGTCGACCAGGGAACGTTGCGGGAAAACGCATTTATCGAACTGCTTTCATCGGGCAAGTATCCGGCCCGCAATCCGCAACGGAATATGTCGGACATACAGGCTCAGATCGCGGCAAACGAAAAAGGCATCCGGGAACTCGGCAAAATGGTGCGGCACTTCGGGCTGCCTACGGTGCAAGCCTACATGGGGCACGTCCAGGACAACGCTGAAGAATCGGTCAGGCGAGTGATCCATGTCCTGAAAGACGGCGAATTTACTTACCCTATGGACGACGGGTCGGTGGTCAAGGTCGAAGTGTCAATCGATCGAAAACGGCGTCAGGCAAGCGTGGACTTCTCGGGGAGCAGTGCGCAATGCCAGAGCAACTTCAATGCCCCGGCCGCGGTTTGCCGGGCCGCCGTGTTGTACGTGTTCCGAACGCTGGTGGAGGATGAAATCCCAATGAACGAAGGTTGCCTGAAGCCCATAGACTTGATTATTCCGGAAAGATCCATGCTCAGCCCGGCCTACCCGGCCGCGGTGGTGGCGGGCAACGTGGAAACGTCTCAGGTCATTACCGATACGCTTTATGGGGCTCTGGGCGTGTTGGCTGGTGCGCAGGGAACGATGAATAATACGACCTTCGGCAATGATCGATACCAATACTACGAAACCGTGTGTGGTGGATCGGGTGCGGGCCCCGATTTCGACGGTACGTCCGCGGTACACACCCACATGACCAACTCGCGTTTGACCGATCCCGAAGTACTTGAACTGCGATACCCGGTGCGTGTCGACGGTTTTGAAGTGCGCGTGGGATCGGGCGGTCACGGGTACCACCGCGGTGGCGACGGCACCCGCCGACGTTTGCGTTTCCTGGCGAACATGGACGTGGCGATTCTGGCCAATCATCGCAAGATCCCGCCTTTCGGGTTGGACGGCGGCGAGCCCGGCGAATGTGGCCGTAACTGGGTGGAACGTACTGACGGTTCCATTGACGAAATGACCGCCACCGATCGCCGCCAAATGCAGCCGGGGGACGTGTTCGTGCTGGAAACACCGGGCGGCGGCGGTTTTGGAAAACCGTGAACCCGGATCGCGGTTGTCGGCCCGTGCGAGCGGCCAGGCCGTGAAAAGGCGCATCGCCGCTGTTGCGCTCGCTTGAATTGGCCGGCCGGTCCTGCGTTCGCGCCTTGGCGATGGGCCTTTCCGATCCCGCTGAACGTGTGCGTAATTGTGCCAAGGGGTACTTATCTCCGCGTTGGATTGTGCGGTACTGGGGACGTATCCAGTACGAGCATCAACGCAATTTGGTCTAGAATAGGGATCCATTCCTATCATGGGTGTGTCATGGCCGACCCGGCTGACTACTGGTTCTCTGAAGGAACATATGCTTTCAAGGCCGGTATTCGTTTGAGCGACTTGATTTGTCACTACCCCGAAGACGACATGAGCCTCGGCGAATGGAATGCGCTGGAACGTGGATGGGTGTCCCAACACACGAAATTGCTGGAGGAACGCGGACAAATTCGTTTGTTTTAGTGTCCCCGAAGAATCCAGCCGCGCCGGTCCGGTGATCGGCGAAAGTTCCGATGACGTCGTCCAGCGCTGTATTGCCCGGATTGGTTGAGAACTTCCCAGTCGTTACGGGTGTGCTGCTGATTGCAAAGAAATATTGCCGTTCATCGAACTACGGATAGAGCCGGTGGGTTTGCCAGGTGTCGTGCTGCCAATCGAAGCGCATCCGGTCGTGGAGTCGGTTTGCCCGGCCCTGCCAGAACTCGATGGCGTGGATATGGATTCGGAATCCGCCCCAAAACTCCGGTAAGGGTACGGTGTGTTTGTCGAATCGCCGGTGCATTTCCCGTGCCCGCTGCTCCAGAGCCGAGCGGCTTTCCAGCGGGCGGCTCTGCCGCGATGCCCAGGCGCCGATCTGACTGCCGTGATCGCGGGAATGAAAATACGCTTCGGATTCCTCGCGCTCCAGCCGGTCGACCGATCCTTCGATGCGCACTTGCCTCTGCAATACGGGCCAGTGCAGGATCGCCGCCGCGCGCGGGTTCGCCTTCAGCTCCTCGCCTTTTCTGCTCTCGTAGTTGGTGTAAAACACGATACTGCGGACCCCGATTCCCTTGAGCAGCACCATACGGGCCGAGGGCCGTCCGTCCGGCGTGCAGGTGGCGAGACACATGGATTCCGGCAACATGACCCCGGCCTTCTGGGCGTCGGTGAACCATTCCCCGAGTAACACAATGGGATCGCGCTCCGCGATATCGGCAGGCAGGCCCGCCAATAACCCCTTGCCGGCGGTGTATCCCTTGCGAATTAGTGAAAATACCGACATCTTTTTTTCTGAGATGCAGCGTGGGTTAGAGTGCTTGAAATCCAAGCCGCTGCATTGTATACGCCCAGAGAGCTTCGAACTTCCCGAAATATCATGACGGTTGAAGTAGACAGTATCGCACCGCTTTTCCCGCTCGATAATCCCGTGGGTAACAAGATCGCATTCGAGGATTTCGGTAGTCCAGACGTGATTGTGTATTTTTTGCCCAAGGACGACACGAGGAGAAAACGATGTTCGGCAAAAAGATCACGGGGGTTATCCGCTCCACGGACTGGATCGGTCTGAACAGCAGCCTCGTGGAGCATTGGAGTAAGCTGCGGAGGGCGATTTTCCAGCGCTTCGTAGTTGGAATGTTATAATATAACATTCTTCAGCCGCTATTATAATGCAGGAGTCGTCTTTGCCGCGAGGTACGTTCCGTTTCTTTTTGGGTGTGTTTTGTCTGTATTCGGCGTCCGTCGGCGCGCAGGATCCGCCGTTACGGGTGTATGCAAGTATCGAACCGATCGAGTATTTCGTGATGCAGGTGGGCGGAGACCGGGTCAGCGTCCAAGTCGTAGTGCAGGCCGGTCAACGTCCCGAGACCTACGAACCGACGCCCCGGCAGGTCACCGCTCTGGCGCAGGCAGATGTCTTCTTTGGTGTCGGGCTGCCACTGGAAGCCGTGTGGCGGAAACAACTGCGGGGCGCCACGAGCCGCCCGCCCCAATGGGTCGACTTGACAGCTGCGTTGGAGGAAGGCGGGGGGCAGGTCGACGTCGAACACGGTGAAACGATCTCCGATGCCCACAATCGAAAAGGCAACCTCGACCCGCACAGTTGGCTCAGTCCCGTCAACGCACGGCATATGGTGTCGATGATCGGCAACGACTTGAGCCGCTTGGAACCGGCACATGGGGGCCGTTTCGAGGCGAACGCTGCAAAACTGCGAGCGGTACTGGACGCCCTGCACAAGGAGATTGCCGCCGTTCTTCGGGAATCCGGAGTCGAATCGTTCCTGGTTTTTCACCCCGCTTGGGGGCATTTCGCGCAAACCTATGGACTCGAGCAGATCGCCATTGAATCCGGGGGCAAGGAACCGGGTCCGCGGCGGCTGACCGAGGTGATTCGCCGGGCGAAAGACGAAGGCATCCGAAGCGTTTTTGTCGACCCTCGACGCGACAGACGCTTGGCGGAGATCGTCGCCGGGGCCATCGGCGGCGACGTCGAGTTGCTGAACCCACTTTCCCGCGACTACGTGAACAATTTGCGACGCGCGGCGCAGGCGATTGCCGACACAGGCTCATGACCAGTGCCCCGGTTTCCACGCCGGCGATTACCCTCGACAACGTCTGGTACCGGTACGATGCTGGACCGCCCGTGTTGGAGGGTGTCACCCTCAAGATCCCCGACAAGGAGTTCATCGGCGTGGTGGGCCCGAATGCCGGGGGCAAGAGCACTCTGCTGAAAGTCATTCTCGGTCTTTATGAGCCGTTCGGGGGTCGGGTACGGGTACTTGGCGAGTCCCCCGCGCGGGCGCGGCGTCGCATCGGTTACGTCCCCCAGCACCCGGCGTTTTCCCGGGATTTTCCCATCGACGTTATGCACGCCGTATTAATGGGTCGTCTTGGTATAAGCCGTCCATTCGGAGGTTACACGGAAGCGGATCGTGCCTACGCCGTACACGCAATGGGTGAAACTGAGATTACCGCTCTGGCCGACCGCCACATCAATACATTGTCCGCAGGCCAGTTGCAGCGATTGCTGGTGGCTCGCGCACTCGCGTGCGATCCGCAAATACTGTTACTCGATGAACCAACTTCGAACATCGATCAACGAGTAGAGACCGACATTTTCGATTACTTGAAGGAATTCAGCGAGCGAATGACTATAGTCGTCGTTTCCCACGATATTGGGTTTATTTCGCGTTACGTGGATCGCGTCGCCTGCCTGAACAAGACCCTAATTTGCCACGACACCGCCGATATCGACGGCCGGATCGTTCAGGAGCTGTACGGTGCGGATGTTCAAATGGTCGCCCACCAGCACTGAATGCCATGGAATTCGTGGCCGCACTGTTCGAATACCGGTTTTTGCAGTTTGCCGTTGCGGCATCCCTACTGGCTAGTATTTCCTGCGGTATGGTGGGCACATACGTGGTCGTGAAGCGAATGGGATATCTGGCCGGGGGTATTGCCCACACTGTCCTTGGGGGCATCGGCGTGGCCCTGTTCGCCGGGTATCCGGCCATGCTCGGAGCCCTGGTCGCCGCGATTGTTACGGCCTTGATATTGGGCTGCGTAAGGCTGTACTGGCGAGAACAGGAAGACCTGCTTATCGGTGCGCTGTGGGCTGTGGGTATGGCTGTGGGCGTCATATTCATCGCCAAGACGCCCGGCTATCAGGTCGACTTGATGACCTACCTTTTCGGCAACATTCTGCTCGTCTCGTCCGCGCAGCTTTGGCTGATGCTGGGATTGAATGTCTTCCTGGTGGTCATCATCCTTCTGTATTTCAAGCATTTCGAAGCGATCGCCTTCGATGAAGAATTCGCCCGGCTGCGCGGATCACCGGTCACGGCGCTGTACCTGTTGTTGTTGTGCCTGATTGCCGTATCGGTGGTGCTGCTGGTGCGGATTGTGGGCTTGATACTGGTCATTGCATTGCTGACCCTGCCGGCCGCCATCGCCCGGCAATATGTCTACAATGTGGCGCACATGATGGTGCTGTCGACGGGCGCGACAGCCGTATTTTGTTTGGCCGGCCTGGCGTTGGCGTATGGCCCCGATCTGCCGGCCGGTGCAACGATCGTACTGGTCGCCGCGGCTGCGTACCTGGTTTCTACAGTCGTCGCCAAGTGGCGCGCCGGCTTTTAGGTTGGTTAGCCCAAGTTTAACACCGAATCCTCGAAATCGGTCTGATTGTGGTAAGTTCTCAATAACCCCGTGCAAGAATGTGGGGGTAGGGTTGTCTTTCAGGGCTGTCGAAAGCACGGAGGCTTTCGCCAGAGCGTACAGGGAGGTATTGCA
>JAANXG010000005.1 GCA_018263405.1 Gammaproteobacteria bacterium
CCACTTTCCCGATTTATTTCGTTAAATAGCTGGCTATTCGCCTCAATAAATCGAAAAATTGGTCTCGATTTCCCACCTACCTCGCTACGATCCCCTAAGTCCGACAGGCTCCTCGTTAGAGTTTTCCGAGTTAAACTCCGATCTGTTCGGTGTCTTCGACTTTATTTTTCAACAAATTTCCTGAACTAGGAGAGAATTATGGGCTTTGGCGGCATTAGTGTTTGGCAGCTACTGATCATTCTCGTGATCGTACTACTGTTGTTCGGCACGAAGAAACTCCGCAATATCGGCGGTGACCTGGGCGGTGCGATCAAGAGTTTTAAAAAATCCATGAAGGACAGAGATAGCGAAGGCGATGGCGATGAGCGTGAGGAAGAGTCGGAGGAATCGGATGCCCAGCTCGAAGATCAAGGCGATACCCTGAAAGAACGAGAGGATTCCGACGAATCGGGGGCCGGGTCGCCGAAGCAAAATCAGTCCTAAAGACAACCCCGAACCGTAGTCCGCCTGCATGTTCGATATCGGTTTTTTTGAGCTGTGCATCATCGGTGTCGTGGCTCTGCTGGTACTCGGCCCGGAGCGCCTGCCCCGCGCGGCGAGGACCGCCGGTATGTGGGTCGGCCGGGCGAAACGCATGGTTACGCAGGTGAAACGCGATATCGACGAGGAGCTGCGCCAGGAGGAACTTCATGAGCTGCGCGAAGCGAAGGAAAGCCTGTCGCAAACCCGGGAAAGCATGAATTCATTCAAGGAAGAACTGAATAAACAAGTCGATTCGGACAATAGCATAGGCGGTAAAACGCCCACCCCCGACACCCCGTCGGATTCCACCAGGCCCAATGAGTCCAATTAGTGTACCCCGTCACTAATTCCCGGGGGCCACGACTACTCGAAACGATGCATGGCTGACCTGAATACCAAGGATTCGTTTATCTCCCACCTTGTGGAACTTCGTGATCGGATACTACGCAGTCTGCTCGTGGTGGCTGTATTGATCCTGGTATTGGTTCCGTTCGCCAACGACCTGTACGTTTTTTTCGCAAAACCCTTGATGGCAGCCTTGCCCGAAGGAACCTCCATGATTTCCACGGAACCGCATGGACCGTTTTTCGTTCCGCTGAAGCTGGTCATCGCGATTTCCGTAATCGGGGCGATGCCGTACCTGCTTCATCAGTTGTGGGCGTTTGTGGCACCGGGTTTGTACGATAACGAAAAAGCTCTGGCAATCCCTTTGCTGGTATCCAGTACGCTGTTGTTTTACCTTGGCGTCATGTTCGCGTATTTCGCCGTATTCCCTCTGATATTCGCTTTTTTTACCAGCACAGCGCCGGAGGGCGTGGCGGTCATGACCGACATTAATGCGTATTTCAGCTTCTGTATGAAGCTGTTTTTCGCATTCGGCGTGTCATTTGAAGTGCCCGTTGCTACGGTCATTATGGTGAAAATGGGCATCACGACCCCTGATAGTCTCGTGGCAAAACGGCCTTATGTTATTGTTACAGCCTTCATCGCCGGCATGCTCATGACGCCGCCGGATATTTTCTCCCAAACCCTTCTGGCGCTGCCAGTCTGGGTGCTATTCGAGCTGGGCGTGCGATTCTCCCGCCGCTTCCAACCGACCGAGGTTGATGAGGAAACGGAAGATGAAGATACTCGCGGGCCCGGTGCGGCAGGTACCGAAAAATAAACCCGTGCGTTTTTCCCCACCGGTTGCTGCCGGATAAATATGCCCGCATTTGGCGCCGAGGCGGGCCCATTTAGACAACATCAAAGCCCTTTTAGTTGTACCCCGTCGACCCAAACCGAATCGCGTTTGCTATAATCGCGCGCTGTTGGTGGGACACGGAACATCAAGCGGCAAGCCGACCGCCCGGAGATGGTCCCGGACTTGCGTCCCTTGTTAGCGGAAACATAACTCGTCAGGAGTACTCATGGCCGAAGATCGTGTAGACAAACACCGGCGTCGATTCCTCACCGTGGTTACCACGGGCGTGGGCGCCGTCGGGGCCGTCGCGGCGGTGGTGCCTTTTGTGGGAAGCATGAGCCCTAGTGCGCGGGCCAAGGCCGCGGGCGCACCCGTCGAGGTCGACATCAGCAAACTGCAGCCCGGTCAAATGCTCCGAGAGGAATGGCGAGGTAAACCGATCTTTATCGTTAAGCGCACGTCGGAGATGCTCGATACGCTGGACGGAGTACAAGGCGAGTTGCTCGATCCGGCTTCCGATGCCGGCCAACAGCCGGGTTATGTGGACATGGGAACCCGCTCATTGAAGCCGCATCTCCTGGTGCTCGTCGGTATCTGCACGCACCTCGGTTGTGCTCCGGTGGAGAAATTCGCCATGGGTGCGGAATCGGGACTGGGCGAGGACTGGCCGGGCGGCTTTTTCTGTCCCTGCCACGGTTCCAAGTTCGACCTGGCCGGTCGCGTGTACAAGGGCGTGCCGGCACCGTCGAACCTGGTGGTACCGCCGCACCGGTTTAAAACCGATACCATGATCGTCGTGGGCGAAGATCCGGAAGGAGTCGCGTAATGTCTAAATTTCTGGAATGGGTGGATAGGCGATTCCCGCTTACGAAGACGTGGAACGAGCATCTGGCCGAATACTACGCGCCGAAGAATTTCAATTTCTGGTACTACTTCGGCTCGCTTGCGATGCTGGTGTTGGTGATCCAAATCGTTACCGGCATTTTTCTGACCATGCATTACAATCCCGATGCGGAGACGGCGTTCGCGTCCGTCGAGTACATCATGCGCGATGTACCGTGGGGCTGGCTGATACGCTATCTGCACGCGATCGGCGGCTCGGCGTTCTTCGTGGTAGTCTATCTGCACATGTTCCGGGGCTTGCTCTACGGCTCCCACCGGGAGCCGCGGGAGCTGGTTTGGCTGCTCGGTTGCGTGATATTCGTGGTGCTGATGGCGGAATCCTTCATGGGCTACCTGCTGCCCTGGGGCAACATGTCTTTCTGGGGTGCCCAGGTCATTATTTCGTTGTTCGGTGCGATTCCGTTCGTCGGTGAGGGCCTTGCGGAATGGGTGCGTGGCGACTTCGTCGTGTCGGACGCGACACTGAAACGTTTCTTCGCTTTCCATGTCGCGGCGGTGCCCCTGATTCTGGCGGGCTTGGTATATCTGCATATCGTGGCGCTGCACCGGGTCGGTTCCAACAACCCGGACGGTATCGAGATCAAGAAAAACAAGGATGCCGACGGGGTGCCGAAGGACGGCATACCGTTCCATCCGTATTACTCCGTTAAGGATTTGGTCGGGGTCGTGGTGTTTCTGATTATTTACCTGGCGATCGTGTTTTTCCTCCCGGAGTTCTTCGGGCTATTCCTGGAAAAAGACAACTTCCTGCCGGCCGACCCGCTGCAGACGCCGGCCGATATCGTGCCGCTTTGGTATTTCACACCTTACTACTCTATCCTGCGCGCCACCACGGAAAGCCTGATGTGGTTCGTGCGCGGTTTGATCGTTCTCAGCGTGGTAGTCGCCTTTGTCCGCACGAGCAAGCCGACTGCCAAGGGCATCGCGGCGCTTGTCGGGGCGGGTTTTTTCATCGGTGCATTTATATTCACTCCGAAATTCTGGGGCGTTGTTCTGATGGGCTTTTCCATCGTGGCCCTGTTTTTACTGCCCTGGCTGGATCAGTCACCGGTCAGGTCGATCCGCTACCGCGGCTGGATGTACAAGACGGCACTAGCGGTGTTCGTGTTCAGTTTCGTTATTCTCGGCTACATGGGTATGCACAACCCGGATCACGTCAGCCTGTTTATCTTTAAAAACGTAGTGTGGGCCCAGATCTGTACCATAACCTATGCCTTGTTCTTTATCCTGATGCCGTTGTACTCCGTTTGGGACAGAACTAAACCCGAACCGGAAAGGGTGAATTTTAAGTGAAGAAGTTAATACTGATCCTTATTCTGGCCGCGGTGTCTCCCTCCAGCCTGGCGGCGGAGGCCACCGAGCCTCTCGACCCGGTGTACACCAATCTGGGCAACAAGGCGTCGCTGCAGCGCGGCGCCAAGCTGTTCGTCAACTACTGCTTGTCGTGCCACAGTGCGGCGTACATGCGCTACAACCGCATGGGCAGAGACCTGGGTATCAGCCAGGGCAACATCGATGAGCACATGATGTTTGCCGCCGACAAGCCCGGAGCTCTGATGACAGTCAGCATGCCGGAAGTTAAAGCCAAACAGTGGTTTGGAACCGCGCCGCCGGATCTGTCTCTTATTACTCGGGTGCGCAAACCGGAGTGGGTTTATTCTTACCTGCGGCGGTTTTACTTCGACGCGGAGTCTCCCCATGGATGGAACAATTCCCTGTTCGAGAACGTGGCTATGCCGCACGTATTGTACGAACTTCAGGGTGTGCAGCGCCTAACCGGCCATGACGAGCACGGGTATCCTCGGTTCGAGATGCAAGCTCCCGGTACAATGACGCCCGAGGAATACGACGAGGCCATGCAAGACCTGACTAATTTTTTGGTTTATCTGGGCGAACCGGCCAAGCTCGAGCGTTACAAAATCGGGACTATCGTCATGTTGTTTCTTGCCGGCTTGCTCGTATTGTCTTATTTTTTGAAGAAAGAATACTGGCGAGACATACATTATTCGTGATCCGGCATGAATTAGGGTGATGGTTACGTCAGCGGGTCGCCGGTCTGTAATGGTGCTGTTTTCAGCACCTGATTGTATATATAGCCACAGCTGTCGCTTAGTGCTGGTTGAAAAAGCCGTGGAATGCGACATTGTCGACGTTGGCGACCAGGACGCGACGTATAAACTCGCAGAGCTCAATCCGTATAACGAGACCCCCACGCTAGTCGACCGTGAATTGGTCATTTACGGGACCCGGGTCGTCAATGAGTATCTCGAGGAGCGCCTGCCTCACCCGCCCCTCATGCCTATTGACCCGGTCAATCGAGCCCGGGCACGATTGATCATGATGCGTTTTGACCGCGAATGGATCGGCACTTATCCACCGATCGCGGAAAGTGCACAACCCATGAAGGCGGAACAGCTCAAGGAGGTTCGTGACGGGCTTATATCCATGTCACCAACGCTCTCGGATCAACCGTATATGCTCGGTGTGGAGTTTAGCCTTGTGGATTGCATCGTTGCGCCGTTCCTGTGGCGGTTGCCGGCCATGGGCATCGAACTCCCCGCGCAAGCGAAGCCCGTGATCGACTACGCCAACCGGTTGTTCGAACGCCCCGCTTTCCGCGCCAGTTTGACCGACGCCGAGAAAGAAATGCGGCGAAAATGATTGCCACCAAACCTTATCTAATCAGAGCAATACGGGACTGGGCTCGAGACAATAATCTTACGCCCCAGATTCTCGTCGATGCCGCGGTGGACGGGGTTCGTGTCCCGCAAAGTTTTATTTCCGACGGCCGGATTTTGCTAAATATTGGCGACCGGGCCGTGGAACTGCTTGAAATGGGTAATGAGTCCCTGTCTTTCTCCGCACGGTTTAACGGGACGCCACGCAACATCGAAGTGCCGATCGAATCCGTGCTGGCTATTTTCGCCCGAGAGAACGGTCAGGGCATCTTCTTCAAGGATTTGGAGGGCTCTCCCGATCCCGGCCAAAAGGACGAAAAGGAGTCTGAAAAGCTGGTTAAACCGAGTTTAAAACTCGTCAAATAGGCTTGAATCCCGGGGTTTCGATCCCCATCAACACCGTTTGGGCCGCAATTTGAATCTAACTCCAATCCCCGGGAGTGTCGGTATGTCTTATGAACCACATGGCACCACCATCCTCTCCGTGCGCCGCAAGGACCATGTGGTGATCGGTGGGGACGGGCAGGTATCGTTGGATACGACCGTGATGAAGGGAAATGCGCGCAAAGTGCGCCGTTTATTCAAAGATCAGGTGCTGGCGGGTTTCGCCGGTGGTACCGCTGATGCATTTACTCTTTTCGAACGCTTCGAAGGTAAGCTTGAAAAACACCAAGGCAATTTGACACGTGCGGCGGTGGAGCTGGCGAAGGACTGGCGCACCGATCGCATGCTGCGGCGACTGGAGGCCCTCCTGGCGGTGGCCGACAAGCAGGCTTCCCTGATTATTTCCGGTAATGGCGATGTGATTGAACCCGAAGCGGGCATCATGGCGATCGGGTCCGGCGGAGCGTATGCCCAGGCAGCGGCCCGGGCGCTGGTGGACAATACCGAATTCGATGCGCGCCAGATTGTGGAAAAGAGCCTGAGCATAGCCGCCGATATTTGCATATACACGAACAAGAACGTGACGATCGAATCGATTGGAGGTTCCGACTAACATGTCGTCGTTGACGCCTAGAGAAATTGTCGAAGAACTGGATAAACATATCATTGGCCAGGATGCCGCCAAGCGTGCGGTGGCGATTGCCTTGAGAAACCGGTGGCGCCGGCAGCAGGTGCCCGACGAGACGCTGCGCAGCGAAATCACCCCCAAGAATATTCTGATGATCGGGCCCACCGGCGTCGGTAAAACCGAGATCGCCCGCCGTCTGGCCAAGATGTCCCATTCTCCGTTCACCAAGGTGGAGGCCAGCAAGTTCACCGAAGTGGGTTATGTCGGACGCGAAGTGGATTCGATCATCCGGGATCTCGTGGATATGGCCGTGAAAATATCCCGGGAAGATGCCATGGGAAAAGTGAAACCAAGGGCCGAGGATGCCGCCGAGGAGCGTGTCTTGGATATCCTGCTGCCGCCGGCGCGCGAATACGACGGGACCACCGTGGAATCCGAAGGGGGAGACAGCGCCGCCAGGCAGAAATTCAGAAAAATGCTCAGAGAGGGGAGGTTAAACGAAAAGGAAATAGAAATCGAGGTGTCCCAGGCGGGCATGGGGGTGGAAATATTCGGTCCGCCCGGCATGGAGGAAATGACCAACCAGTTGCAGGGTATGATGCAGAACCTCGGCGGGCAGCGCAAAAAGCGGCGCAAGGTTACAGTCAAGGCCGCGATGAAGCTTTTGACCGAGGACGAAGCCTCCAAAATGATCAACGAAGAAGAAATCAAGGAATGGGCCGTGGAACGTGTCGAGCAGGACGGGATCGTTTTTCTCGACGAACTGGACAAGATCGTAGGGCGGTCCGAAAGCCATGGGCCGGATGTGTCCAGGGAAGGGGTACAGCGCGATCTGCTGCCGCTGGTGGAAGGGACGACGGTCTCCACCAAGTACGGCATGGTTCGCACCGATCACATTCTGTTTATCGCATCCGGCGCTTTCCAGCTGTCGAAACCTTCGGACTTGATTCCCGAACTACAGGGCAGGCTGCCTATACGTGTCGAGCTGAATGCATTAACGGCCGGCGATTTCGTCCGAATTCTCACGGAAACCGACGCCTCCTTGACCGAGCAATACACGGCCCTGATGAACACGGAAAATCTCGGTCTGCGGTTCAGCGAAGACGGGGTCCGGAGCATTGCCGAGACCGCGTTCCGGGTCAACGAACAAACCGAAAACATCGGCGCCCGGCGGCTGCACACGGTGATGGAGCATGTTCTCGAAACCGCTTCATTCGAAGCCACCGACCGGAACGAAGAAGTGACCGTAGACGCCGCCTACGTCGACGAACACCTGGGCGACGTCCTGCAGGACGAAGATCTGACGCGTTACATCCTTTAATTTAAGCATCTGGTCCTGCCCAAGGCGGGGCAGGTCAAACCGAGAAAGATCGACGTTCAAGTGTAATTTCTCAAAAAGTCCGTGCAATGTCGGCGATCATGTGGGGGTAGGGTTGTCTTTCAGGGACGCTGTAGATACCTCCCTGTACGCTCTGGCGAAAGCCTCCGTGCTTTCGACAGCCCTGAAAGACAACCCTATCCCCACATTCTTGCACGGGGTTATTGAGAACTTACGTTCAAGTTTCGTAATCGCCTTCAGAACTTGGTTTAAAGCGAGGGCCGCGTTACGCGGTCCTTTCTTTTTGGGTATAGTGCCGGCCATCAGTGTACGCGACCGAGGATCAGCATTGGTTTCCGATAACGACAGAGCACTTGACTTTGCACGGGTCCTGACCGAAGCGCTCCCCTACATTCAGCGGTTCCACGGCAAGACTATAGTCATCAAATACGGCGGCAATGCCATGGTGGACTCGGAATTGAAGCGTGCGTTCGCTCGCGACGTGGTCCTGCTGAAGCTCGTGGGCATCAATCCGGTCATCGTGCATGGCGGCGGACCCCAGATCAGCAGGCTCCTGGACCGTATCGGCAAGAAGAGCGAATTTATCGACGGTATGCGCGTCACGGACCAAGAGACCATGGATGTGGTGGAAATGGTGTTGGGCGGACTGGTGAACAAGGATATCGTCAACCTGATCAACAGCCATGGTGGTCGGGCGGTGGGGTTATCCGGCAAGGATGGCGGCATGATTCGGGCCCGGCGCATGACTCTGGAGCGTTGCGACCCCGAGGCCCGGGCCGAGGCCAAGGCGTCGGAGATCATTGATCTCGGGCATGTAGGGGAAGTGGAGAAGGTCGACCCGGAGGTGGTGAAGACCCTGGACGAGCAACGGTTTATTCCTGTTATTGCCCCGATCGGCGTGGGGGAGGACGGCCACACCTACAACATCAACGCCGATACAGTGGCGGGAAAACTCGCTATTACCCTGAACGCTGAAAAACTGATGCTACTGACCAATACCGCCGGTGTGCTGGACCCGAGCGGGGCGTTGCTCACGGGATTGAGTGCCGCCGATGTGGAAGCTTACGTCGCCGATGGTACGATCAGCGGTGGCATGCTGCCGAAGATTCGCTGTGCCCTGGATGCCGTCAACAGCGGCGTGCGCGGCGCCCATATTATCGATGGACGAGCCCCCCATGCCGTGCTGCTGGAAATTTTCACGGACTCCGGAATCGGGACGCTGATCAACCGGTCAGGCGGCTGAGTTCCTCCCGGTGACCGGCCGCCGTCAGGCAGGTCCGGGTGTTTGTCGACATGCGTTGTTGAAGCGCATCGAGAGCCGTCGATTCGCCACCGGGAATTTCGTCGCGCGTCACGTGCAGGGGTTCTCCGATGTATTCATATATCGTGGCAAATGGTTTCGGGATCTTGTGCCGGTCCCAACTGCGGATCCGCCACTGCCGATTGGCTTCGAGCTCGTAGGGAACCAGTGCACAACCTGACAATGCCGCGATCCGCAAAGCGCCGCCCTGGCATTGGTATACCGGACCGCGGGGACCGTCCGGCGTCATGGCGCCGTCGGCGCCGGCCCGAAGGGCGCGCACCATGTCTCGGACCGCCTGACCGCCGCGAAACGACGAGGATCCGCGGACGGGCACATTGCCAAGTTTTTCAATGGCGCGGGCGATCAGTTCGCCGTCTCGGCTGGCGCTGGCCATCATTGCCATTCGCCGATTACGCAGCCGGCACACCGTCATCGCGGTATTCCCGTGCCAACAGCAATACAGCAATGCTTGTCCCCGTGTCTTCAATGCCCGTATAGACTCTTCGCCTTCAGTGCGTACGGTGCAGGTGAGCATGATGGTTGTCATAACCCACTTGTAGAGCGGGGGTATCGTGGCCAGAGTGAACGCGTTCAATGCGGAGCGGGCGCCTCGAGGTAGTCGGTGAACGGTGCCGCCATTATTTCTTGCTGCCGGGTAGACGCTCGACTTGCCTCTCGAGATTTCGTACCCGCCGCAGCAGACCGTACAGCTTCTTGAACACCGATATGTTGCGGGTATAGTCCTTGAAAGGCTGGGCCGGTCCGGCGGCGTACGTACCAGGTTCGGTAATGTCCTCACTGACGCCGGCACGGTGCACCAGGATTACGTCGTCGGCAATGGTTTTATGATCCACAACGCCGGTTTGACCACTGGCTAATACTCGTTTCCCGAAACGGGTTGACCCGGAAATGCCCGTATGGGCAACCAGTACGCAATCTTCGTCGATGAATACGTTGTGTGCTAAATGGCACAGGGCATCGATTTTAGTACCGCGCGCAATCCGCGTTTCACCATAGGTGGCACGGTCGATGGTTGTATTCGCCGACACCATTACGTCATCTTCCAACACGACGATACCTTTCTGTGGAATGCGGTGGTAGCGCTTGTCTTCATCCCGGGCGAAGCCGAATCCCTCGGCACCGATGACGCAGCCGGGCTTGAGCCGTACCCGCCGGCCGATGCGACAATGGCGGCCGATAAACACGCCGGCCAGGACAAGTGTGTCGTGGCCGATTACGACTCCCGTTTCGATGGTCGCGTTTGCCTGCACCACCACTCCTTCACCCAACACGACGTCCCGGCCGACCACGGCGCCCGGGCCGATCGTGACGCTGTCCGGCGTCTTCACGGATTCATGGATGACAGCACTGGGATGGACGCGGGGCCATTCATGATTGTGGTAATCGATATCGTCGAAGGCTTGGCGCATAAAGGCATGGGCGAGTTTGACATCTCGACTGACCACGAGTCCTAGTCCGTCTACGTCTTTCAGCGCTTCGGCCATGGTTTCGGTCGTGACCACTACCGCCGGCGGTGAACGGCGCAGTTCATCGATCCAGTCCAGGTCATCGGTAAATACAGCGCTGCTTGATGTATACCGTTCCACCGGAGAAAATTCGTTGAACCGGACATCGGGTCTATGCGCTTCGTTGGCATGGGGTGTGTCTTTGAATCTCTCGAATAACTCGCCAACAGAGATGCTCATGGTTATAGTCTCGCTGTTCATTCTAGATAGCAGTCGGCACGGTTTTGTCCGCTTGTTGAATATTAACCCGGGCCAACAATAGCGCTCCTGCCGCAAACAAGACCAACAATACCAATATTGAAACCCGGCTGCTGCCGCTGAGCACCGCCATCCACCCTACCATCACCGGTCCCAGCACCGCCGCGAATTTGCCCAGCAGGTTGTAAAAGCCGAAGAATTCAGCGGCGGCTTTTCTGGGGATCAGTCGGGCGTAAAGCGAGCGACTCAAGGCCTGTACGCCACCTTGAACGAGGCCGATGGCGATGGCCATACCGTAAAACTCCCAGACTTGGTCCATGGTAAACGCCCACAGGGTAATGCCGGCGTAGGCGCCCAAACCGATCGAAATACCTCGTTTCGGGCCGATGCGCTGCCCGAGCCACCCGAAGCCCAATGCCGCCGGAAAACCGACAAACTGGACGATCAGCAATGCCGCGATCAGATCCTTGGCGTCGAATCCAAGGGCCAACCCGTAATCCACCGCCATACGGACGATAGTGTCCACGGCGTCGATGTACAACCAATAGGCGAGCAGGAATGTGACGACTTCCCGGTACTGGCGCACCCGGCCCACGGTGGTGCGCAGTTGACGCCAGCCGCCGCGCACGGCGGCGGCCCAGGCGACATCCGTGCGTGGCGGGCGCTCGGCGACATACACGCCCAGCGGAATGGCGAACAGCGCCCACCACAGCGCGGTGACCAGGAAGGACAGCTTTACGGCCTGGTCCACGGAATCCAGTGCGAACCAAGCGGGGTGCAGGGTCATGACCACGCAGAGGGCAAACAGGATGCCGCCGCCCAGGTAACCCAGGCTGAAACCGAGGGATGACGCCCATTCGTAGCGGCGGGGTGGTGCGACACTGACGATGAGAGCGTCATAAAACACGTTGGCGCCCGCGAAGCCGATCGCCGCGATGACGTATGCCGTGGCCGCAACCGGCCAATCGCCCTTGCCCACCCCCGCGAGGGAGGCGGTAAACAGAACCCCGACCCCTGCGAAAAACAGCAACAGGCGCTTTTTGTAAGCGCCCTGGTCGGCGATGGCGCCCAGCACCGGAGCCAGCGCCAACACCAGCAAACTCGACAGCGAGTTCGCCACGCCCAGGCGAAACGTACTTTCCGTGGCCGGTACTCCGGCGCTCCAGTACTCTTTGAAGAAGATGGGAAAGAAGCCCGCGATCACCGTGGTGGCGAACGCGGAGTTGGCCCAATCGTAAAACGCCCAGGACCAGATCTTCTTGGCGTTTCGGGTCAATTAGCGCCTTAATTCGTGCGCGATTGTGGGCCGGGGGGGCGCGAATCCCTGTCCCGGGTATCGTCGGAAAGTTCGTCAATCGATTCGTGGCAACCTTCGTTCACCACATTAATCTCCACAACATATTGGACAAAGCGGCGTATTCTAGCGCCCGTTAAACGCCTGTTGAAATCCAAGGATTGAATACTATCATTACGCCTGGAACTTGCCTGCCTCCCGTCTTTATCGGAACAGGTGGCGCGGGTCGGAAAAATCGAAATAAAACAGAGAACCATTCCATGCTGGACAAACATGAACAATGGCGTGCGCTTTGCGATGAGCACGAAGTCGCGCGCGCCACGTACTTCGCTAATTCCCGAATACTGACCGACAAGTATGCCCGGGTTTTCCAAGGGGACCTCGGCGTTACGCCCATGGAGCATGAAATTACCCGCGCCCGGGTGGCTCGGGAGAAATGGGAGGACGTCAGAAGGCGCATGGACGAATTCATAATGAACAATATATGATCGATTCTAGTGTACCCCGTCACTGATATTGTAACGTTCAGCGGCCCGGAAAGCGGTCATCCGCGGCGTTATGTCTCTTGGGAATGGCGCGCCCAAGAGGATTCGAACCTCTGACCTTTGGCTTCGGAGGCCAACGCTCTATCCAACTGAGCTATGGGCGCGAATACAAGTGAATATATCCGGATTTGGTAATTTCTCAAAAAGTCCGTGCAATGTCGGCGATCATGTGGGGGTAGGGTTGTCTTTCAGAGACGCTGTAAGAAGTGGCATAGGGAAGTGCCGTTTACGGAGCTAAGGATGCAATACCTCCCTGTACGCTCTGGCGAAAGCCTCCGTGCTTTCGACAGCCCTGAAAGACAACCCTACCCCCACATTCTTGCACGGGGTTATTGAGAACTTAC